>LUJS01000032.1:0-35743 GCA_001689495.1 Bacteroidales bacterium M8 | reverse complement strand
TTCGTCAGTCACCATCCCCAATTCGGTGATATACATTGAAGATTGGGCTTTCTCTGGCTGCAGCAGCCTAGTGTCAGTCACCATCCCCAATTCGGTGACAAAAATATCGAATTCGGCTTTCTCTGATTGCAGCAGCCTAGTGTCAGTCACCATCCCCAATTCAGTGAAAGAAATATATAATGGTGCTTTTAATGGCTGTAGCAGCCTTTTGTCAGTCACAATTCCCAATTCCGTGGAAAAAATCCATGTATGGTGTTTTGCTAATTGTAGCAAGCTACAAAAAATAGAAATTGAAAAAGGCGATAATCCATTAAAACTCGATGAAAAAATATTTGAGAATGATGATGCTGTGACAGATATTGTAATTGGAAGAAAAATGGTATGGTATGATAGGAATTACAATGAAACATATGATTTTTGGATAAGATTTAAAACCATATTATGTCTTGAAAATATCACGAGTCTTACGTTCCTTTGTGATATTGACATTGACAATTTCTTTGGATATAACGACTTTTCCACCACTCTCATAAATCTTACAATAGGGAATAATGTCAAGAATTATCCTGAAAATTTAAGAGAGTATTCAAAGTTGCAGACAATAACTCTTAAAGATCCTGTTCCACAGAGATGTCCAAGCTTTGTGGCAAAGCAGTACACGGATATGACAATCTATGTTCCAAAAGGTTCTCTCGCATCCTATCAGGGAGCTAAAGGTTGGAAGAATTTCTGGGACATACGCGAAAGCGAGGAATCAGGCATTGACGATGCTGCGGTTGTAGACGAGAAGGTCGAGATTGGCCGGTATGACCTGCAGGGGCGCAGGGTTGGCGAGGATTATCGCGGCATGGTGATAGTTCGTTTCTCTGACGGCTCGGTCAGGAAGACAATAGTGCGGTAAGAAAGGAGGCGGGTTTCTACCGCAAAAAATGTTAGACAAACCGCCGGAGGTCTCGGGACGAATCCCGAGACCTCTTTTTTGTTGGATTGGACGGAGTGTAAGGGGTGTGCCTTTGGGGGCAATGTCGAGGTCTACATCGAGCCGATGACGAGGAACGTGAGGCCGATGAGGAGGATGGTGAGGTCGATGAGCTTGAGGCGGATGTTCTGTTCGTGGAGGGCGAGGAAGCCGTAGAAGAACGAGACTATGACGCTGCCGCGCCTTATCATGGAGACGACGGCTATCATCGAGCCGGGGAGCGAGAGCGAGTAGAAGTAGGCCAGATCGGCCACGGTGAGGAAGATGGCGATGAAGGGGATGGTCCACTTCCACCTGAGCGGCGTGGCCGAGGGGTGTATCTTCATGATGACGGCCAGCGAGATGCCCATGATGACGAGCTGGTAGAGCGAGTACCACGCCTGTACCTCGAGGGGTTCGAAGCGGGTCATGAGATACTTGTCGTAGAGGGCGCTGACGGCGCCGAGCGAGGTGGCGCCTATGGCCATCCAAACCCAGCGGCTGGTGCGCAGCGAGAATCCCTCGCGGCCTCCGACGCGGCTGATGAAGAAGAGCGACCAGAAGCCCAGCAGCACGCCGGCCCACTGCCATGCGTTGAGCCGCTCGCCGAAGATGAGTAGCGCGCCCACCAGCACCAGCACCGGCCGTGAGGCATTGACCGGTCCGGCTATGGTGAGGGGCAGGTGCTTGATCGAGGCATAGCCCAGCAGCCACGAGCCCAGCACGATGAAGCTCTTGAGCAGTATGGCGCCGTGGCCCTCGAGGGTGCCCCCGAGGCCCCAGTTGCCGTGGCAGATGCCGGCGATGACGACAGGGAGCATGAAGAGGGCGCCGAAGAGGGTGTTGAGGAAAAGCACGCCGAGCACGTTGTTGCGCTCGAGCGAGAGCTTTTTCATCACGTCATAGAATCCCAGACAGAGTGCCGAGACCGTTGCCAGAAGTACCCACATCAGGCAGTGCGTGTCTGTGCGCGGTCATTGTCGTCGGCCGCGGCGGGTGCGATGCGGTTGGCCATGACCACGGCCTTGGTTATGTGATCGCAGATATGGTCCTGACCGATCAGGCGGTCTATGCCGGCGTTGACCAGTGCCTTGCGCACGTTGTCCTTGACGCCCGAGAGCACGACGTGGATGCCCTCTTCCTGCGACGACTTGATGAGTATCTCGAGGTTGTGTATGGCGGTCGAGTCGATGAAGGGCACCTTGCGCATGCGTATGATGCGCACCTTGGGCTTGCGGCCGAGGGTTGAGCGCATCATCTCGTCAAACTTGGTGGCCACGCCGAAGAAGAAGGGGCCGTCTATCTCGTAGACCTCGACGCCGGGATTGACGTTGAGCACCTCGTGGACGGTTGTCTCAGAGCCCTCGGCGATGTCGAGCTGCTCGGAGTAGACCTTAATCTCGGTGTTCTCCATGACGCGGCGCAGGAAGAGGATGATGGCCAGCATCAGGCCCATCTCGATGGCGATGGTGAGGTCGAAGATGACGGTGAGCAGGAAGGTGACGGCCAGCACCGAGATGTCGCTCTTGGGGTTGTGGAGTATGCCGCGGATGGTGCGCCAGCCGCTCATGTTGTATGCCACGACGATGAGCACGGCTGCCAGACACGACATGGGCACCAGATTGATGAGGGGCATCATGAACAGGAAGATGAGGAAGAGCACCACGGCGTGGATGATGCCGGCCACGGGGGTGCGGCCGCCGTTGGTGATGTTGGTCATGGTGCGGGCGATGGCGCCGGTGACGGGGATGCCGCCGAAGAAGGGGACGATGATGTTGGCCATGCCCTGACCGATAAGCTCGGTGTTAGAGTTGGTGCGCGAGCCGGTGACGCCGTCGGCCACGGTGGCCGAGAGGAGGCTCTCGATGGCGCCGAGGATGGCGATTGTGAACGCCGAGGGCAGCAGGCGGTTGATGTTGGCCATGGTCAGCTCGAAGCCGTGGGGCTGGGGGATGTCGGTGGGGAGCGAGCCGAAGCGGTCGCCGATGGTCTCGACCTCGATGCCGGGAACGAGCGTCACCACGGCGGTGACGAGGATGATGGCGATGAGGGCACCGGGCAGGCGTCGCGACACCTTGGGGGTGAGGATGATGACGGCCAGTGCGGCGAGGCCCACGGCCAGAGTGGTCCAGTTGATGTTGCCCAGATTGGACAGATACATGCCCCACTTGGGCAGGAACTCGCTGGGCACGTTCTTGAGGCCGAGGCCGAGGAAGTCGTTGATCTGGGTCGAGAAGATGGTCAGCGCGATGCCGGCGGTGAATCCGACCACGATGGGATAGGGGATGAACTTGATGACCGTACCGAGCCTGAACACGCCGAGGGCCACGAGTATGAGTCCGGCCATGAAGGTGGCCACGGCGAGGCCCTCGAGGCCGAAGTTGGCGATGATGTTGTAGACGATGACGATGAACGCGCCGGTGGGGCCTCCGATCTGTACGGAGCAGCCGCCCGCGGCCGAGACGATGAAGCCGCCGATGATGGCGGTGATGAGGCCTACTGTCGGGCTCACGCCTGACGCGATGCCGAATGCGATGGCCAGAGGCAGGGCGACGATGCCCACGACGATACCTGCGATGAGGTCGGCCTTGAATTTTTCCATTGAATAGTGACTCAAAGCGGAAACCAATTTCGGCTTAAAGTCAATCGGACCTGATAAATTCATCTTTCTTACTTATGTGATATACCTGATTGAGGCCGCAAAATTACAAAAAAAATTCCACCCGCCGGCTATCGGAGGGTGGAATTAACAAACAAATGTTAAAAATTCGGACCGCTCGTCGCGTATTCCGTTATCTCACAATGATTTTGCGGACTGCCTCGCCGACGCGCTCTATGTAGATGCCGGGGCGCAGCGAGGGCTTGTCGCCGGCCGGGCCGCGGTAGACCATCCGTCCGTCGAGACCATGAAGCTCGAGGGTGGTGTCGGTGGTGACGGGCGTGGCGGGGGTGGTGTCGATGCCCGATTCCTCGCCCACGCCGAGCGTGCGGTATTCACCGCGATAGTCGTCGCGATACTCGACTGCGATCTCGTATCCACGCCCCTCGAGGTCGACCATCCCCGAGGGTATGAGGTATTCGAGGTTGAGGTCGCATCCCTGATATACAGATACATAATAGGGCAGCACCACGGGCTTGGCCGCGCCATCGGGGCGGATGGTGACGCGCAACGAGTCTTCGTAGTTGTTGAGACCGGTGTTGGCTATCTTCATCGAGATCACCTTGCCGGGGTTTGAGGCGCCATAGGGGTTGGCGACCTCCTGCATGGGCTCGCGGAGGAAGAGCGACGAGGGGCCGCCATGGTTGTGGGGCACCCTGACGGTGACCGACTTGTTGGCGGCGACGGTGATGTCGAACGAGCTTTTTACGCCCTCGAGCATCAGCTGCCAGTTGCCGGTGACGGCGTTCTCGCTCATAGGCCGGGCTGTGTAGGTGCCCTCGGGGAGCGAGGGGTCGAGCGTCACCACCCTGCGGCGGTCGAGATAGTTGCCCGCGCCGAGCCCCGAGCGCCACGAATCGTTGCGGATGATGGTGAAGGGCTCGGACTCGCCATCCCTATACAGGCCGATGCCATCGTGGATGTTCGTGTAGGTGCGGTCGCTGTAGTGCTGCACGCGATACTGTATGGTGAACTTGCGGTCCTTGCCGAGTGTCACCTCCTCGAGCGCCTTGTCGTCGTTGAGTATCAGCGGTCGGGTGCTTATCAGCGCCTGCTCGGGCCACACGGCACCCTCGGCGGCGGGGACGAGGCCGGTGATCATGCATTGGCGCGTGTGATAGCATACCGCGCCGCCGCCGATGTGGGGCAGGTTGCCGTTCTGGTTCATTATCTCGAGGTCTACGGTGTCGCCGTTGTTGTTGTTGCCCCAGTTGATGCGATAGGTGCCGTCATCGTTCTTGCCGTCGATGATGAAGAAGTGGCCGGCGCGCACCAGCTTGCCGCTGGTGTTGTAGTGATACCATCCGGCGCCGTAATAGACGGGATTCCCCTTGCTCAGCTCGCTGTCGAGCATCGCCGACCACTCTTCGGTCGAGTAGTAGTCGCGATAGTGGTACATGGCGTCGGGCGAGACGTGCAGGTTGTGGTGCAGGCCCCAGAGCTGCGAGCCGTCGTTCTTGGGGCTCGACCCGGACTTGCGGTACTGCATGTACATGGCGGCGCCGATGCCGAAGAGGTATTCGGACACGGCCGTGGCCTGAGTGTCGTTGTAGGTGCCTTTCTTGTACGAGTCGAGGATGTTGGCGAAGTCGAATGGGTGCTCCTCGAAGTTCCACTTGACGTTGCTGACCACCGTGTCGCCGGGGGCGAATATGGTCTTGTAGTCATAGTCGACCGAGCCGAAACCCTTGACGGGGGCTCTGTGATGGTACAGCACCTGACCCACGGCCACGGCACCGCAGCCCGGGGGCGTTGTCTCGCCGTTGCGGTCCACGGGGCAGACCTTGTTGTATGGCGCGGCCTGATTCCAGCGCGTCTCTATGAGATGGCCCGAGATGTCGGCGGGAAAGGTCACTCCCACGGCGACAAGCAGCATGGCCGGTATGATTTTTTTCATTTCAGGATGGTTTTGATGTTTTTTCCGTTGCTGTTCAATATGTATATGCCCGGAGCGAGGGGCGAGAGGTCGAGGAGGGGGTTGTCTGTCGTAGCAGCGAGGGTGAGCATGAGCCTGCCCGACACGTCGTGGATGTCGATTCTGTCACCGGCCATGGCGCCATGCATGGTGGCGGTGTGCGGCGTCAGGTATGTCAGCCTCAGGGTGCCGTCGGCGGCATCGACGAGGTCGATGGACACTTCGTTCCCCTTGACCTCGACGGGATAGGGGCCGGCGATGACCTCGCCCTCGGTGGCGTAGACATCATCGCCGATAAAGAAAGAGATCGTGGCCGGACCGGGCTGCAGGTCGTCGTCACCTATATAATCATAAAACTCAATGTGCTCGGGTTGGCCGGGCTCGATGCTGAAGCGGGTGTAGTTGGTCCATTCGCAGTATCTGAGCGCGGGGTCGTCATATTCGATGCAATAGTTCATGCAGCCCGAATGGCCAATGTTGCCCGTGAGCACGAGGTCGAAGCTGAATTCGTTGCGTTTGCCCCGTTCTATCAGCTCGGGCAGCGAGAGATTGGCTATCGACAGCTCTCTGTAATATATGGTGAGCGGGTCGGGGAGGTCGATGACCACGTCATTGTCCACACCCCTGAGGCGCAGTATGTAGTCGCCACCCGTCTCGAACGGGAGCATGTCGAATTCAATCATCCCCGTGTTGTTGGCCTTGATCTCCACGGCCACGGGTGCCGACGAGGCCGTCCGCTCGACCCCGTCGGGGCCTGTGGCGAGACACTCCAGCCGGCCCGCGAACGGGGCCTTGTCCGACAGCAGCCACACCCTTATGACAAAGGGCTTGCCGGTGAGCACCGACGAGGGATATTCCTTCCGGCTGACCGAGAGCTCGGGGCGGCCATAGCTCACCTGAACGGATTGACCCTCGTGGAAGACCGTCGACTGTGAGTTGGTCAGGCAGATGGTGGCGGTGCCCTCGTCGAGATGTGCGGTCGAGCAATCTATCTCGAGATTCGCCGAACCCCCCTTGGCTATGTTGACATTGCGTGCCGTGCCGAGTTTGTATTTGCGACCCGACTCGAAGATGGCCGAGACGCTGATGTCGCCCTCGTATGCGGCAAACTCCGAGCCGACTGTGGCCGTGAGCTTGAACGTGTCGCCGATTTTGACCTCGGCGGGACACTGCATCGACGTCGCCGACAGCATGGCCGAGGTGGTGTGGGCGTTGTAGACCTTGACGTGATGGCGCCCGACATGCACGTTGAGCATGTCGGTGTTGCCGTATGGTATCAGCACCGGCTGCCACTCGGGTGCGCGCGAGTCGTCGGCAATGGCGGCATACAGGCGAGCCGTATAGTCGCCCTGAGGCACCGGGGCCGAGCCGCACGCGGGGATGTTGACATAGCTGTAGCCATAGCCCGACTTCAAGGTGACCTTGTCGTCGAGGTCGGCCAGCATCATGGGCTCGCCACCGCCGACGGGGGTCAGCAGCAGGCCGTAGATGAACGATGTCTCGCCGTCGAACATAACATTATTATAAAAGCCGGTATGCTCGCAGTTTGACATCGTGAGGGTGATCTTGCTGTCGTCACGCAGCATGGGGCGTCCTCCCGTCAGGTCGCCGTATGTCTTGACGACGGCGACATGGTGGTCGTCGTTGCCCGGCTTGCGGATGCCGAACAAGGCGCCCTGATTGTCGCTGTAGTCATAGTTGCCGCCACCGGCGCCCGATGTCACGTTGGGCTTGAGGGCCGACAGTGCATAATAGCCGTCGCCGTTGCCGCCCCAGCCCCAGTTGAAGTGAAAGCGGTCCGTCCCGGCTTTGTATCCGTCGCAGACAAACGCATGTCCGGCGTTGTTCTTGTTGCCCTCGTAGAGCAACGGACGTCCGGCGGCCAGTTCGGCATGTACGGCGGCGCGCCAAGCGTCGGGCGAGAAGTATTTGCGCTCGAAATAGCGGACCTCCTTGGAATAGCCGAAGTATTTGAGCAGACCCAGCGCGGCATCCTTGAGCGACGCGGCGCTCTGGTTGATGTTCAGGTAGTCATAGTCCATCTCGAACGCCACGCCGAGGTGACTCATCAGCCGTGCCACGGCGTTCTTGGCCGCCGTCGAGCTCTTCGAGGTGTATGTGGCCGTCATCGAGGACCATGCGTAGGTGGTGGCTCCGAAATCGGCCGACATGGTGACGCTGCGCCCGTTGATGTCGTCGGTGTACGAGTGGCTCCCCGTGCCTTTGGCGGGATACTTGTACTTGTACATGATCTGGGCGGCGGCGGTGGCCACGCATCCGGTATTGCACTTCTCCTTGCCCGAATATATGGGACATTCGAGGTTGTAGGGGTTGCCCTGATTCCATTTCGTGCTGATGAGTGGGGCCACCTCGGGCAGCGCGGCGGCCTCGGTGCGAGGGGTGTCCGCGGTGGCGCCCGCGGCTATGGCCGCGCTGATCTCGCTGACATAACCCTCTATCCATCCGGCCATTGCCGGAGGCATGTCACCCTCGACGGGATTGATGTCGTGGGCCAGAAGGGGCGTGGAGCAATCGTCGGCCGAGACGATGCAGAGCATGCCGTCAGACCGGTCGGCGAAGACATAGAGGCACTTGTTGCCCAGAGAGTCGGCGAGAGTCTTTGTCAGCACCGGCGCCGTCGTGGCGTCATGGCTTTTCATTGCGGTCCGTGCCATTTCCGCGCCACAGCGTGCCCAAGCCTCGTCGGGCGTGAGCTGGCGGGCAAATAGCGTGGCCGGGAGCAATGACAACAGGATGTAGGCTGCAATCTCTTTATACATTATAGACAATGATTGGTTTCAAACAATAGCGGTGTGTGTCCTCGTGGTGTGTGTGATGAACAGACATCGGTTATGACCGCAAAAATATCAATTTCAGCACAAAAATCCAAATAATTATCGCCCCTCACCGGTTGGTTCGGTAGGGTTGGCTAAGGGGTGTATGTGTATCGCAGGGCCGGATTGATGACGGCTACAGAAAATCTGAAATTAAATCAGTTTGGTAATGGCATTATTTTTGCCACATAAGGATATTTTATGCCCTAAGGCTTAAATCTTTGGCAGCGGATTAGTTTTGTCGACTAAATGACCATGTCAAAGAGAGAGGGTTCTGTTTTGAATGACGGCATGCAAATCTCGGTCGGGTCAACTAAATCAAAGTTAAATACCAATGCCTCGACAATGCTATGTCGATTCTCGATATTTCCCCCATTGTGGTAAAAATGGTCTCTTGTAGTTACATTGAACTCCTCCCAAAACCGAGCCATCATATCGTTTTTACGGAATTCGTTATGATGCCATGTCGAGAGAATGAATTTTGCGGGTGTATTTTTGAGAAGTGTATATAGTTCTTTTTCATTGTCTTCCGTCCAGCCATTATAATAGTCAACATACCTTCCATAATACGGAGGGTCACAATAAATGATATCGTTCTCTGTTGCCTGTTCTATGATTTCTGCAAACGATACGTTGTTGAAGCTCCATTTACCGGTTGAAATTATATGACGCACTCCTGCCACCTGATTGCAAATTTTTGTAATATAGGCCGGAGCAAAACGATCGGGTTTCTTGCAAAAAGGTATGTTCCAGTCTCCTTTCTTATTAAAGCGCATCATTCCATTGAATCCTGCGCGAGAAAGGAAAATAAAGTCAAAAGGATTTCCCTCTTTGTTAAATCTATCTCTGATAAACTTATAATGTCGATAGCCATCCTCTTCGGATGCACTTAACTCTGCGCCCTCCTTTTGCAGATAAGAGCACATGTTGCATTCAGTGATTTCACCGGACTGGAGCTTCTTGTAGAAGTTGATGATATGGGGATTGGTATCCCCTACGATATACTCTCCGTTGGTGATGGAATTAAACCCGACGACTCCTGTACCAAAGAATGGCTCAATCCATCTTGCATTGTCGAGATCTGTTCCGGACCTCAAGACTATGTTATTTATCCAAGGAACTAATTTAGTCTTGATTCCTTGGGACTTTATGGGTGGAATTTGCAAGGCCATGTCTATTTCAACTTATCTAAAAGCACTTGATTCGTTTTGTATGCTTTATATGTTTCCAAATTATTATAGTTCGGTTGCCCCGGACCATAGAGCTTGGCATCGGCCTTGCTATAATAGTTCATCCAATAATCGTCAAATACATCTTCACCTAATTCCGAGAAAGGCCCCGTTCCATCAATGAGTTTCGTGATATTTTCCGTGCCGCCTATGTTACGGGTATTTCCGCTGCCGGGACGATCTAAAGCGATCTTCCATTTAGGCTGCACGAAGAATATGAAGTTCTGAATGACGGATTTGATAATATCCAATTGGTCAATGGAATATACTGTCTTTTCTGAGTCCAATCCCTTGGTTTGCTCATAGAGTATGCCAACCACCATGTGGCATTTATAATCTCCATAGGGGTAGTCAGTACTCATTTTCACATGGCGGTTTCTGAAATACCCCCAGTATGAGCCGAGTGTTAATCCGTTTGCCTTATTCCCTGAATAGTAACTTGACTTGAAATCAACCGCGAACAGATTCCCTTCCGAGTCTTTAAATGTCAGGTCCGGATAGAAGTTCTGTTTCGACGGCAATTCCAATATGAGATTATTCTTCCGTGCAAATAACTCCAGTTTAGGAATCAATAGAATCTCGATGATTTTTGAAACGACCTTGGTGTCGTTGGTGATGGTGTATATGTTTTTATTTACATCAATAAAACCCTTGACAATCCAATCATTGTCTGCCGTTTCAAGAAAATCCTTGTATGAAGCTATCTCGTCACGTAATATCTCGCTGAATTTATTTGCGTCCATTTTGTTGAATTATTAATTTGAGACAAGTAATCTCGGCGAGCCATTTGCCGGTATGTCCGGTTTCGGCTAATACTGCTTTAATTCCATTTGGTTACTTGCACTCTTCTTTTGTCTTCATTATCCAATGAATTGAATTTAAATACAAAAATAATTGATTATTCTTTAAAAAGCAAATAAACCGACTAAATGACAAAACGCGCCACGGCCGTTGGGTGGGCTGTGGCGCGATGTGTTGGCGGGGGGAGGGATGTCAGGCCTGAATGTTGTTGGAGAGGTATGTGGCGAGGTCCTTGTCGCCGCGGCCCGAGAGGTTGACGACCACGATGTCGTCGGGGGCGAACTTCATCCTCTCGAGCACCGCCAGTGCGTGGGCGCTCTCGATGGCGGGGATGATTCCCTCGGTGCGGGTGAGCAGGTGGCCGGCGCGCAGGGCCTCGTCGTCGTCGATGGCCAACACCTCGGTGCGTCCGCTCTCGGCCAGATGTGCCTGCAGCGGGCCGATGCCGGGATAGTCGAGACCGGCCGAGATGGAGTAGGGCTCGGTTATCTCGCCGTCGGGCTCGAGCATCACCAGCGTGCGCGAGCCGTGTATGACTCCCTCCTTGCCCAGCGTGATCGTGGCGGCGCTGAGGCCCGAGGCGATGCCCTTGCCACCCGCCTCGGCGGCCACGAGCCTGACCTCGGGACGGTCTATGAAGTGATAGAACGCCCCGGCGGCGTTGCTGCCGCCGCCTATGCAGGCTATGACGCAGTCGGGATGGTCGCGCCCTTCGAGTTCGAGCAGCTGCTCCTTGATTTCCTCCGATATGATGCTCTGGAATCGGGCCACCATCGCGGGATAGGGGTGCGGGCCCACTGCCGAGCCGATGGCATAGAATGTCTCGGAGGGGTTGGCACACCATTCGGCCAGTGCCTCGTTGACGGCATCCTTGAGGGTGGAGTTGCCCGAGGTCACGCCGACGACCTCGGCGCCGAGCATCCTCATGCGGTCCACGTTGGGGCGCTGGCGCTCGACGTCGGTGGCGCCCATGTATATCACGCACTCCAGTCCCATCAGGGCACATGCCGTGGCGGTGGCCACGCCGTGCTGTCCGGCGCCTGTCTCGGCGATGACGCGGCGCTTGCCCATGCGCTTGGCCAGCAGCACCGAGCCGATGGCGTTGTTGATCTTGTGCGCGCCGGTGTGGTTGAGGTCCTCGCGCTTCAGGTAGATGTTTGTGCCATAGCGCTTGCTGAGTCTCTCGGCCTTGTAGAGCGGCGAGGGGCGGCCAACATAGTGGCGCATCAGCCGGTCGAATTCGGCCATGAACTCGGGGTCGGCAATGGCCTTGGCGTATTCGCGACGCAGTTCGTCGATGTTGTTCTGGAGCACCTCGGGGATGAACGCGCCACCGAAATGTCCGTAAAAACCGTCTTTGTCTATGATGATGTCCTGAAAATCTGTTTTCATAATGTCGAGTAAAAAAAATCAAGCCACCGGAACATTTGTTTTTCCGATGGCCTGTGATGTTGTTTGTATTGTGGAAGTTGAATGTGAGAGGTCGATTGTTCTTTTTGCGAACGCGATCAGCACCCACGCCATCGAGGTATGTACCCGAGGCGCCACCAAAGATTGGAAAGTGTGAGTGAATTATTCATCGCTTGATGTTTTTGTTTGTTGATGCTGCAAAGTTATAATCAATTTTTAATATATACAAGCAAAATGAAAGAAAAGTTTAAAATTATTTGGAAAATGTTGCTCGGCTACTCGTTGTAGCCCGATTGCTGCGGTATGCGGACGGTGATGTGGCCGATGCGGGCGCCGTCCATGTCGGCGATCTCGAGAGAGATGCCGTTCCACGTCAGCTTCTCGCCGGGCAGGGGGATGTGACGCAGCTCCTCGAGCACCAGTCCGCCGAGGGTCGAGTATGACGCGGGGTGATAGAGGTTCTCGAGGTCGAAGTACTTTAGGAAGTCGTAGAACTGTATCAGGGCATCGACCGTCCAGCTGTCATCGTCGTCGTTGCGCACGATGCCGGGCGTGACGGTCTGCTGCGGCATGGCGCCGACGAGTCCGTCGAGGATGTCGCTGGGGGTGATGACTCCGGCCAGATCGCCGAACTCGTCGCACACGAGGGCGAAGCTGACGTTGCGGGCCTTCATGTGGTCGAGGGCGTCGTAGACGCTCATGGATTCGGGAAAGTATTCGGGCTCGGTGACTGCGTCCTTGAGCCTGAAACCGGGCTTGTCTATGGTGAGTATGAGCTGCTTGAGCGAGACGACGCCGCAGACCTCGCCCGTGGTGCGGCTGCAATATACGGGATATGAGCTGTGCAGCTCGGCCGACAGGCAGCGGCGCACCTCGTCGGCGGTCATGTCGAGCCTCAGGGCGGCGACGTCGAGCTTGGGGGTCATGATGGACGACACGCGCAGGTCGCCCAGCACGAGGGCGCGCTCCATGATGTCCTGCTCGACTTTGCGCACCTCGCCGGCGTCGGTGCCGTCCTGAATGAGCGAGCGTATCTCGTCTTCGGTGACGTTATTGTCGTTCTTCTCGATGCCCAGTATCCTGACGATGAGCGATGTCGATGCCGAGAGCAGCCACACGGCGGGCATAGCCGCCAGAGACAGCAGCCGCATGGGGCGCGAGATGAACTTGGCAGCCGAGTTGGCTATGGCGAGGCCTATGCGCTTGGGTACCAGCTCGCCGATGACTATGGACAGGTATGTCACCACGGCCACGATGATGATCTTGGCGGTGGTGCGGGCCGTGGCGGGGGCGAGGCCCCAGTCGTGCAGGATGTCGCCGAAATCGTCGGCCAGCGCCGCGCCCGAATACAGACCGGTGAGGATGCCGATGAGGGTGATGCCTATCTGGATGGTCGAGAGAAAGCGGTCGGGGTCCTCGGCCAGCTTGAGTGCCGTCGCGGCGCCGCGGCTGCCCTGTCGGGCATCGGATGCCAGACGCGACTTGCGCGCGGAGATGAGGGCTATCTCGGCCATCGAGAACACACCGTTGAGCAATATGAGAATGATTATTATGAATATGTCGTCCATAATGTAATGTCGTTGCGGGGAGGGGATTTGTCGTAGGCTCTCCCTTTACCTTGCTAACACGCCGGTCGGCCCGATTGTTTGGAACAAAAGAAAAGCGGAGCGCCTGTGGGTCAGGGTCGCTCCGCCGCGGTGATTCAGGATTCGGGTTCGAAATCCTCTTTTCCGACGCCACATTCGGGGCATGTCCAGTCGTCGGGGAGGTCGGCAAATGATGTGCCGGGCTTGATGCCGTGTTCGGGATCGCCGACGGCGGGATCGTAGACCCAGCCGCATACGGTGCATACATATTTTTCCATAATCACAGATGTTTTGGTTGATAAAACGGTTTTGCATAATACTAAACACCGACATGCCGCAAAATGTTCCGGCCGGCAAAAACATGCCGGGGGTGACGGTTGTTAGTTCATTATACATTATCTCAAAATCACGATTCACTGTTATGGAGCTGTCAGACGCACTCAAGGATATTTTTGACAAAGACCGCATACTGGACGGCGATCTGTGGCGCGAGGTCTATGCCCGCGACGCATCTTATTTCCGCATACCTCCCAAGGCCATAGTCAGGCCACGCGACATCGGCGAGATCGGTCGCCTGCTCGAGCTGGCCCGCCGGACCGGCATCGGCGTGACGTTCAGGGCGGCGGGCACGTCGCTGTCTGGCCAGAGTGTCAACGACGGCATAATCTGCGAGATTCGCAACGGCTGGCACCGCTATGACATCCGTGACAACGGCCACAGGGTGTGGTTCGAGCCGGGCGTCACCGCCGCGCAGCTCAACGCATACCTCAGGCCTCACCACACCCGCATCGGTCCCGACCCGGCCAGCTCGTCGGCGGCGATGATGGGCGGGATACTGTCCAACAACTCGAGCGGCATGCAGGCGGGCGTCGAGCACAACTCGTATCACACGCTGCGCTCCATCGAGTTCATGCTGGCCAACGGACACCGCTATGACAGCGCCGTCGAGGCCGACCGCCGCAGGTTCGCACGCGACGAGGCCGACCTGTGCCGCGGACTCATGGACATCAGGGCCCGCATACTGGCCGACGATGAGATGAGGGAGAAGATAGTGCGCAAGTATCGCATCAAGAATGTCACGGGATATGCCATGAACGCCTTTGTCGACTTCGACGACCCGATGGACATATTCGCCCACCTGCTCATAGGCAGCGAGGGCACGCTGGCATACATCATTTCGGGCGAGCTGTCCACGCTGCCACTCTTCTCGACATACAGCAGCTGTCAGCTATTCTTCCCCGACGTGACGTCGGCGGCGGCATCGGCGGCTTGGCTCGGCGAGCAGGGCGCGCTGGCCGTCGAGATGATGGACTATGCCTCGCTCGAGAGCTACATGGGACGACGCAGCGACATGCCCGCGGGGACGACTGCCATGCTGGTTGACTTTGGCGCGGACTCGCCCCAAGAGATGGCCGAACTGACGGCAAGACTCGCCCCCGAGTTCCGCAAGATCAAGAATCTGTGCCGCATGGAGGACTTCACACACACCGTGGCCGAGCGCGAGGCGCTCTGGCGCATGAGAGACGGCATATTCCCCTGCGTGGCCGGCGCGCGCGTGCCGGGCGCCACGGTGATACTCGAGGATGTCGCCGCCCCGGTGGGCGACCTCGACAGGCTGGTCGACGGCGTGCAGGCCCTGTTCCGCAAGTATGACTATGACGGCGCCATCTTCGGCCACGCCCGCGACGGCAACATCCACCCGATGCTCACATCGACCATCGAGGGCGAGAAGGAGACCCTGCGTTTCAGGAACTTCATGGACGGACTGGTCGACCACGTCATATCGCTCGAGGGTTCGCTGAAGGGCGAGCACGGCACCGGACGAGCCATTGCGCCCTTTGTCGAGCGCGAATGGGGCCCCGGCATCTATGCCCTGATGCGCGAGGTGAAACGTCTGGCCGACCCGCAGAACATACTCAATCCGGGCGTGATGATAAACGATGACCCGGACTGCTTCATCGGTCCGATGAAGGAGATGACCCTGTTTGGCGACAAGCTGGGATATGCCCGCGCCGACAAGTGCATGGAGTGCGGCTATTGCGAACACGTGTGCCCGACGCGCGACATCACGCTGACCCCGCGCCAGAGACTGCAGGCGCTGAGGATAATAGCGCAGACCGGCAGCACGGAACTGCGTAAACAGTACAGGTACATAGGCGAGGAGACCTGCTGTGCCGACGCATCGTGTCAGGCCCCGTGCCCGATGGGCATCTCGACCGCCGAGGTGACGGACCGCGTGCGCGAGCACAATGACCCGCGCCTGTTCGAGCGCACGCTCAGCTCGATGGCATCCAATTACGGCGCCGTCGAGAGCGGCATCCGTGCCGTGCTGCGCGCCGCCGTTGTGACCGGCAAGATCATCTCGCCCTATCCGCTCATCTGGGCCACGGACCTCATGCACAGGGTCTACAGTCAGGTGCCGCACTGGTCAAAGCACTTCCCCTTCCCGGCCAAGTTGCATTGGAACGAGGTCGAGAAACCTGATTTCATATATTTCCCCGCCTGCATAACCCGCATCTTCGGCGGCTCGTCGCTGGGCAAGGACGACCTCGTCACCGTGATGTTGCGTGTGGCATCGAGGGCCGGCCTGCGCATGTCGTTGCCACGGGAGATGCACGGCCTGTGCTGCTCGCAGATATGGCAGCACAAGGGCGATCCCGAGGGTCAGGCCATCGTGGCCAACAAGACGGTCGAGACCTTCTGGCGGCTCAGCGACTCGGGGCGCGTGCCCGTGGTGTGCGACACGTCGTCGTGCACGCATACGCTGTTGCGCGCCGTCGAGAACGTGCTGACTCCCGAGAACAAGGAGCGGTATGCGCGCCTGAAGATACTCGACATCACCCAATGGCTCGAGACCGAGGTGCTGCCCCGTCTCGAAGTCACCTCGCCCAAGGGGCGCGTGCTGCTGCACCCGACCTGTGCGTCGAGGCTGCTCGGGGTTGACGAGACGATGGCCCGGATAGCCCGAAAGTGTGCCCGCGAGGTGGTGATACCGACCAACTGCCAGTGCTGCGGAGCCGCCGGCGACCGAGGATTCATCTATCCCGAGGTCGCCCACAGCGCCACCGCCGACGAGCGCACCGAGATAGACGGCCAGGAGTTTGACGGATGCTACTCGCTGGCCCGAACGTGCGAGATCTCGATGATGGACACCATCAGGAGGCCGTACGAGTCGATTGTCTATCTGGTAGACGAGACGACAGCCTGAGAAACAATATGAAAACTGCCGCCCGAAGCTCGGGCGGCAGCTTTGTGTAATTATTCGTGCGGTCTGACGCGCATCAATATTCCTGCCATGAGGTGATGCCGATAGACTCGACGGGACGCGAGATGAACGCCTTGATGAACGCCAGAGCCAGACGTGCGTTGGTGAGCAACGGGATGTTGTGGTCGATGGCGTGGCGGCGTATGCGATAGCCGTTGGTGAGCTCGCGCTTGGTGTGGTTCTTGGGGATGTTGATGACCAGATCTACGGTGTGGTCGCCGATGATGTCGAGCACCGACTGTCCGCCCTCCTCGTCGGGCCAGCCCACTGCGGTGGCCTTGACGCCGTGGTCGTTCAGGAATGCGGCCGTGCCAGTTGTGGCATAGATCTTGTATCCGCGCGAGTCGAGCAGACGGCATGCGTCGAGCATGTCGACCTTGCCGCGGGGATCGCCCGAGCTGACGAGCACGCCCTTCCGGGGCACGTGCTGGCCCACCGAGATGAGGGCGTTGAGCAGGGCCTCGTCAAAGTCGCGGCCAAGACAGCCGACCTCGCCGGTCGACGACATGTCCACGCCCAGCACGGGGTCTGCCTTGTGCAGGCGTGCAAACGAGAACTGCGATGCCTTGACGCCGATATAGTCGATGTCGAATGTCGATGTGTCGGCCACCTCGACCTTCTCGCCCAGCATGATGCGCGTGGCGGTCTCGATGAAGTTCTTCTTGAGCACCTTGCTCACGAACGGGAACGAGCGCGAAGCGCGCAGGTTGCACTCGATGACCTTGACATAGTTGTCCTTGGCCAGATACTGGATGTTGAACGGGCCTGAGATGTTGAGGGCCTCGGCGATGCGGGCGCTGATGCGCTTGATGCGGCGCGCGGTGGCCATGTAGATCTTCTGGGCGGGGAACACCAGCGTGGCGTCGCCCGAGTGTACGCCGGCATATTCGACATGCTCCGAGATGGCATACTCGACAATCTCGCCGTTGCGGGCCACGGCGTCGAACTCGATCTCCTTGGCGTTCTGCAGGAACTCCGAAACGACGACGGGATACTCCTTGGATACCTTGGCGGCCTGACCGAGGAACTCGTGCATCTGCTCGTAGTCATAGCATACGTTCATCGCGGCGCCCGACAGCACGTAGCTGGGACGGATCAGCACGGGGAAACCGACCTCCTCGACGAAGGCGTGTATCTCGTCCTCGGTGGTGAGCTCCTTCCAGCGGGGCTGGTCTATGCCGAGCTGGTCGAGCATGGCCGAGAACTTGTGGCGGTTTTCGGCGCGGTCGATCGAGATGGGCGATGTTCCGAGCACGGGCACGTGACGGCGATAGAGCTTCATGGCCAAGTTGTTGGGTATCTGGCCGCCCACGCTGACGATGACGCCGCGGGGTGTCTCGAGGTCGATGATGTCCATGACGCGCTCGAAGCTGAGCTCGTCGAAGTAGAGACGGTCGCACATGTCATAGTCGGTCGACACGGTCTCGGGGTTATAGTTTATCATCACGGCCTTGTATCCGAGCTTGCGGCAGGTTGTGGCGGCGTTGACCGAGCACCAGTCGAACTCTACCGACGAGCCGATGCGATATGCGCCCGAACCGAGCACGATGATGTTGTTGCGGGCATTGATGTCATAGCGGATGGCGTTCTCTTCGGCACCGTAGGTGACATACAGATAGTTGGTGAGTTCGGGATACTCCGAGGCCACGGTGTTGATGCGCTGTATGCGGGGAGTGACGTCGAGGGCCTTGCGGCGGTTGCGCACGCGCAGCACGTCGGCCTCCATGTTGCCGGTGGGATTCTCGACCAGACGCGAGATCTGGAAGTCGGAGAATCCGAGCTTCTTGGCCTCGAGCATGGTCTCGCGGTCGATGTCGTCGACACTGCCGCCGCGACGTCGAAGCGAGTCGGCAAAGCGCACTATGTTGTTGAGACGGTTGATGAACCAGAGGTCTATCTTGGTCAGCTCCGACACGCGCTCGGGGGTATAGCCCTCCTCGAGAGCCTGAGCGATGGCAAAGATGCGCATGTCGGTGGGGTGGGTGAGGGCGTGCTCGAGGTCGTCGACGTGCAGGTCGGAGTTGCCCACGAATCCGTGCATGCCCTGACCGATCATGCGCAGGCCCTTCTGTATGATTTCCTCGAACGACTTGCCGATCGACATGATCTCGCCCACCGACTTCATCGACGAGCCGATTTCGCGGTCCACGCCGACAAACTTAGAGAGGTCCCAGCGGGGAATCTTGACAATCATGTAGTCTACCTCGGGGGCCTTGGCGGCCGAATAAGGTGTGCCGGGCTCGCCTATCTGGTCGAGCGTATAGCCCAGAGCCAGCTTGGCGGCCACGAATGCCAGAGGATAGCCCGATGCCTTCGATGCGAGGGCCGACGAGCGGCTGAGGCGAGCGTTGATCTCGATGATGCGATAGTCGTTGGTCTCGGCGTTGAACGCATACTGGATGTTGCACTCGCCGACGATGCCGATGTGGCGCACGGTGCGGGTGGCGATCTCCTCGAGCATCTTGATCTGCTCGGGAGCCAGCGACACGATGGGGGCCACGACGATACTCTCGCCGGTGTGGATGCCCAGAGGGTCGAAGTTCTCCATCGGCACGACCGTGAAGCAGAGGTCCGAGGCATCGCGTATCACCTCGAACTCAATCTCCTTCCAGCCCTTCAGCGACTCCTCGACCAGAATCTGGCGCGAGTATGCCAGAGCGCTCTCGCAGCGCTCGATGAACTCCTCGTCGTTGTTGCAGATGCCCGAGCCGAGACCGCCGAGGGCATAGCCCGAGCGCACCATGACGGGATAGCCGATGCGGTGAGCCACGGCCAGCGCGTCGTCGAGATTCTCGACAGCCTGCGAGACGGGGGTCTTGACCTCAATCTCGTTGAGTTTCTTCACGAACAGATCGCGGTCTTCGGTTATCATGATGGCCTCGACCGAAGTGCCGAGCACCTTGACGCCATACTTCTCGAGAGTACCGTCAAGATAGAGCTGAGTGCCGCAGTTGAGGGCAGTCTGTCCGCCAAAGGCGAGCAGTATGCCGTCGGGACGCTCTTTCTTGATCACTTCCTCGACGAATTCGGGAGTTATAGGCAAGAAATAAACGCGGTCGGCCACACCCTCGGATGTCTGGATTGTGGCGATGTTCGGGTTGATGAGCACCGATTCGATTCCCTCTTCGCGCAACGCTTTGAGCGCCTGAGAACCGGAGTAGTCGAATTCGCCCGCCTGCCCAATCTTCAAGGCGCCCGAGCCGAGCAATAACACTTTTTTCATCGTTCTAAAGATCTGTTCAATGAGTGGTTAAATTGATCCTGATGGAAATTTTCTGCAAAATTACGAAAATCGCGCCACTTGACACTACAAGTGGCGCGAAAAAATGAATCGCCGGGCGATATTTTCAGCGTATGAAGTGTGTCCAAGCGTGCTCTTCGCGCTCGGGGGCGGGGTGACCCGCCAGCGATTTTAGCATCCACGCCATGTTGTGGCCGAGGGTGCGCATGGTCTGCATGCCCTCGTCGTCGCGGGCGACCTCGCCCGGCGTGCGGCCGAAGGCGAGATTCCAGTATTGCGAGGTGACGACCGGCATGTTGGTGATCTCGAAGTATTTGTTCAGCCTCTCCACGACCTGCACGGCTCCGGCGCGTCGACAGATGCCCACCGCGGCCGCGGGCCTGTTCTGGAAATAGCGGTTGAGCGAATAGAAGAGCCTGTCCATCAGCGAGCAGAGCGATCCGTTGGGGCCTGCGTAATATGTGGGCGACCCGAACACAAAACCGTCGACACCCTCCTCGAGGCGCTTGCGTATCTCGGTATATATGCCCTGATCGAACACGCATACGCCGGTCTCCGAGCACTTGCCGCATGCTATGCAACCCGGCACGGGCTTCTTGCCGAGGTCGAGGATCTCGGTGTCTATGCCATCCTCGTTCAGCGCCTTGGCCACCTCCTCGAGCGCCATGCGCGTGTTGCCCTTCTGATTCGGGCTCCCGTTTACGAGCAATACTTTCATTGTTGTTATTTTGTTTTATGTTTGCTATAAGACTTGAGTGAGTTGCAAAAATAATCTTTTGGCTTGAATTGTCAGATTATTCATTGGCGTTATTGACAAACAGAATGATTTTTTGTAGTTTTGCACGGTTACTCAAATCATTATAATCCCAACTGAATGTATGGAGAAGAAGATATTGATTGTGGTTGATCCGCAGGTCGATTTTGTCAGCGGGACGCTGGCCGTGCCCGATGCCGTCGATGCGATGGACAGGCTGGCTGCGTATATCCGTGACAAGGGCCGTGAGTACGGGCATGTCATCGTCACGGCAGACCGTCACCCGATGAATCACTGCTCGTTTTCGGACGCCGGGGGCAAGTGGCCACCTCACTGCGTGGCCGACTCGGTCGGGGCTGCTATATGGCAGCCGGTCATGGATGCTCTGATGATGTATCGCGACAAGGTCACGGTGCTGCACAAGGGCGAGGATGCCAATCGCGAGGAATATTCCATCTTCAAGGCCCCGGGTGCCACGGACAGAATCCGCGGGATAGTGACGGCGTGCGGGGCCACGGGGCTGGACATCTGCGGCATTGCCGGCGATGTCTGCGTGGCAGACACTATACGCGACGCCGCTGCCCTGTTCGGGGGCGGGATGCTGAACGTGCTGATGCGGTTCTGCCCCTCGATGGACGGCGGTGCTGTTCTGGACAGCCTTGTCGGGGCGGGTCTTGCCGGTCGTCTGTGAGGCAGCGGGTCGTCACACCTGCTTGAGCACGCGGGCCGGTACGCCGCCCACGACGGTGCGCTGGGCGACATCGCGCGTCACCACGGCCCCGGCGGCGAGTATGGCTCCGTCGCCCACGGTGACGCCGGGCAGGATGGTGACGTTGGCGCCTATCCACACCTTGTCGCCGATGTGGACGGGGGCGAAGCACATGTCGGCGCGCCGGTCGGGATCCTCCTCGTGGTTTATGGTGGCTATGACGCAGTTGTGTCCCACCAGCACGTCATCACCTATATATATGCCTCCCTGATCCTGAAACCGGCACCCCGAGTTGATGAAGACCCGATTGCCGATATGGATGTTCTTGCCGCAATCGGTGGTGAACGGCGGGAAGAAGTTGAAGCTGTCGTCGACCTGACGCCCCGTGAGCTCGCTCCACAGGGCTATCACCTCGTCGTGTGTATGATAGTTGTTGTTGAGCTCGAGGGTGATGCGGATGGCCTCCTGACTCAGCTGGTGCATCTTGAGATGCGCCTCGGACCCGCCGGTGATTCGCTCGCCGCGGGCGATGATGTCTATGAATTCCTGATTTGTCATGTTGTGTCTGTTCTTGTGTTGCAAAGTTACTGACATCGGGGCACGCGGCGGTTACCACAATTCTGAAAAAGCATACCAATGCTCGTGACACATGCCCGTGGTATGGTTTTTTTGTGGTAAATTTGCATGAATCTTAACCGTACACAGAGATGAACGACAAAAGACTTGTAAGACTCGCATCCATCGACGACTATAACAAACTCTATGGCCTGCCCACCTATCATCCGCTCGTATCGGTGATAGACCTCAAGAATGCCACCAAGAGAGTCAATAACGTGAGGATGGAGTATGGCGTGTATGCCTTGTATCTGAAGAACAACGACAACTGCCGCGTGCTCTATGGCCGCGAGGCATACGACTATCAGGAGGGGACGGTGACGAGTTTCTCGCCCGGCCAGATAATAGGGGTGGAGATGAAGCAGGAGGAGCTTGCGCCCGATGCCATCGGACTGCTGTTTCACCCCGACATATTCTATGGCACTCCGTTGGGCGACAGGATACACCAGTACCGGTTCTTCGACTACTCGCAGCGCGAGGCCCTACACCTCTCCGAGACCGAGAGGGCCATCTTCGAGGAGTGCGTCGGCAAGATTGCAAACGAGCTGAAGCACCCCGTAGACCACCATTCGGCATCGGTCATCTCAGCCAACATACTCGTGCTGCTCGAGTATGTCGACCGCTTCTATGACCGCCAGTTCATAACCCGCCACAAGGTGAACTCAGACATCGTCGCCGCCTTCGAGCGACAGCTGCGCGAATATTATGGCCCGGGCCACTGCGACAGCGTGCCCAACGTGGCGTATTTTGCCGAGAAGGCCAACCTGACCCCCGGATATTTCGGCGATCTCGTCAAGAAAGAGACCGGCGTCACCGCACAGGAGACCATCTCGAGGCACGTCATCACCGTGGCCAGCCAGCGTCTGGTGTCTACGGCCGACGACATCAGCATCATAGCATACGATCTCGGGTTTCAGTATCCCCAGCACTTCACCCGCTTGTTCAAGCGCATGACCGGCCAGAGCCCCACCGAATATCGCAAGGCCCGGATAAACTGAGATACGGATACATAAAAAATCTCCGGCTGAGAGTTCTCTCTGAGCCGGAGATTTTTTATGTCCGTTCCGTGTGGGTGATTACTTGAGATATTCGGTGTAGAAGGCGGCTATCTCGTCGAAGGGGATTTTCTCGAGGTTGTCGTAGAGGTCGGTGTGGTCGGCGTCGTTGACTATGAGCAACTGTTTGTTGTCGCCCTTGAGGCGGGCAAAGGCATCCTTGCCGAAATAGAGCGAGTGGGCCTTGTCGCCGTGGAGCACCATGACGGCGTTCTCGATCTCGGAGGCGCGGTCGAGGAGGGTGAAGTTGACGAAGGGGAACGACGACGTCACGTTCCAACCGTCGGTCGAGTTGCCGCTGCGGGGGTGGAATCCGCGGGATGTCTTGTAATAGGCGTGATAGCGTTTCACGAATTCGGGGGCGTCGTCGGGCAGGGGATCGACCACGCCGCCGCCGCGCGAGTAGTGGCCGTTGCGATAGTCTTGGGTGCGCTGTGCAGCCATCTGCCTCTTCATATCGTTGCGTGCCGAGGCCGAGTCGTTGGCGTCGAAATATCCGTTCGAGGTGACGCGGCACATATCGTACATGGTCGATGCGACCGATGCCTTGATGCGCGGGTCGTTGGCTGCGGCCGAGATGGCAAATCCGCCCCAGCCGCAGATGCCGAGTATGCCGATTTTATCAGGGTCAACATCGGGCTGCACCGACAGGAAGTCGACGGCGGCACTGAAATCCTCGGTGTTGATGTCGGGCGAGGCCACGCGACGAGGCATGCCGCCCGACTCGCCGGTAAACGAGGGATCGAAGGCGATGGTGAGGAATCCGCGTTCGGCAAGCTGCTGGGCATACAGGCCCGAGCATTGTTCCTTGACCGCCCCGAACGGGCCGCTGACGGCGATGGCCGCGAGGGGGCCGGTGGCCTCCTTGGGGGTATATATGTCGGCTGCGAGCGTTATGCCGTAGCGGTTTACGAACGTGACCTTGCGGTGGTTTACCTTGTCACTCTTGGGGAAAGTCTTGTCCCACTCGGCTACGAGTGCGAGCTGCTCGACGGGAGCGAGCGATGTGTCAGTGTTGTCCATAACCTGTGAATTTGCTGTCAATATTCCGCTCAGTATGGCGGCGGAGAGTAATGTCCTTTTCATGGTGCAAATTTACTGCCTGTCGGCGCCCCGTGCAATACCCGTATTTTGAATCGACATACCATTATTTTCGGATTGCCCTGCACGACGCATACGGCGTTGGTACAAACATTTGAGATGTGTGTATTGTTTTTCAATTATGTCATCCAACAGAATAAACGATGTGATATGATAATGGATATTGTATGGCTCGTCGCAGGGCTTGTGTTGATTCTGGTCGGTGCCAACGCGCTGACCGACGGTTCGTCTGCCATAGCCAAGCGCATGGGCATCAGCGAGCTGATTATCGGACTGACGGTCGTGGCATTCGGCACGTCGACCCCCGAGCTGGTCATCTCTGTGCTGGCCGCCATGCACGGCAGCGCGCCTCTGGCCGTGGGCAATGTCGTTGGCAGCAATATCCTGAACATACTCCTGATAATCGGCGTCACCGCGCTGGTCAGGCCGATAACGGTAGACCGCAGCGTGCTGTCAAACGAGATTCCGATGGTGATACTCTCGTCGGTGGTGATGCTGATTCTCGGCAACAGCGGATGGCTCGATGGCAACGGCGTCAACGAGGTGTCGAGGGTGAGCGGCATCTTCCTGTTGATATTCTTCCTGCTCTTCATGCGCTATACTTTCGCAAGCGCCAAGAATCCCGATCTGGCGGATGCTCAGGGCGGTAAGCCGGGCCCCGAGATGCCGGTGCTCAAGGCAATAATCTATGTGGTGGCCGGTCTGGCGATGCTGGTGTGGGGCGGCGACAAGTTTGTGGACGGCGCGTCGGGCATAGCCGAGAAGCTCGGTATCAGCGAGGAGATAATAGGCCTGACCATCGTGGCCGGCGGCACGTCGCTGCCCGAGCTCGCCACCTCGATAGTGGCCGCGCTCAAGGGGCAGCCCGGACTGGCCATAGGCAACGTGATAGGCAGCAACATATTCAACGTGCTGCTTGTGCTGGGCCTCTCGGCCACCGTGGCGCCGCTGCCGTTCGGGACGATAGGCAACTTCGACCTGCTGACGCTGGTGGGGGCATCGGTGCTTTTCTATATCTTCGGATGGTTCTTCAGGAAACACTGCATAACCCGTGTCGAGGGCGGCATCCTGACGCTGTGCTATGTGGCCTACGTGGCCGTGCTGGTGGCGAGGATTTAGCCCCGTCAGACAAATACGAGCACGAGTATCTGCGACAGCAGCACGCGCACGAACATGCCCAATGGGTAGACCGTGGCGTATGCCACCGCGGCATTGTCGCCGGGCAGGGTGTCGTTGGCATAGTTCAGCGCCATCGGGTTGGCCATCGCGCCGCACGCCATGCCGCAGGCCGACCCGAAGTCGATGCCGCTGCGGCGCACCGACCATGCGGCCATGACCAGCACCGGCACTATGGTGATGAGGAATCCGAGCCCTATCCACATAAGGCCGTCGGCACGCATGATGGTGTCGAAGAATCCGGCGCCCGACTGCAGACCCAGACATGCCAGATACAGGCTCAGGCCTATGCCGCGCAGCATCAGGTTGGCCGACCGCGTGGTATAGGTGACCAGATGCAGCCGCGGGCCGAAACGTCCCAGCAGTATGCCCACTATCATCGGTCCACCGGCCAGACCCAGCTTGACGGGCATCGAGATGCCGGGTATCGCTATGGGTATCGAGCCGACGACGAGGCCCAGCACCATGCCGATGAAGATGACCGCGAGGTTGGGGTCGCGCAGGGTGGCCTCGGTGTTGCCCAGCAGTTTCGACACGGCGTCGATGGCCTTCTGCTCGCCCACGATGGTGAGGCGGTCGCCCAGCTGCAGTATCAGGCCGGGCGTGGCCAGCAGCCTGACCCCGGCGCGGGTGACGCGCGATATGTTGATGTCATAGCTATTGCGCAGGCGCAGCGAGCCGAGCCGCTTGCCGTTGATTTCAGGTCGGGTTATCACCACATGCCGGCTCACCACGTCAGAGTCGAGCGCGTTCCAGTCGATGTCGGCGGCATTATAGTCGCGGTCTTCCTGACGGCCGAATATGATGCGCAGCTCGGGCAGTTCGTCGTCGTTGGTCACGACAAGCAGGCGGTCGCCAGAGCGGAGCACGGTGTCGCCCGACGGGATGGTCACCGTGCCGTCGCGCCACAGGCGGCTTATCACGAAATGCCCCTTGGCGGCGTTGGCCACCTCCTTGACGGGGAGGCCGTCTATGCCGGGATTCTCGACGCTGAAACCTGCCACGAACGTGTGGTCGGCATCCTCCTGCGATCCCTCCGAACGGATGTCAGACGGCCTGACGAACAACTTGCGCACCGCTATCATGGCCAGTATCACGCCTACGACCCCGAGCGGATATGTCACGGCACACCCGAGGGCGGCGCCCTGTGCGCTGAGGCCGAGCTGCTCGAGGGTCTGCTGAGCCGCGCCGAGGGCCGGCGTGTTGGTGACGGCCCCGCACAGCACCCCGATCATGTCGCTCATCGGTATCGAGAAAATATAGCAGAACGACACGGCCATGAGCGTGCCGAGCAGTATCACCCAGAGTCCCAGCAGGTTCAGGCCCACGCCACCGCTGCGGAACGAACTGAAAAAGCCCGGCCCGACCTTGAGTCCCAGCTCGTAGACAAACAGCACGAGCCCGAAACTCTGGGCATAGGACAGCATGGCGGGATCAATGTCCAGCCCCAAGTGGCCGGCAAGGATGCCGACGAAAAAAACGAATGTCACGCCGAGGCTGACCCCGCCGACCTTGATTTTTCCGAGACCGAGACCCACGGCGATGATTATCGACATCACGATTACCGCCTGCAACGGCGTATGGTCGAAAAAAAGACTTTCAATCCAGTTCATAACTGCAAAATTAACCAAAATCCTCCAAACCAGCCCTACCTGACGACCGAAAGTCTTGTAATTGAAAAAAAGTCCGGGGCGGTGGGTTACAAAATCTCCTCTTTCGTCATAAAGGGGTATAACAAGTAACTACCGACAGTTGTGCCCGACACGAAACAGGGTAAATCACAATGAAGAAGAAACTCATCACGCTCGCGCTTATCGCCGTCTCTTCGGCAGCCATCGGATTCGCCGCTCTCGCTGTATCTGTCACCCCGTCTGCGGCAAGCGACACGAAAATCCTCATCCATACCCACGCCTCGGCCCAAGGCAAGCATTGCACCGGCACCGTCGGATGTGACTGCACGGGATTCGCACCCGTCACCAACGGAAAGGAATGGCAGAAGTCATACTGCCGCAAATGCAGCCACCACAAAAACAGTCATAGGTAATTTCCTTAATCATTGAGTTGCGCACGACACGAATGAGTGCATTATTCAAATGAAAATCAAAACAATTCTTAGCACCCTTTTTGTGGTCTTGGTATCTGTTGGCCTTTATGGCTGCGGTGGTGATGATGATGATTCAAGAATGACCATCAACTCCAATGACTTTGATTTCTCAGCGGTCAACACGGTTGGCGACAAGGAGTTGAGCGCAACTGCCGGAGGTCCGGTAATAACGGTGAACTGGACTGTGAATGTCACCGTTAACGGCGAGACTACTACTGTCAGCGGCACCTGCCATAGCAACGAGTTGCCGGTACGTCCCGGCGATGAGGTCGTGGTGACCTTCAAGCCTTCTTGTCCCGAGGAGACGGAGGCTTATTTCGTCCTGCCGGATAACAGCAGCAAAAAAGCTACTGTAGCGAATCCTTCGTTTGCATGGACCGTGCCTTCCAACTTCAAGGCCGGCATGGAGATAAAGGGTGCAACCCACTACGAAACAGATCAGTTCATCTACAACAGGACCGGTTCGATAAAGCTTGTCGCTTTGGAATAATCAGACCTCATGGAGAGTAACAGGAATACATCTGGCATGAAGACTTTAGGCATCCCGCCCTGTCTATATTTCATTGTCCCGGGAAATGAGGCCGGGACAATGATTGATAAAGGTGTCACGGCCGGTAACGGCAATCCCGTGACTCTCTATGCAAATTTTGATTGTGCCGAGGATATTGCATCGGCACGTGGCCACAGTGCGATATTTCAGGTCGATTCGGCTGCAATGTACGCAAATGGCTGCAAGATTGCCTGTGTCGGCAATGATGTGTGGAATGCGACCAAAATCCCGTCCGAGTTTCTCATGTTGGCAAACGGTTGTACCTCCGACAGGTTCTACAGTCTGACCTTTCGGAATGAAAGCACTTTGTATGATTATGACGGCAACGTGATTCTGACAGGAGAATTTGTGGCGATCATTCCAAGACAGGATTACATATTTGTCTGTCTGACCGATGGCGGCATCAGGTTTTATAATGCCGAAAATAATGAATTGTCAGAAAGGTATGACAACTTTTACGGATATGATTATTTCGGCGGTTGCTATCAGTATTCATCACGCACGACAATAGACAAAAGGCTATGCCTGATAGCCGAAAACGGCAGGTATGGATTGTTTGATATTGTCGGTTTCCGCCGATGCTGTGAGTGTCTGTATGACAATATCCTGCCAATCTGCAATACCGACTGTTTCAGGGCCGAGCGCAACGGTGCATGGATAATCCTCGGTCATGACGGCCTCGAGGTCGGTGATATGGATATGCTTCAGTCTGAAGCAGATACCCGTGGCGGTAAAGTTTGAGTCTTTACCTCTGATAGATATGCGGCTTTCGGGCGCTCTATGATAATATCAGTCAATATCTATTTGTTCTTATGAACTGTGCGAAGTACTCTTGGGGCGGGATATTTGATGCGGTCAGGGCGCTCGGGGGCGAGAGGGCTGTGATCGAGATGAGGTCGAGGCGCAAGCTGTGCGACCCGGTGACTCCACGTCAGTCAGTGGGGTTCGCATGCTTTTATGCCCGATACGAGCCCGAGGCCGATGCCGTCAGGGTCTGGGGCTATTCAGACAAGACCAAGGAATGGCGCGACCCCGAGGAGGGTTACCAAGGCATGGAGACCCTGCGCGAAAAGTGGCAGGGGCTGCGCGGCCGCGACGGAACGTGGATCGAGCCTATGGCTTCGTCGTGGGAGTGAACAACTTTAAGGATAATTGTTTATGAATCGTATTTGCTTGATTATAATGATTCTGGCGTTCGGATTTGCCGGATGTGTGGCCGGTGACTCGGACAACAACCGAATCAACGACGCCACGGAGTGCGACGTCGCCGCCGATGACGGGGTGGGGGAGGCCGTTGATTCCATCCCGATGATATATAGGGAGGTTGTCGACACCATCCTGTCGTCGGGTAGCAAAGAGATAGGCTTTTCCGCCGACTATTTCCTATTCGACGTGACCGGCGACAGTGTCCCCGAGTTGTGGACGCTGACCGGGACTTGCGAGGCCGACATGACCTTGCGGGCCTACACCAGCGATGGCGGCGGAAATGTCAGGAAGATATACGAGGGGGACGGCGGACACTCTGACTTCTTCGTTCATGACGGCGAACTTGTCTGCGTGATGTGCAACACCGGCACAGGATTCGTGATGACATACAGGTATCGCGATGGCCGCGTCGTGGAGGATGCCGTCGAATTCAGCACTTGGAACGACGAGGGCAAGGCCCTGTCCAACGACTCCGTGGCCAACAGGAAGCTGGACCGTTGGGAGACCGGCCAAGACGGCCTCATCGCCAAGCAGCCGATGAGGTGAGATGAACATAGTGGCCGCCTGAGGTTGTTATATATGCATGGCAACAATCAGACAGGACTATGGCACATATCGCTCATCATCACCATCATCACGGACCTGAAAGAATCAAGTCGCTCAACGCCGCTTTCATCACGGGCATAGTGCTCAACAGCGCCTATGTCGTCATCGAGGCCGTGTTCGGCCTGATATACGGCTCGATGGGGCTGCTCTCGGACGCCGGCCACAACCTGTCGGACGTGGCCGCGCTCGTCATCGCCATGGTTGCCTTCAGGCTCATGTCCAGAAAGCCCGACGACCGCCATACCTACGGATACAAGAAATTCTCGATTCAGGCATCGTTCATCAACGCCCTGCTGCTCTGCGTGGCCGTGGGTGCCATTCTGGTCGAGGCCATCGGCAAGCTCATTCATCCCGTGGCCGTCGACGGCGATGCCATCGCGTGGGTGGCCGCGGCCGGTGTCGTGGTCAACGGCGTCACCGCGTGGCTGTTCATGAAGGACAAGGGGCGCGACATGAATGTCAAGGCCGCCTTCCTGCACATGGCGGCCGACACGCTTGTGTCGGTCGGCGTGGTCGTGGCCGGAATCGTCATCCACTTTACAGGCTGGTATGTGCTCGACCCCGTCATCGGCATCATAATCGCGCTGATAATCGCGTGGTCCATGCGCGGACTACTTGTCGAGAGCACCCGCATGTCCATCGACACCGTCCCCGAGTCGGTCGACATGCCTGCGCTCGAGAGGGCGCTCGAGGGTGTCGCCGGGGTCAGGTCGATACACCATCTGCATGTGTGGCCGCTGTCGACGACCGAGAACGCCCTCACCGTCCACGCCGTCATCGGCGACGTCTCGTGCCTCGACCGCATAATATCGGCGATGAAGCTGAAGGCCGCCGAACATGGCGTGGCTCACGCGACCATCGAGGCCGAGACCGAGGCATCTCCCTGCTGCCACGACGCGGCGATGTTCGACAACGACTGATCCGCCTACGGTCCTAACGGGCTGCTCCGGTTGACCGGTGCCGTCAGTCCAGCTTGAGGTATTCCTCGTCGGTGACGGGCTCGAGCCATACGTTTTCCGACGACTCGCCGGGCACCGCGAATGCGAGGTGGGCAAACCACGAGTCCTTGGCTGCTCCATGCCAGTGCTTGACGTTTGCGGGAATGTGTATCACGGTCCCGGGCAGTATCTCCACCGCCGGCTTACCCTCTTCCTGATACCAGCCGCGGCCACCTACGCCCACAAGCATCTGGCCGCCACCCTTCTCGGCCTTGTGGACGTGCCAGTGATTGCGGCATCCCGGCTCGAAGGTCACGTTGGCAAACGGAATCTGCTCGGTCGACACCTGCGCCAGATAGCTTTTGCCCGTAAAGTACTTGGCATAGGCCGTGTTGGGCTCGCCGATCGGGAATATCATTCCGCGCTCGAACTCAGCCTTGGCGTCGTCCCCCTTCACGTCGTCGTTCCATACATCCTTGGCGAGCCTGAACGCTCCCCATGCCTTGGGCCATCCGGCATAGAACGCTATGTGGGTCAGTATCTCGGCGGCCTCGGTGCGCGTGATGCCGTTCTTTTTCGCCTCCTGCAGGTGATAGGTCAGCGAGCTGTCTGTGATGCCCTGCGAGATCAGCGACGTGATGGTCACGAGGCTGCGGTCTCGCAGCGACAGTAGGTCGTTGCGGCTCCATACCTCGCCGAAGAGTATGTCGTCATTGAGATGGGCGAATTCCAGAGCAAACTCTCCGAGTTGCTGACGGCCTGCCGTCTGGACTATTTTCTGCTGTGCCATTATGTTCATTGTTATTATTGATGCAATCAAAATTGATAAAACTTTTTTCATTTCGATATTATGGTTTTCTTGCCGTTGATTATGTATAGCCCCCCGGGCAGACTGCCGACTGACTCGGCCTCGGCCAATACCCTGACCCCCGACAGCGAATATGCCGTGTACCTGTCGGGCGCGTCGGCCTCGACAGCTCCGATTCCCGCCGTCAGGTGGGCATAGCCGATGGCCTCGAGCCAGTTCTCGAGCATCGACTTGGCGCTCGAGGTCTGCGACGAGCGTATCCACAGGTTCGGCGACAGGAAATTACCCCCGGGCACGAGTCTTTTTGCATCGGCCTCCACGCCGCTTATGCCGCTGCTGGCGCTCGACACTATGAGGCCGATGTTCTTGCCGGCCATCTCCGGGCCGTGATGAAACAGATATGTCTGCAACGGGGCGGCCATGCTGCTCCACCACAGCGGGGCGCCGATGATTATGCAGTCATAGTCGGCGAGATTGACGTCCACCGGGTCGATAGCCGGATATGACGACGCATCGTCGGGATTGTTGCGTATGGCCGAAATCTGCGCGCTGCCTATATAATTGTCGGCGGCATAGTCGAGCCCCTTCTCGGCAGGCTCTATCTCCACCACGTCGGCATCGATCAGACCCTGTAGGTCATTGACAATCCGCTCCACATTGTTGGTATAGCTGTAATAGACTATCAGCGTCTTGGCTTGCATGGCCACGGCAGCAAGCATCATGGCCATCGTTAACATCATCTTTTTCATGTGGTCGTCGTTTTTTTGTTATGAGTTTTTCGGTCAACGTCATTTGGCGAGGACACGGACGGCTGTGCCCAAGGCTTCGATGACCGGATTATCTTTGATGCAAAATTACAAACCAAAACCCGGACCCGATTATCAAAATCACGGCAAGACATACCATTTTCAAAGAAAAAAACCGACAATTCCGCCGTAGCCACCGTCGACGAGGCCGGCATAGTCACCGCCGTGGCTCCCGGCGAGGCCGTGATCCATTTCACCGCCACCGACGGCTATGGAGTGCCCACGCCGTGTCTTGCAAGGTCACCGTCACCGAGAACAGCGCCATTGAGAGCATCACCGTCGCCCCCCTCCACCCGCCCCGCGCAGCGGGGCACCGCCTTAATAGCATCGGGGCTTGCCCCGAGGTAAAGATCCCCCGACAAAAACCCGGGCTCCCGCAGGGAGTCCGTGCCCCGCGGCGTCGTTTGCCACCCCCCGCGGCGTCGTTATCTGCCGGGACATACCAATTTCACTGACACGCGCTTATATATGAAAATTATTATGTATCTTTGCGACTACAAATCAGCGCAATACTGTACACGATGAGCAAGATTCTCAAAGTCAGACATCCCTCGGATTACAGTTCGTGGGTAGGCCACACCGACCGGCATTCGCTGGTCAGTGTGATAGACTATCGTGAAGTCTCGCCCATACGCCACAGCCTGAATGACTATGATGTCTATGGCATCTTCCTCCGTGACGATGACGAGGTCATAGGTCTAAAATACGGTTGTGGAGACTATGACTATAAGAAAGGAACGCTTATGTGCGTGGCTCCCGGACAAATCGGAGGAAAGGAAGATAACGATGAGACCGTAAGCATCTCAGGCTGGGCTCTCCTTTTTCATCCCGACCTACTGCACGGAACGCAGCTCGCAAAGGATATTAGGCGATATTCCTTTTTCGACTACCGCATCAACGAGGCCCTGCACATGACCGATGAGGAGAAAGAGATTATCGTGGCGATAATGCGACGCATCAGCGATGAGATAAATAATCCTAAAGATGAATCGCAGGATGCCATCATCACCGGACTTATCAGCTTGCTGTTAAACTATTGCCAGCGGTTTTACAACCGTCAGTTCCTCACTCGCAAAATAATCAACAACGACATTCTCTCCAGATTTGAACATCTGCTGAAGGATTACTTCAGGAATAATCTTCAACAGAAAAACGGACTGCCCACCATTCAATATTGTGCCGACAGCCTGTGTATGTCGGCTAACTATCTGGGAGATGTCATCAATAAAGTATCCGGCGACACCGCCGGGAACTATGTCAGACGAACAATCGTACGGGAAGCCAAAAACCGTCTTGCATCGGGCATGAGCATCTCGGAAACCGCATACGACCTCGGATTTGAATACCCTCAGCACTTCAGCCGCATGTTCAAGAAAGTCACGGGCATGACGCCACAGGAATACCATAAGACAAAAATTGCCAATGCCCAAGATTAAAACTCCTGTAGCTGACCCGATATTACTCGACCGAATTTATTGACATTTCCCCCCGGGCTTTGCTACTGACCAGAAAAAAGGTAGTCAAAAATAGACATGTAAAAAACCGCAAGCATTGATTTTTCAATAACTTGCGGATTTCATTTGTGACCCCGGAGAGGCCGAGGTATATCGTTGTAACTAAGCAGTTATCAGAGAGTTGTAATGCCGCCATTCCGTTTGTTCACGAATTGCACACGGCATTATTTCAATGTTCTTACCAATTATTCCATTGGGGTAGTACAAAGTTAATGCTTTTCTGCCGATTTTCAAGTGTCTAAGGCGTTAAAAATGCCTTATGTGTCACACTTAGAGCATTAAAGCATTGCGGCTATCTGCTTTTCTATGGCAGTACGGATGAACGAGTTTATTGACACTCCCGCTTGTTTGGCGAGGTAGGCAACCCGTGTGTGTATGTCGGGGGTAAGACGCACGTTGAGCGAACCGGAATAGCTCTTGTGGGGCTCGATGCCTTCTTCTTCACAATATGCAAGATAATCGTCCACTGCCTCGTGAAAAGCATTGGTCAGTTCCGCAACGCTTTCGCCCTCAAAATTAACGAGTCCATCAATACCTTCGATTTTGCCGAAAAATACGCCGTCGGCTTCGCTGAAAGCTACCGAACCGATAAAGTCTTTATATTTCAATGTATTCATATCAATCCTTCGTTTTTAAGATAATCATAAACTTGTTTCATTACATATCCTTTGATGATATTACCCGGATGTGGCTTGTGGAGCATTATAGGCTTCTTGCCTTCTCCCTTGAAGATGACGCGAGAGCCTGAGGTTTTGCCTTTGTTGCCCGGGGTATAACCCAAAGCCACAAGCATACGCCTCATTTCATCCCATGTAAAATCATTCGGGAGAGCGGAGAATCGAGCAATCAGTTTTTCTTTTGTTCCCATTCATTTTTATTTTGGCACAAAAGTAACTATTTTTTAGTTGCAAAACAAATCTGATAGATATGAAGTTCAAATTCAGTCAGTAATAATTCATAAAACACACCAATGCATCGGCAGAATCCTTCAATGCCAAAATCAAAGCTTTCAGGACATCTTTCAGGGATTTAGGATTAATGCTCATACTGGCTACACACCCTTCTACCCACCGGAAAGACGCTGCACATGGAAACGGTCGATTACCCATAAATCAAGTTTGTTGCCGAAATTAAGTTATCTGGAGGGTGGGGATGTATACAACGAAAAAAGCAGCCACATTGCTGCGGCTGCTTGGTGGTGACCCCGGAGAGAACAATAAATATGAATGAAGATGAATTGTCTTAAATATTCGGAATGATATAGTGTATTGCATAATTTATTGAATAATAGAGATATATAAGTGAATAAATGTTGATGATTGTGTCTTGGTGAAGTTTAGCGAGCAGTACCCAGATTTAAGTTTGGTGGACAAAATGTGGACAAAAATTTGGAGTGGTGGACAACAATGCTTACCTTTGGGTCGTTCTTAATCTAAACTACTTCTTATGGCAACAATCACGAGAAACATATCTACAAAAGTTAACACTTCGGGCGATGCGGAAATTCTGCTTCGACTGACTGTTTCCCGCTCCCTGCGTCTGCGTCTTAAAAGTGGCATCTATATGAATCCAAAACGCTTCAAGGATGGCGCAATCATAATGCCGCGAGCCAATCAGAAAGAGGCAAAGGTGCTTAATGAAATAGAAAAGCGTCTGACAGCTCTGGAGCAACTCATTGTCTCTGCCTGTATCGACAATCCGCAAGAAGATTTGTCGCAGGAGTTTTTCCGCGACATGATAGACCGCTTCAATCACCCCGATAAATATGAGGTTAAGAAAGTGGAGCTGACATTTTTCGGACTGTTTAACGAGTATCTTGAAAAGCATCCGCTTTCGGCTCCGAGGGCCAATCATTACAAAGTCCTTGCTCGTGCCTTGCGTCGTTTTGAGATGTATATTCAGA
>LUJS01000031.1 GCA_001689495.1 Bacteroidales bacterium M8 | reverse complement strand
CCAAAGTTATAAATCACTGAAAATCATTGCTATTATCTTTTATCGTGTTTTGCCGATTTTCCCTATAGATTGCACACCATCCTTTGTAATCTCCCAAGAGATGGATTTAGTCAGTTTTTGTGGCTTTACGCGCTTGTATGCATCAGCACAGAGCGATGTCAGAGCCAAGAGCAGTATTGCGAGTATTTGGTTTTTCATCTCAAAAGTTTTGTGTGTCACTGTGTTTAGGTTGCAAAAATAACTAAAATTGACATATCCGGCAAATCGGCCGAACGATTTTTGATGCAAATCGCACGGCGCGGGGGAACTTTTGGTGGCCCGGCTATGTTTTAACATATATTAATCAATAATCTCACGTTATGAAATCAGTCGCCGGAAGAATCCTCGCCGCCGTTGCCATGTCGACGGCTCTGGCCGTATCCGCAAGTGCCCAGTCTGCCGACACCTCGACGGCATATCCGCGCAGCTCGCAGCGCACAATGGCTCAGGAGATTGCCAAGGACACGAAATACATCTACATCAACGGCGACCGGTATGAACGCGAGCCGTCTGACTCGGTGAAATCGCTGGTCGAGCAATTCTATTCCGACCAATACAGGCAGTTCTACGACCCGCACGCGCCCTATTTCATGTTCCTGACCAAGAATGCCGACATGGCGCTCGGCATAGGCGGACGGGTGATATTGCGCGGCTGGGGCGACTGGAACGGCTCGCAGGACTCGTACGAGTTCTTCCCCTATGACATAGCCGTTCCCTCCAATCCCACCGAGCGCAAGGCCATCGGGGCATCCCCCTCGCAGTCGGCCATCTTCCTGACCCTGCTTGGCCGCAACGAGCGGCTGGGGCACTATATGGTATCGGTGAAGGGTGGCGTCAAGAACAGGAATTTCGTGCTCAAGGATGCATTCATCCGCCTCAACGACTGGACCGTGGGCTATGCCTCGACCACATTCAGCGACGATGACGCGCTGGCCCCGACGGTCGACGCGCAGGGCCCCAACGGTCAGGTGTCCAAGTCGGCCATGCTGGTGCGCTATTTCCACGACTTCAAGGGTGGATGGTCGGTGGCCGGCGGTGTCGAGTTTCCGTCGTCAGACCAGACGCAGATCGAGGGTGAGACCGAGAAGTGTCGCGACTTCGTGCCCGACGTCGTGGGCCTCGCGCAATATCAGTGGGACGGCGGCGACAGCCACGTCCGCGCCTCGGGCATATTCAGGCTGATGACCTATCGCGACCTGCTCACGGCCCGCAACCGCAACGTGGTCGGCTGGGGCGCACAGCTGTCGGGGCGCTGGCAGATGCTGCACCCGCTGGCGCTATACTATCAGGGTGTCGTGGGGCGCGGCATAGGCAGCTATTGCGGCGACCTGTCGGAGGGTAGCTATGACCTCGTGCCCGACGAGGGCCGACACGGCACGCTCAAGGCCCCGCTGTCGCTGGGCTTGACGGCCGGACTGCAATACGACTTCAGCAAGAAGGTCTTTGCCTGCCTCGCCCTCGGCGAGTGCCGCTATTTCGACAGCCGCGCAGAGGGCTCGGCATACAAATACGGCCTGTATGGAGCCGTCAACGTGTTCTGGGACATCACCCCGCGCATACAGGGCGGCGCCGAATACATCATAGGCAAGCGCAAGAATTTTGACGGCGCCTCGGCCACCTCCGACCGCATCGACCTGCTCATATCATTCAGCTTCTGACGGACGTGAGCATGGGGTGCCACCCGCCCCGCCTTGTGCGGGGCACGGAAAAGTAGCCCCGAGGCTTGCCTCGGGGTAGACGTCCCATCCCACCCATCCGGCCCCCGAACGGGGGTCGGGGAATACCCACCCCACCGTTGCGAAAATATCGGGCCGCCGATTGCCGCGCACCTACGGCGCGCCGTTGGGTGGGGCGGGAATAGCCCGACCGCCACGCGGTCGCCCCCGCCCCCACGGGCAAAAGGGCATTGTTCCATCCCAGCCGCGAAGCGACATGACAACTCCCCGCCTGTCTATTGTGACTGGCGGGGAGTGTTTCGTGTGGCGGGAGGCCGGCTACATCATGGAGCGCAGTTTGTCTTCGAGCACTTCGAGTTGCTGCAGGCCTGAGGCACGCCACTGGGGCATGCCGTCCTTGAAGATGATCAGCGTGGGCACGCTGCGTATCTGGTACTCGGCCGAGAGGTCGGGGTTGCGGTCGACGTCGATCTTGATGATGTTGGCGTCGTCGCCCACCTTGTTCTTGAGCTGCTCGAGGATGGGGCCCTGCATCTTGCACGGGCCGCACCACGTGGCGAAGAAGTCGACAAGGGTCGGCTTGCCTCCAGCGATCATGTCTTTGAATTCGCTCATAGCTTATAGTGTTTTTAGGGTTTCGGTTTCCAACTTATAACGCCATGGCCGCGCCGATTGTTTTTGGTCAGTACAATATGCCGTCGGCGACCTCCTTGGCACTGCCGGGGCAGAGGGCGTCGACGAGGGCGAGGGCGAAGGGCATGGCCGACGAGGGGCCGTTTGAGGTGATGACGTTGCCGTCGCGCACCACGCGCTCGCCTGCGACATGGGTGGCGCCGTGTAGTGCCAGCGGCTCCTCGAATCCGGGATAGCAGGTGGCCTTCTTGCCGTCGAGTATGCCGAGGGGGGCGAGCAGCACGGCGGGGGCAGCGCAGATGGCGGCGACATATCCGCCGCGGGCGGCCTGTGCCTTGAAGAGATCGCAGACCTTGTGCGAGTCGGCCAGATTCTTGGCTCCGGGCATGCCGCCGGGGGCAATGAGCATCTCGGCGTCGGTCATGTCTTCGTCGTCGAGCAGCAGGTCGGCCTCGACGGTGATGCCGTGGGCGCCGGTGACCTGACGGAATTCGCCGACGGCTACGGTCATGACATCGACGCCTGCGCGGCGCAACAGGTCTACGGGGGTGAGGGCTTCGACTTCTTCAAAGCCCTCGGCGAGAAAGAGGTAGGTGGACATATATGTTTGGAAATTTGGAATTGAAATGTGGATTATCTGCAAAATTAGCTTTTTCGGGCGGTTTTTGCTAATTTTGCGGCATGAAATCAATACGTTTACCACTCTTTTTTATCCTTGCCTTCATCCTCGCGGCGTCGTGCTCGGTGCCCCCGACATACCGCAGCGCCGAGGGTGCCGTGTGGAACACGACCTATCACATCACATATCGTGCCGACCGCGACCTGCGCGACTCGGTGCTGGCGGTGATGCGCATGGTCGAGAGGTCGCTGTCGCCGTTTGCCGACTCGTCGCTGGTCTCGCGCATAAACCGCGGAGAGGAGGTGGCGGCCGACTCGCTGCTGCGGCGCATATTCGCGGCATCGCAGGACGTGTGCCGTTCAAGCGGCGGGGCGTTCGACCCCACGGTGGCCCCGCTGGTCAACCTGTGGGGGTTCGGATACCGCCCCGGCGACCCCGAGCCGACACAGGAGGACATAGACTCGCTGCTGGCGTTCGTGGGCATGGACAGCTGCCGCATCGCCGACGACGGGCGCGTGGTCAAGAAGCATCCGTCGACCGAGTTCAACTTCTCGGCCATCACCAAGGGCTATGGCTGCGACCTCGTGGGCGAGATGCTGAGGCGCAACGGCTGCACCGATTATATGGTCGAGATAGGTGGCGAGATTGCCCTGAGCGGCAAGAATCCGCGCGACGAGGAGTGGCGCATAATGGTGGACGCCCCGGTGAGCGGCGACTCGGCGGTGATACACGAGAAGCTGGCCATAATCAGCCTGACCGACTGCGGCGTGGCGACCTCGGGAAACTATCGCAACTATCGCGAGACGGGCAGCGGGCGCGCTTGGCACACCATATCGCCCGTCACGGGGCGTCCGGCCCTGACCGACCTGCTGTCGGCCACGGTGATAGCCCCCGACTGCATGATGGCCGACGCGCTGGCCACGTCGTGCATGGCCATGCCCGCCGACAGCGCGCTGAGGATGATAGAGGCGCTGCCCGACACCGAGGCGCTGCTGGTGACGGCAGACACGGTGCTGACCACCGGAGGATTCCCCGAGATGGAATAGACCGGACATATCCATAAAAAGACAGGGCCGCCATGACTTGTGCATGGCGGTCCTGAATGTATAGGAGGGTCTGAAAGAATCAGAGCTTGACCTTCTTGGCGGCGCCGTTATAGGCCACCTCTATCCCCTTGGCGGCGGGGTCATAGCCGCCGTGGCCGGGATAGACCTTGATGATGTTGAAGCGGCGGTTGCGCAGCATGCCGGGGAATTCGCCCTTGCGCTCGCCGATGGTGAGGGTCGAGGTCTTGTCGTTCCAGACGATGGGTATCATGGTGTACCTGCCCTTCTCGTAGTTATAGTTGACGTTCTCGTCCTCATAGAGGGTGAACTCGCCGTCGCGTCCGGTATAGACATAGAGGTTGATGACGTCGGCGGGCTTCTCGTCGCTCCACTGCATGGAGGGGCCGAAGGGGATTATAGAGCCCGAGCGCACCAGCAGGGGTATGCGGCCATAGGGGGCGTCGAGGGTGACGAGACGGCCACCGTCGCCCTCGGGACCACCGTTGTAGGGCGCGGCCGTGTAGAAGTCAAACCAGTCCGTGCCGCCGGGCAGGGCCACCTCGCGCTTGCGGGCACCGTACTCGTAGACCGGCGCCACGAGTATGGCGGGTCCGAACATATACTGGTCGCCCACATTGCGAATCTCCTTGTCGGCGGGGAACGCCATGGCCATCGGGCGCATGATGGTATAGTCCTTGAAGTGGGTCATGCCCGCAAGAGAGTATATGTAGGGCATGAGATCGTAGCGCAGGCGGGTGTAATAGACGATCGACTCGTAGGCGGGATGACCCTCGGGGGCGATGTTGTAGACCTCGCGGAAGGGCCACTGGCCGTGGGCGCGGAACATAGGGGCGAAGGCTCCGAACTGATACCAGCGCGTGTTGAGCTCGCGCCACTCCCTGAGGTCGGCACTCTCGGCCTTGGCGGCCTCCTTGGCGGCCTTGACATAGCGGTCCTCGACGCAGAATCCGCCGATGTCCATGCTCCACCAAGGTATGCCCGAGGCGGCAAAGTTGAGTCCGGCCGAGATCTGGGCCTTGAGGTCCTCCCAGCGGGTGGCGATGTCGCCCGACCATGTGGCGGTCGAATAGCGCTGCTGGCCGGCAAAGCCCGAGCGGGTCAGCAGGAAGACACGGCGGTCGGGGTCGACGCCGCGCTGTCCGTCATAGATGGCCTCGGCGTTCATCAGGCCGTAGGCGTTGAAGTATTGGGTCGAGGGGCCGAGCGCGGTGGGGGTGATGAGGTCCTTGCGATACTGCAGGTCGGTGCAGTCGCGTATGTTGGGCTCGGAGGCATCCATCCACCATGCGTCGATGCCGAGGGGCACGTAGTGGTCGTTCATCTGGCTCCAGAACAGCTTGCGGGCGTCGGGGTCGTAGGCGTCATAGAACGAGCCGAGATAGCCGGGGCCGACCCAGTCCTTGATGCTGTCCTCGATGGCGAGGCGATACATCCAGCCCTTGTCGTCGAACTCCTTGAAGTGCTCGGTGGTGGCATAGAACTTGGGCCATACCGAGATCATGACGCGGCCATGCATGTCGTGTATCGAGTCGACCATGCCCTTGGGGTCGGGGAAACGGGTCTTGTCAAACTCGTGCGAGCCCCATGCGTCCTGCGGCCAGTGCAGCCAGTCGATGACGATGTTGTCGATGGGTATGCCGCGGCGGCGGAACTCGGCCAGCGTCGAGAGCACCTCGTCCTGAGTATTGTATTTCTCGCGGCTCTGCCAGTATCCGGTGACCCATTTGGGCATTATCGGGGCCTTGCCGGTGAGGGTGCGGTAGCCCGAGATGACGTCGTCCATGTCGTCGCCATAGATGAAGTAGTAGTCTTCCTGACTCTGCATCTCGCTCCACCAGCTCATGTCCATCTGCTCGCGGTGGCTGCGGGGGGCGTATGCCCTGAGGCCGCAGTATGCGGTGGCGCCGTTGGGCTCCCACTCTATCTTGATGGGCACGCGCTTGCCGGCCTCCATGGGCACGGTGAACTTGTATGAGTTGGGGTTCCAAGCCGTGCGCCAGCGCTCGGGCACTACGTTCTTGCCGTCGATCCACACCGACATGTAGCCCGAATAGTAGAGTATGAAGCGATAGTCGCCGGCCTCGGGGGCCTCGATCTCGCCCTCGTAGGTGACGTGGCTGCCCTGATAGTCAAAGTCCTGCGGCAGATTGACCACATGCTTGAGCTCGCGGCGTATCAGGTGCTCGAAATATATCGAGTCCTCGCGGCGCTCTATGGTCTGACCCTCGGCGGGGACATAGCGGCCTGTCAGAGCGCCCTCGCGACCCTCCTTGTCATATATCTTGAATATCTGTCCCAGCTGCTTGTAGGGCTCGGGGTTGCCGAAGCGGCATAGCGAGTATGAGTCCCAGAGGATGCCATAGTTGTCGGTAGAGACGATGAAGGGCACCGAGACCTTGGTGTTGTACTGGAACAGCTCCTCGTCGCGTCCCTTGTAGTTGAACTCGTCGGCCTGATGCTGGCCGAGGCCATAGAGGCCCTCGTCGTCGTTGAGCGAGGTGAAGACCTGACGCACCGTATATCCGTCGGTGTCCTCGACCCGTATGGGCTTGAAGGTGCGGCCGCCGGGGGCCTCGGTGACGACAAGGCGTCCGTCGGGGCCATAGAACTTGACGTCGCCGGTGGCCAGCGAGACGGTGGCGCGCACGCGCGGGGTGACGACCGAGGCTGTCGAGTCTGTCTGCTCGACGGTGAACTGAGGTGTCTTTTCGGGCTCGAGGGTCACGAGGCTCGGAGTGTCGGCAAACTTCTTGTCGGGTGTGGCCGAGACGCGGATGATGTCGTCATCATAGACGGTGAGGCGTACTTTGCGCACGTCGTTTTCGGCAGTCGGCGTTAGGTTCACCGTGATGCCGCGGTCGTTCTTCTCGACCTGTCGCGGGGTACATGACCCCAGCAGGGCCAGAGCCATGACGCCGACGGAGAGACGCAGGGTTTTCATTGTGGTTGGTTAAGTTGAAGAGTGATATTGATTCCAAAAAGGCCCGGCAATCAGGCCGGGCCTCGTGTATTGGGGGTTGAATTGTGACGGTCGGAGTGGCTTATGACTTGGCGGCGGCTGCGCGGGCGCGCATTGCGGCCATGACCTTGGCCTTGCCGACGCGGATATAGTCTACCAGCGGGCGCGACGCGGGGCAGATATAGCTGCACGATCCGCACTCGATGCAGTTGGCGATCTTCTGCTCTTCGGCCTCGTCATACTCCTTGAGGCGCGAGAGGGTCGAGATCAGGAAGGGCTCGAGACCCATCGGGCAGACGTCTACGCACTTGCCGCAGCGGATGCAGGGCTCGGCGGGGCGGCGGTGGGCATAGCGCTTGTCCAGCAGGATGCCCGAGGTGCCCTTGATCATGGGGGTCTGGAGGGTCGACGCGGTGCGTCCCATCATCGGGCCGCCGAGGATGATCTTCTCATAGTCGTCGGTCTCGACCAGCGTGGCGAGGATGGTGCCGAGGGGCACGCGCATGTTGCGGCCCACGTTGCCGTCGTGCAGCGTGAGCACGCGGTCGAGGATGGGCTCGTCGTGATATACGGCGCGATATACGGCATAGGCGGTGGCCACGTTCTGGACGATGGCGCCCGTGGCGATGGGGAGACCGCCCGAGGGTACCTCCTTGCCTATCACGGCCTCGATGAGCTGCTTCTCGCCGCCCTGCGGATACTTGACCTGCATAGTCATCACCTCGATGCCGGGAGCGCCTGCGGCGGCCTCGGTCATGGCGGCGATGGCCTCGGGCTTGTTGTTCTCGATGGCTATGACGCCGCGGTCAACGCCTGCGGCCTTCATGAGCAGCGACACGCCCTTGACGATGCGGGGAGCCTCCTCGCGCATCAGCTGGTCGTCGCACGACAGACAGGGCTCGCACTCGGCGGCATTGATGATGACCACCTCGGCCTTCGAGCCGGGAGGGGGCGAGAGCTTGACGTGGGTGGGGAAGGTGGCGCCGCCGAGTCCGACGATGCCGGCATCCTTGATGAGACCTATGATGGCCTTGGGGTCGAGCGCGGCCACCTCGGCCTCGGTGCGCTTGGGCGACTTGTCGGCCATAGCGGCGGCATCTGCCTCGCGGTCGGCCTCGTCACTCTTGATGAAGATGGCCTCGACGGGCATGCCCTGAGGGGTGCGTGCGGTGTCGATCTTGACTACGGTGCCCGAGATGGGGGTGTGCACGGGAGCCGACACAAAGCCGCCGGCCTCGGCCACGCACTGGCCGCGGGTCACCTTGTCGCCCTTCTTGACGATGGGTTTGGCGGGGGCGCCGATATGCTGTGCCACGGGCAGCACGACCTCGGCGGGAAGCGGGAGGTTCTCGATAGCCTTGCCTGCGGCGATCTTGTTTTCGGCGGGATGGACGCCGCCGATTTTAAAAGTATGCAGTTTCATGGGGTTGCGGTGGGGAGATTAGACGTTTTCGGTGGCGGCAGGCGCGGGCTCGGCCTTGCGCACGGGGAAGTTCACGGCGTGGATGGCGTGAGTGGGGCATACGGCCTCGCACTTGCGGCACAGCTTGCACTTCTCGAAGTCGATGTAAGATAGGTTGTTGGCAACGGTGATGGCCTCGTGGGGGCAGACCTTGACGCACTTCGAGCATCCGATACATGCCACCTTGCACTCCTTCATGGCCACGGCGCCCTTCTCCTTGTTCGAGCAGGCCACGTAGACCCTCATGCCGCGCGGACCCTTGTAGCGCAGTTCGATGATGGTGCGGGGACATGCCTTGACGCAGGCGCCGCAACCGACACACTTGTCCTCGATGACTTCGGGCAGGCCGGTCTCGAGGTTCATCTGCATCGCGCCATAGGGGCAGGCCTCGACACAGTCGCCGCAGCCCAGACAGCCGTTGGGACAGGGGCTCTCGCCGGTGCCGAGCGATGCGAGCACGGCGCACGAGGGGGCACCCTCGAAACGGGCCAGCGAGGGACGCAGGTCGCAGGTGCCGTTACACTTGATGACGGCTATCTTCGGTTTGGTCTCGGCGGCAGCGAGGCCGACGATCTCGCCGATTTTCTTCATGACGGCAGATCCGGACGAGGGGCACGACAGTGCGTCGAGCGACGTGGCGTTGACGCAGGCCACGGCAAAGTCGCGGCAACCGCTGCGTCCGCATCCGCCGCAGTTGGCGCCGGGCAGCAGGGCCTCGACCTGATCGATGCGGGGGTCTTCGTGGACATGGAATTTCTGTGCCACAACATAGAGCACGGCGGCACCGACGATGCCGATAATCCCGAGGACGATGATTGATGTTAAGATTACGCTCATGGTATGTGATGAAATAAGACTTGTTATTCGTTAATATATCTTGCAGTGTGCCGCCCGGAGGACCGGAGGTCAGCGGCCGGTGACCCTGACGGTCCACACCAGCCTGCGCGCCAGCTTGCGGCGGAACAGGTAGAGGAATCCGTCATAGACGGCCAGAGCCACGAAGGCCCAGAGTATGGCCATAGCCCCCATCTCGGGATAACCGATATTGAGCCACAGCAGTATGCCGACAAAGATGACCGTCGGCATGACAAGAGCCCAGAACGTAGCGTGCAGGGTCGACGCCGACGAGGCCGAGACCTCGACATGCTGGCCCACGGAATAGGCCGATGCGTCGGGCACCTCGACAGTCACCGTCTCGCGGTTTTCGCCGTCTTCGCTGCTTTTGTTGCACAAAGCCACGACTGCGCACCCGTCGCACCGGCAGGCATCGTCGGTGAGAATGGTGAGCGACCGTGAGTCAATACGCTGGATAACACCCTTGTGGGTTACATTATCTTTCTTCATGGCAATTATCGGTGACAAAGTTAGTGATTTTTCAAAAAACTGGCAAATCAAATTAAAAAAATCCCCGGCCGAGGCCGGGGATCGGTTGTTGTTGATCTTTTAATTATGAAGTCTACGCATCGCGCGCGGATGTATTTGTGTTGGGACGGGAGCTTATTTCAGTTCGTACTCGGTGGGAGTCTTGACACCGGGAACGCCGAAATATTTGACGAGCTGGCCGTTGATGTTGAGTTTCTTGCCGAGGTTGCCGGGCACTTTCTGCAGGCTCAGGGCGTCGCGCATGGCGGCGGGGAGCTGGACGGGCACGCACTTGGTGTAGTCGGTCTCGCCGGCCGTGTCGGCTATGAACAGGTTGGTGTTCGAGGCGTCGGCGCCCGTGGCCGTGGTGAACGTGTCGGCGCTCATGCCGGGAGCCGAGCCCACGATATAGCCCTCGACCCATGCAGTGGTGCCGGGGTTGTTGAGGGCGATGACTGCCGAGGGAGCATAGGGCTTCTCCTTGGTGCCGTCGCCGGCCACCACGGGGGGATTGACGGGGGTATCGCCGCCTCCGCCGCCCTGACCGTCGAGCTCATACTCTGTGAGGGCCTTGACGCCGGTCATGCCGAAATACTTCTCGAGCGTGCCCTGCACCTTGACCATCTTGCCGAGGTTGCCGGGCTGCTTCTGCAGGCTCAGCGCGTCGCGCATGGCGGCGGGGAGCTGTACGGCCACACACTTGGTGTAGTCGGTCTCGGTCGGGGTGGCCGCGATGAAGAAGTTGGTGTTCGAGGCATCCGCGCCGGTGGCCGTGGTGAACGTGTCGGCGGTCTTGCCGGTGGCCGAGCCCACGATATAGCCCATCACCCAAGCGGTGGTGCCGGGGTTGTTGAGGGCCACGGTCTGGCCGACTGTATAGGGCTTGTCCTTGGTGCCGTCGCCGTCGCCAACGGGGGGATTGACGGGGGTGTCTCCCCCACCCTGACCGTCGAGCTCATATTCGGTGAGGTTCTTGACGCCGGTCATGCCGAAATACTTCTCGAGCGAGCCCTGCACCTTGACCTTCTTGCCGAGGTTGCCGGGGTTCTTCTGCAGGCTCAGTGCGTCGCGCATGGCGGCGGGGAGCTGGACGGCCACGCACTTGGTGTAGTCGGTCTCGCCGGGGGTGGCGGCGATGAAGAAGTTGGTGTTCGAGGCACCCGCGCCGGTGGCGGTGGTGAACGAGTCGGCGGTCTTGTCGGCTGCCGAGCCCACGATATAGCCCTCTACCCAAGCCACGGTGCCGGGGTTGTTGAGAGCCACGGTCTGGCTGACGCTATAGGGTTTCTCCTTGGTGCCGTCGCCGTCGCCCACGGGGGGATTGACGGGGGTGTCGCCACCGCCGGCGCCGTCGAGCTTATACTGGTCGGCCTCCTTGACGCCGGCCATGCCGAAGTATTTCTGGAGCAGGCCGTGGATGGTGAGCGCCTTGCCGAGGTTGCCGGGGTTCTTCTGCAGGCTCAGGGCGTCGCGCATGGCGACGGGGAGCTGTACGGCCACGCACTTGGTGTAGTCGGTCTCGCCGGGGGTGGCGGCGATGAACACGTTGGTGTTGGAGGCCGATGCACCGGTGGCTGTGGTGAACGAGTCGGCGGTCTTGTCGGCTGCCGAGCCCACGATATATCCGGTCACCCAAGCGGCTGTGCCGGGGCTGCCGAGGGCGATGACCTGCTGTACGGTATAGGGTTTCTCCTCGGTGCCGTCGCCGTCGACGGTGCCGGGATCGTCGGGCACGTCTACGCCCTCGATCCTGAATTCGGCCGATGTGCCCTGATTGCCGGTGATGCCGTTCATGCCGAGCACGTCGTTGCTCAGATTACCCTTGAGCATGATGGTCTTGCCCACGTTGGCGGGATTGTCGGACAGGTTGCCGTACTGACGCAGCTTGGAGTCTTGGGGCAGGTTGATGACCATGCACTTGGTCCAGTCCCTGCACTCCTTGTCGGATGCTATGACGAGGGTGTTGGGCATCTCGGCAGCGGCGCCGAACTGGATGTCCTCGTTGGCGGCCACGGTCTGCACGCCGGGAGCCACGGCACCTACGATAAAGCCCTTGGTCCATACCTGAGTGGCCGAGCCGCCACCGGCGAGGACAGAGATGGCCTCATCGACGGTATAGGGATTCTCCTCGGCGCCCGGGCCTATGGTGGGATTGCCGAAGTTCATGCATCCGTCGCGGTCTATCAGCGTGAGCTGCCAGCCGCCCGAGGTGTGGTAGCCGAGGATGCCCACAATATCGCCGCGGCCCATCGGGAGAACGTCGGCATAGAAGTTTGAGTATCCGCTGGTGCGCACGATCATCGTGTTGCCGTCGGCAAGATTGAGCGTGCGGTTGACGGTGGTCTTGCTCTCGGCGAACGTGGCGGTGCCGCCGTCGACAAACTCGACGTTGTTGAATCTCACGAGCTGGCTCTGCCACTTGCGCAGGCCGGCGGGATCGGTGCCGAGTTCGGCCTTGGAGTTGACCGTGATGGTGTCGATGGCAGCGAGGTCGGGCATGCCGTTCATCTGCGAGTGCTGCTGGAAGAGCTCGTATGACATGAACGTGGTCTGCGCGCCGTATGTCTCGTCGACATCGGGGGCGCCGAGCTGCTGCAGCGAGGCATACTTGCCTATGGTCATGCCGGTGAGGTCGAGCACCAGTTCCTGACCGCGGCGATACTTGACGCACATCGAGTTCTGGTTTATCGACATGGTGAGTGCGCCCGTGCCGTCCTGTATCACGAGGTTCTTGTAGATGTTGCCCGAAGCGTCCGACGACACGACGCGGCCCTTGAGCATGATGTGCTTGCCGTTCTCGCTTTCGCCGATGGTCTCGAAATAGTTTTCGGCATCCTGCCAGTATTTTTCCTTGACCTGCGCTATGTTCATCACGTCATACTCGGCGGCGTTCTCGAGCCACGAGGAGGTCGGCGTGTTCAGCGTGGGGTCGTCAAAGTCGTCCTGACACGATGTCAGAGTCAGGGCGCCCATGAAGAGGAGGCTGAGATATGATTTGAGATTTCTCATATATAGTCTTGATTGTAGAGGTGGGGGGTATTATTTGACAACGAGATTCTGGATCTCCCATGTGCCGGCCTTAGCCGCGGTCGAGGTGTAGCGGAAAGCCACCTGCACCTTCTTGCCTGCATAGGCCGAGAGCGAGATGTCGCCGCTGTCGGCAAATGTCCAGCCCTGAGTGGCGGGATACGAGGGCACGGTCAGCACGGTCCAGTCGGCCGAGCCTTCGACACGGATGCACACCGATGTCTCGGCGCGGGCACTTGCCTCGTCGCCAAAGAAGTTTGTGGCGTGCTTGAATGTCATGACGGGGGCGGTGGCCGATGTCAGGTCGATGACGGGCGATATGAGATATGAGTCGGTGGCATAGGCCGTGCCGCTGACATAAGCCGATGCCTTGGCGCATGCGGGCGACGTATAGTGGCTCCAGACATAGCTGATCTCGGCGGGCATGGTCTTGTTGTCCATGGTGAAGGCGCCGAGGCCCGAGGCGAATGACTCGGAGAAGATGGCGTCGCCCGCGGGGGGAGTGACGGGGGTGTCGCCGCCCGAAACGCCGTCAAGCACATACTCGGTGGAGTTCTTGAGTCCGGCCATGCCGAAATACTTCTCGAGCGAGCCGAGCATGCTCACCTTCTTGCCGAGGTTGCCGGGATTCTTCTGCAGGCTCAGGGCGTCGCGCATGGCGGCGGGGAGCTGCACGGCCAGACACTTGGTATAGTCTGTCTCGCCGGCGGCGTCGGCTATGAAGATGTTGGTGTTCGAAGCGGCCTCGCCCGTTGCGGTGGTGAACGAGTCGGCGGTCTTGTCGGCAGCCGAGCCCACGATGAATCCGGTCACCCAAGCCGTCTTGGCGGGGTTGCCGAGGGCAACGGCCTCAGAGACAGTATAGGGATTCTCCTTCGAGCCCTTGTCGCCGGCGGGGGGTGTCACGGGCTGGTCGGGAGCAGGCGACCCGGTGGGACGGATGGCCACATTCTTCAGCTCCCATGTACCGGCCTTGCTTGCCGTTGACGTGTAGCGGAAACCTATCTGTACCTTCTTGCCTGCATAGGCCGATATGTCGATGTCGCCCGAGGGTGCGAACGTCCAGCTCATGGCCGTGGGCCACGAGGGCACGGTGAGAGCGGTCCACTTGGTGGCTCCCTCCTCGCGTATCGAGACGGTGGCCTCGGTCTTGGCGGCGTCTATCGAGGCGAAGAAGTTGAGGGCCTGCTCGAACGACAGGTATGCCTTGTCCTGACCTGCGAGGTCGATGACGGGCGATATGAGCCACGACTCGGAGGCGTTGTTGGTCTTGGCGGACGAATCGTATGCGGTGGCGATCATGTAGCCGTACTTCGAGTCGTGCTTCCAGATGTCGGGCATCGAGGCGGGAACGGTGACGTTCTCGATGACGAAGTCACCCTTGCCCGATGTGAACGACTCGGCAAAGATATTGTCGCCGGTGGGGCCTTCGGGCTCCGAGGGAGTGCCGTCAAAGTCGGTGCAGTCTGTCTCGGGGTTCATCATGGAGAGCTGCCACTTGTTGTTGTAGTATCCGAGCAGCACCACCACGTTGCCGGTGCCGGCGGGGAGGGTCTGCGATGCGAAGGTGCAGCGGTTGCTGGTGCGGAAGTCGAGCGAGTTGCCCTCGGCATCGGTGAGCGTGCGGGCGGTATAGCCGTTCTGGCCGGGGTTGTCGGTCCACTTGAGCGTGCCGCCGCCGTTGAACTTGACGCCCGAGAGGCGCACGAAACGGCTCTGATACTTCTGCAGGAACTCCTGATTGGTGGCGTTGGCCACGAGGTCGGCCATGGTCATGTCGGCGATGAATGCCTCGGCGGCAGCCTTGTCGGGCAGGCCGTTGACCTGTGCGTGGGTGGTGAAGGTGGCCTCTTCCATGCGTCCGATGCCGCCGTTATAGAGCGCACCCATCTGCATCAGGCCCGAATAGCTTCCGACCATCATGCCTGTGACGTTGACGCGGATCTCCTGACCATACTGATACTTCTCATTGATGTCGTACATCGAGATCGAGAAGTTGAGGGCTCCGGACTCGTCCTCGAGCACAAGCTGCTGGAACACGTTGCCGTATGCGTCTGTGGTCACCACGGTGCCGCCGAGGATGATCGAGTCGCCGTCGGCGTTGACGGGAACGGTGACCACTCCTGACTTGATCTGATCCCAGAATTCGGCCTTGAAGTCTGCGATGGCCATGTTGGCCTCGTATGTCGCCACGGGGACGATGACCGGCGGACGGTCAAAATCGTCGTCGCAGCTCACCATTGCCGCGCCCGAGGCCACGGCAAGGGCTGCAAGGATTATCTTGTTATATGCTTTCATATATTGAGTGTCGTTTGTGGTGGGTTAGAAACGGATGCCGACGTTGAGATATACCTTGATGCCCTGAGCGTAGAAGTACTTGTTGGGATACTTCTGCGAGTCATAGTTGGTATAGTCGAATCGGCCCTGCTGGTATGCGTAGGTCTGGATCTTGCGGTTGTTGAGGATGTTGTCGACGTTGAGGTTGAAGTTCATCGAGACCTTGCGGTTGATGTAGACGACCTTGCCTATCGAGGCGTTGAGCACGAATGCGTCCTTGAGCTTGTCCTGAGTGGCCAGCTCGGTCATCTTGTTCTCGAGTTCCTCGTACGAGGGATATTTCTCCCACAGGTCGGGCAGAGCCTCGTGGCGCACGGGCGAGAGGTTGACATAGGCGTCGCCCATCCACGATGCGTTGATGTTGAAGAACCACGAGCCGGGAGCAGCCCAGTCGATGCCGAGGTTGACGGCCTTCTGGGGCGTGCCGCCGAGGAAGAAGTTCTTGAGATAGACCACCTGAGTGGTGTCGGGGCGGAAGTTGTTCTCGTACGAGCGTGTGCCCACGGGACGATTCTTGTACTGATAGCGTGCGAAGGTTGCGGCGGCGCTGACGGTGACCGAGGGGGTCACCTTGTAGGCCATGCCGATCTCGATGCCCTTGTATGTGGTGTTGACGTTCTTGAGCACATAGTTCATGTATGTCGAGTACTGGTCGTCATAGAACGAGGTGCGCTCGGTCTGGTCGTACATATTGGTCCAGTAGCCGGTCACGGCACCACGGAAGCGGCGATAGTTCCAGATATACGAGATGTCGCCCGAGAGGATGCGCTCGTTCTCGAGACCGTTGATGGCCTTCTCCTTGTATCGGGGCGAGATATAGGCATACTCGAACAGAGGAGCCTGAGTGCCATACGAGGCGTGGGCCTGAATGTAGTTGCGGCCGTCTATCTTATAGGTGGCGCCGGCCTTGAGCATGCCGGTGTCGAAGCGGTGGGTCTTGCCCTTGCCGTAAGAGTTCTCGGGGTCGCGGCCCGACTGCATCTTGCCGTCGCGCTGGAACTGGGTGTAGCCGATCTTGAGGCCATAGTTGATGTCCCAGCGGGGCAGGGTTATCTGGTTCTGTATCCAAGCGGTGGCCTGAACGGCGTTGATGTAGTAGTTGTAGTCGAACGTGTCGCCCTCATAGACCTTGCGGTTGGGGTTGCGCAGGTCGTTCTGGAGCATGTCGGGGTTGTTGGGGAAGTCGCGCTCGGAGAACTTGTCGACGTCGATCCAGTACTCGCCGCCCAGCAGGTCGCGGACGGTCTTGTAGTAGTGGGCGCTTGTATAGTTGACGCTGACGCCGGCCTGAAGGGTCATGAAGCTGTTGAGGCGGGTGTTGAGCACCGAGTTGAACACATAGTCGTTCTGGTTGCTGTGGCGGTCTTCGAGCATGTAGCTTGCGGCCTTGTTGTCGGGGTCGCCGCCGCGGCCATAGAGCTTGTTCATGTAGTTGGCCTGATAGAACGAGTCCCATTTGAGCTGACGGAAGTTCTCGTCGGTGCGCCACATGCGCTCGTAGAGGTCTGATGTCTCGGTGGGCTCGCCGTTGTCATAGAAGAACGACGGCAGATAGCGGTAGTAGTCGGGACGGGGGTCGGGACCGTCAAACCATGTCAGCGACGATGTCGAGTAGTGGATCGAGCGGAACGCGAAGCCGGTGTTGACGGTGGTGTTGGCCGAGGGTTTCCATATCCAGTTGAGCACGGCCGAGGGGTCGAAGGTCTCGACGATGCGCGACGAGCGCTTCTTGCCGTCCTGCCAGCCCCAGTTGGGGTTGTAGAGGTTGTTGTCTGCCAGCTCGTATGCCTCGAGATATGTGGCCGAGTTGGAGGCGCGCTGCGTGGGTGCGCCCCAGACGGTGAGGTTGAGCGAGTGCTTGTCGTTGAAGACCTTCTCGAGCGATGCGAAGAGGCCGTATGAGTTGTAGAACGTACCCTCGATGACACCCTCGTTGGCATAGCGGGCGATGCCGCTGACCGAGAATGCCCAGCCGTTCTTGTTGAGACCGGTCGAGTACTGTGCCATGGCGCGCAGCATGTAGTTGGAGTTGGTGTATGCCACCGAGCCGTTGAAGCCGGGAGCATAGTGTGCGGCGCGGGTGTTGATGTCGGATGCGCCGCCGATGTCGCCGAATCCGAAGTCTGCGGCTGAGAGGCCGAGGGCGGTGGTGCGGTCGCGGAAGGCGCGGTTCATGCCGCCGAGGGTCGAGTAGTTGAAGCGGCCGCGGGCCAGATCATTGAAGCTGATGCCGTTGATGTAGGTCTGGGTGTACTTGGAGTCATAGCCGCGCACGCGGAAACGCATGGGCTGGAAGTCGTATGACGCCGAGTTGTAGTATATGTCATCGCTGGCACCTGTCAGTGCAGCGATGGTCTGCATGTTGCCCTCCTCGTCCTCGAGCACGGCCTGATCGAAGAGGAGGTCGCCCTGCTCTTCGTAGAATGTGTCGAACACATTGGAGCTCTGTATCTTGACAGGGCCGAGGTTGAGGGCCTTGCCGGCAGGCACGACTATGGCCTGAGTATAGTCGTTGTAACCGTATGCCAGCACCGTGAGGTCGTCGGCACCGGGGGCGGCGTCGGGAAACGCAAACGCGCCTGTCGGGCCGGTGGTGACAGAGAGCGCCTGATTGTCGAGCATGACGGTGGCGCCTTCGACCGGCGCACCGGTGTTAGAGTCGACAACAGTACCGGCTACACCTGTCTTTTGGGCGAGCGACGGCAACGCAGCCGTCAGCAGCAGTAGCAGAAACAGTTTGATTCTCATAAACGTAGTTAAATATGATGTTTTTTTGTTGAATTTCTGTCGTGGGGATGACTAGTTGATCTAGTTGGTCTAGTTGAACTAGAAAAACTATGACAACCGCATCCTCTCTCAGCCGATAAAGCCTCTTTGCCTGAGGTACTCCTTGATGATCTGCACGCAGCCGGGGATGCCGAGCTTGTAGGAGTCGAGGGTGAGGTCATAGCTGTCGGCGCGGCCCCACTCCTTGTCGGTGAAGAAGTTATAGTAGTCGGCCCTCCACTTGTTGGTGCGGCGGGCCAGAGCCTCTGCCTTCTCGGGGGTCAGTGCGTCGGCGCGCTCGGTGATGCGGCGCACGCACTCTTGCATGGGGGCGTGGACAAATATGTTGGCCAGACGCGGATGGTGACGTAATATATAGTCCGACGTGCGGCCCACCACTACGAACGAGCGCTCGGCGGCGGTCTGGAGCAGGAAGTCGCTCACAGCCTTATAGAGCCCGTCGTCGGTGATGGACGACGGCCCGGTGTAGTAGCACAGGGGCGTCGTGCCCATCGAGAACGAGAAGAGTCCGTGCAGGAAGGTGGGGAAACGCTCGTCGTTCTTCTCGAAGAACTCGGGATTCACCCCCGCCTTTTTCGACGCCTCGAGCAGCAGTTCCTTGTCATAATACTCTATGCCGAGCTCGCGGGCAAGTGCCTTGCCGAGCTCGCGCCCGCCACTGCCGAACTGACGGCCTATGGTGATGACGAACGGTTTGGGGTCGGTGGCAGCCATTTATCTCTGTTTGATCAGGAATACCTCGGTGGGGAAGTGGTCTGAGAATCCGTCGAGCCACTGGCCCGAGGCAAACGTGCGCTTGGGATAGCCCTGACGCCTGCCCTCACGGTCTATGAGAAAGTCGAAGTTGTTGACCTGACACTTCCAGTAGCGCAGGCCCGAGGCATTGTTGTGCTCGAGCAGGGTGCCAGAGACCACGATCTGGTCAAACAGGTTCCACGAGCTGTTGTATGCCAGAGTGCCGATGCCGCGGTCGAGCATCTTCCACCACGGGTTGTAGAACGTGTGGGGCTGCACGCCCTTGTCCTCCTTCGAGGCGCCGAGGTTGACGGCCACCGACTTGTCCATCGGGTCGTCGTTGAGGTCGCCCATGACGATGACGCCCTGATTGGGGCGTATGGCCCAGAGCGAGTCTGCGATGTGCTTGGAGAGGTCTGCGGCAGCCTCGCGCAGATAGCTCGACTGCTCCTGTCCGCCCAGACGCGAGGGCCAGTGGTTGACGATGACGCTGAGCGTGTCGCCGCCGAGTATGCCGGTGACGCACATCTGGTCGCGGGTGCGGAACTCCTCATAGCCCGGGATGCGCAGCCTGTGGTTGGTCACGTCGAGCACGCGGAAGAAGCGGGGGTTGTAGAGCAGGCCCACGTCGACGCCGCGGCGGTCGGGCGAGTCGTGATGCACCACCTGCAGGCGCCATTTCTTGATGGCCTCTGCGCGCACCAGATCGTCGAGCACGCTCTTGTTCTCGATCTCGCTGACGCCGATGATGGCCGGGCCCATGGGGGTGGTCTTGGTGGTCATGGCCGAGATGGCGCGGGCAAGGTTGTTGATCTTGCTGCGATACTTCTCGCCGTTCCACTGGCGGGAGCCGTTGGGCGAGAACTCAAGATCGTACTTGCCGTTGTTGTTGATGGTGTCAAAGAGGTTTTCGAGGTTGTAGAATGCCACGCCGAAGACGAGGAACTGTTTCTTGTCCCTGTCGGGTGTCTGTGCCGAAAGATTCAGCGCCATCAGCAACGCCAACAGCAGCGGGATGAGTGGGGATCGTCTCATGTACAGAATCGCTTTAGATTTTTTAAACTGAATAACAGGTGTTTAACTTCGTTAGCCCGTAGAGAGAAACGGGAGAGAGCGTAAAAATATAAAAAATATTAATGCAAGCCTAATTTTCGGGGCACAAAAGTACGTTTTTTAACACTTTAGGGGTTTAATACCCCTTTTGGAGAGGGTTGGAATGAGGATTTTTTGCTAATTTTGCAGTGTGATAAATCAAAACCGCATACTATGATAAAGAATCTGCTTTTCGATCTCGGCGGGGTGATCATGGACCTCGACCGCAACCGCTGCGTCAGGGCCTTCAGCGATCTCGGCATGGCCGATGCCGACGACTTTCTGGGTGTCTATGGCCAGAAGGGAGCCTTTCTGGCCCTCGAGCGCGGCGAGATTGATGCCGACGAGTTTCACGACCGCATACGCCCCATGTTCGACCACCCGGTGACCGACGAGGAGATGGACCGCGCCTTCGACCAATTCCTGCTGGGCATACCCGTGAAGCGCCTGCAGGACCTGCGCGAGCTGCGCCGCCGCGGATACGGTGTCTATCTGCTGTCAAACACAAACCCCATAATGATGGAGGGTTTCATCGCAAACGAGTTCCGCAAGGAGGGGCTCGAGATGAAGGATTATTTTGACGGCGCCGTGTGCAGCTATGTGGCCAAATGCTATAAGCCCGAGCCCGAGATATTCGACTATACATGCCGCGAGTGTGGCATCAAGCCCGAGGAGACACTGTTTTTCGACGACTCGCAGGCCAATGTCGACGCCGCCCGCGCCCTCGGGTTCATGGCCGAGACCGTACCCCCCGGCACGGAGTTCATGGACATACTGAAAACCGTCGAGGCCGGCAATCAGTTATAATATATAGCAACAAACACTCTCACGCGACATGAATCTCATCACCCGACCAGACACATCGGCCCGCCGCATAGCCGCCGTGGGCATGTATGACGGCGTGCATCCGGGCCACCGCTTTCTCGTAGACTATCTCGGCGCCGAGGCCCGCAGCAGAGGCTTGCGCCCGTCGGTAGTCACCTTCTCGCGCCACCCGCTGTCGCTTGTCAGGCCCCTCGCCGCGCCGCCGCTGCTGTCTACGCTCGAAGACCGCGTGGACGCTCTGGGGGCTGCCGGAGCCGACGACGTGATACTGCTCAGTTTCAACGACCGCCTGCGCCACCTCACGGCCGAGGAGTTCCTGCGCCTGCTGCACTCGCAGTTCGGCATCGACGCGCTGGTGCTGGGATTCAACAACCGATTCGGCCACGACGGCCCCGAGGGCTTGGATAAATATCGCGCCATAGGCAACAGCGTGGGGGTCGACATAATACAGGCGCCCGAGTATCGCGGACCGGGTGCGCCTGTGAGCTCGTCGTCGATACGCCGCCTGCTCATCGACGGCAAGCCCGCCGAGGCCGCCCGCGCGCTGGGTCACCCCTACAGGCTGCGCGGCCGCGTGGTGCCCGGCAACAGGCTGGGACGCACGCTTGGATTTGCCACCGCCAACCTCAGGCCCCTCGAGCAGTCGGCCCTGATACCCAAGACCGGCTCGTATGCGGCAAGGGTCATCACCCCCGACGGCGAGAGCCGCCCCGCCATGGTCAACATAGGCTACCGCCCCACGGTCAACGACAACGTGACGCCGTCAGACATCTCGATAGAGGCCCACATACTCGACTATAACGGCTATCTCTATGACGAGGACATCAGCATCGAGTTCATCGACTACCTGCGCCCCGAGCGCCGGTTCCAGACCACCGACAAGCTGAAGGCACAGCTCGAGGACGACGCCAAGGCCGTGCGCAAGCGCCTCGGCAAGAAGTGACCCCGACACCCGTCGCGACACATCACAACGGACGACCCGCCACGCCGGCGGCGTCGTCCGCTGTTTTTTATTGGCCCGTTTCTCAAAATTATTTCGTAATTTTGTGCCTTTGTTACAAGCGGTCTCCTCATCATTATTCCAATCATTAAAACTACGATAGGTTTTGTCTGTTCACGATTCATTCGACAGAGAGCATCTCTGGCACCCCTATACATCGACCATAGACCCGCTGCCCACCTATAAGGTAGACTCGGCCCGCGGCGCGAGGATACGCCTGAGCGACGGGCGCGAGCTGATAGACGGCATGTCGTCGTGGTGGTGCGTGATACACGGCTACAATCACCCCGACATCAACGCTGCCGCCATGCGCCAGATGGAGCGCATGAGCCACGTGATGTTCGGTGGATTTACCCACCAGCCCGCCATAGACCTCGGCAAGGCCCTGCTCGAGGTGGCGCCGCCGTCGATGCACAATATATTTTATGCCGACTCAGGCTCTGTGGCCGTCGAGGTGGCCATGAAGATGGCCGTGCAGGCATCAATATCGCGCAGCGGCGACCACTCGAAGACCAACTTCATCACCATCCGCAGCGGCTATCACGGCGACACGTGGAACGCCATGAGCGTCTGCGATCCCGTGACGGGAATGCACGGCGCCTTCGGACCCGCCCTGCCCGTGCGCTATTTCGCCCCCGCCCCGGCCATCAAGCCGTGGGAGGAGTGGGACGATGCCGACTTCGAGCCGATGGAGCGACTGATGCGCGAGCATGCCGGCGAGCTCGCGGCCCTGATACTCGAGCCCGTGGTGCAGGGCGCCGGGGGCATGAGGTTCTATCACCCCGAGTATCTGAGACGTGCCCGCCACCTGTGCGACGAGCTGGGCATATACCTGATATTCGATGAGATAGCCACCGGATTCTGGCGCACGGGCAAGATGTTCGCGTGGGAGCACGCGGGTGTCGAGCCCGACATCATGTGCATTGGCAAGGGACTCACAGCGGGCTATCTGACCATGAGCGCCGTGCTCACGACCCGCGAGGTGGCTGACACCATATCGCGTGGCGAGGCCGGGGTGATGATGCACGGCCCCACGTTCATGGCCAATCCGCTGGCCTGCGCCATTGCCATCGAGTCGCTGCGGCTGCTGCGCGCGCAGGACATGGAGGCGCGCGTGGCGCATATCGAACGGATTCTGGCCGAGGAGCTTGCCCCCGCCCGCGACCTCGAGTCGGTGCATGAGGTGAGGGTGATGGGCTCTATCGGCGTGGTAGAGCTGAACGAGCCCGTCAACGTGGGCGAGTTCCAGAAAAAATGCGTCGAGCGCGGCATCTGGGTGCGCCCTTTCGGCCGCAACGCCTACATTATGCCCCCATACGTCATCGCGGACGACGACCTGCGCACGCTGGCAAAAGAGATGATAGGTATAATCGCCGGGATGGGACAGGAGAAACGGGACATATAATAATCGGTTATGAGTTCTGACACATATTCAACCATCATAGACTCGCTTGCCGCCGCGGGCAACCTGCGCGCCGTACCGGGGAGCGATTCACCAGCGGGGCTCACCGACCTGTCGTCCAACGACTATCTGGGTCTGGCCTCGCGTCCCGAACTGCAGGCCGAGTTCATGGAGCTTGCCTCCAACCGCCGCATCCCCCTCAGCTCGTCGGCAGCGAGACTGCTCAGTGGCCGCCAAAGCGAATATGCGTCGCTCGAGGCGCTGCTGGCACGGCTCTATGGCCGCGAGGCGCTGCTGTTCAACAGCGGCTATCACGCCAACGCCGGTCTGGTGTCGGCGCTGGCATCGCCCGCGGGTACATTCATCGCTGCCGACCGTCTGGTCCACGCCAGCATCATCGACGGCATCACCCTGAGCCGCGCGCCGTTCGGGCGATTCCGCCACAACGACATGGAGCACCTCGAGCGCATGGTCTCGGCCAAGGAAAAGGAGTTCGAGCGCGTGCTGGTGATAGTGGAGAGCATCTACTCGATGGACGGCGACGCGGCCCCGATAGCCGAGCTCATAGCCCTGAAGCGCAGGCATCCGAGCGTCATGCTCTATGTCGACGAGGCCCACGCATTCGGCGTGCTCGGCCCGCAGGGTCTGGGCCTGTGCATGGCCACGCCCGGACATGAGGAGATTGACGTCATCATCGGCACCTTCGGCAAGGCATGTTGCTCGATGGGAGCGTTCGCGGCCCTATCGCCCACCCTGCGCGAGTATGCCGTGAATCGCTCGAGGTCATTCATATTCTCCACGGCCCTGCCGCCGATGCAGGCCGCATGGACCGAATTCGTCATACGCAAGTTTCTCGACATGGATGCCGAGCGCGAGCACCTCGCCGACCTCGGCCGGACACTCTCGCAGGCCATCGGCGCATCGGTGCCGAGCCACATCATACCCTATATGGTAGGCGACCCGACAGAGGCCGTCCGACTCTCTCGGGCACTGCTCGGCGAGGGCTTCAAAGTATTGCCCATCCGCACCCCGACGGTGCCCCCGGGCACCGACCGGCTGCGCATCAGCCTCAGCGCCGCGCTCGGCCTCGAGGAGATGCACGGATTTGCCCGCGCGCTTGCCAAACATACCGCACAATGCAATTCCAACTGATAAAGACCGACAACTGTCCGCGGCTCGTGCTGCTGTTTGCCGGATGGGGCATGACGCCCCGTCTGTTCGAGGGGCTCGACGTGCCCGGCTACGACCTCGGCGTTGTCTATGACTATACGACACCCGACGACTATACGACACCCGACGCCGCGTGGGCCGGGACGCTCGGCCGATACGGCGAGATAGCCGTGGTGGCGTGGAGCTATGGCGTGCCCGCCGCGGCACAGTTCGTCACGGACCATCCCGAGCTCCCCGTCACGTCGCGCATAGCCGTCAACGGCACGGCCCACCCGGTGCATTCGCAATACGGCATAGAGCCCGAGATTTTCGCCGGGACCCTCGCGGGCCTCGACAGCCGCAGCGTGCGCAAGTTCGACATGCGCATGTGTGGCGGCGCGGCGGCATACCGACAGGTGGAGCACCTGCTCGGCGACAGGGATCCCGAGGCCCTGCGCGCCGAGCTCGAGGCCATCGGAGCCCGCAGCTATCCAGTGATGCTCTGGGACCTCGGGGTGGTCAGCGACGCCGACCTCATCATACCTGCCGAGGCCCAGCGCCGAGCATGGCGTAACGAGGCGGTGAGGACGATGGAAATATCCGGCCCGCATTTGCCCGACTTCCGCGGGCTACTGGCATGGCTGCTGACCGACAAGTCGCTGGTGGCGCGCCGCTTCGGCAAGGCAGAAAAGACATATGACGCCAACGCCGACCTGCAGCACGCCATATCAGACAGACTGTTCGGCATGGCGACCCCGAGAGAGGGGATGGACATACTCGAGGTCGGCGCCGGCACGGGCCGCGCCACCCGACGGCTGATGACACTGAGGCCGAAGAGCCTGAAGGTGTGGGACCTGCACATACCACCAACGCTCGAGGAGTTCGGGCTGCAGACAGCCGAGTGCGATGCCGAGGCAGCGATAGCCACCCTCCCAGACAGCTCGGTTGACCTCATCTTCTCGGCATCGGCAGTCCAGTGGCTCAACTCGCTCCCCGCCTTCGTGCGTCAGGCCGCCAGAGTGTTGCGTCCGGGCGGAGAGCTGGTCATCTCGACATTCGGCCCGGCCACGATGCACGAGGTAGTCAGTGATTCAGGCGGCAGGCGGGGATTCCACACCACCGCCGAGATGGCCCGCATGATGCCCGACACAATGAGCATCGCCACGCTGACCGAAGAGACCACCGTGCGCACGTTCGACACCCCGCTCGACGTGATGCGCCACATACGCGCCACCGGGGTCAACGCCATCGACGGCTCGGCCGACAGCGCCGCCGCCCTGCGCGTCATCAGGGACTACCCCCTCGACCCCACCGGCAAAGCCCCCCTTACCTATCAGGCGATATATCTGAAAGCTGTAAGGTTATAGGGTTAAGGGGTTATTTTGGGGTTATAGGGTTATGAGGTTATAGGGTTAATTTAGGGTTATAGGGTTATGAGGTTATTTTTTTTATTCACATACCCCCCAACCTTCTGCCTCTTATGACAAAATCATAACCCTAAAATAACCCCATAACCTTATAACCCCAAAATAACCTTATAACCCTATAACCCAAAAAAATAACCCTATACCCCCCCAAAAAATAACCCCATAACCTCATAACCACATAACCCAACTATGAGCAAAGCATATTTCATATCAGGCATAGACACCGACGCGGGCAAGAGCTATGCCACGGGACTTCTGGCCGCGTCGATGATGCGCGAGGGCCGGAAGGTGATAACCCAGAAATTCATCCAGACCGGCAATGAGGAATGGTCCGAGGACATCGAGGTACACCGTCGCATCATGGGCACGGGAATGCTGCCCGAAGACCTCGACCACACCACCGCCCCCGTCATCTTCAGCTATCCTGCATCGGCACAGCTCGCCGCACGCCTTGACGGCAAGGAGATAGACCTCGGCGTGATAGACCGCGCCACCGAGCGACTGCTGCAAAGCTATGACACCGTGCTGGTCGAAGGGGCCGGCGGACTGATGGTGCCCATCACCGACACATTCCTCGCCATAGACTATGTGGCGACACGACGGATGCCACTGATACTCGTCACCAACGGCCGCCTCGGCTCAATCAACCATACCCTGCTCTCGCTCGAGGCCGTCAAGGCACGCGGCATAGAGCTCGACACCGTGGTCTACAACACCCACTTCGACTCAGACCCTGTCATCGCCGCCGACACCCTCGGCTTCATCACCCGCCACCTCGCCCGCCACTTCCCCTCCACAAAACTCATCACCATCCCCACAGTCGGATAGATATTCCGTTTGCAGGGAATTTAAAAATCACTAACTTTGTGATTCGTAACACTTACCCCTGTCAACATGCAAGATTATCAAGTCAAGATAGACCGTCTGAAATTGGTGAACTACAAGAAGTTTACCGATTCGACCGTTGATTTCGATCCGTCGCTCACGGTGCTGAGCGGCAAGAACGGAAACGGCAAATCGTCCGTGCTGTCAGGAGTGGCATTGATTATCAGCTGGATAATAGCACGCCTGCGCAATGAGAGTGGTGTCGGCCTGTACGTTCCGCCCATGGACGTGAACAACGGCGCCATAAACGGCTGCGTCATGGGGTCGATGTTCGGCAACGAGGTACTGATTCCAAACAAGGCCAAGTCCGGTTTATTTAAGGAATACACCTTCAACATCGCTCCAATCAAGGAATATGTAACCTGCAAAAGAAAGGAACTGGCCGAAAACAGGGAGGCCACCTGTCTGCCGGTGTTCGCAAATTACGGCGTTAAGCGTGCCGTGCTCGACATGCCCCTGCGCACACGCAGAAAAGAGTATTCGATTTTCGACACATACGAGAAATGTCTTGACGGAGTAGCGAATTTCAGAGGATTCTTCACGTGGTTCAGGGCCTGCGAGGACTGGGAAAACCAGCAGACCGCACGCACCGGCCAACAGGTCGAGCATCCTGGGCTGAGAGCGTTCAGAAACGCCATGGAGAGCTTCATGCCCGAATATCGCAACATCCACATCGAGCGACACCCCCTCGGGATGATGCTCGAGAAGAACGGCAAACCGCTGAATGCCGAGCAACTATCTGACGGCGAGAAAATATATCTCGCGCTGATAGGCGACCTGTCCCATCGCCTCTCGCTGGCCAATCCGGTCGGCGACCCGCTGCTTGGCAAAGGCATCGTTCTGATAGACGAGATAGACCTGCATCTGCATCCCCAGTGGCAGAGCGAAATCACCACGGCCCTGACGGGTACGTTCCCAAACATACAGTTCATCATATCCACCCACTCGCCCCACGTCATCAACAGCGTGCCCACGACCTCACTGCGCCTCATAGATGGCGACGGCAACATAACTACCGCTCCATACGGTTACGGAATGCCGTCCGAGATAATACTCGGAGACATCATGTGCCTGTCGAACGACGTACCGAAGAGAATCGTGACCATAATCGAAGAGTTCAACGATGCGTTGCGCGACAACATGCCGCAAGAGGCACAGGCACGACTGATGGCCCTTCAGGAGGCCGTGCCCGGCCACCCCGAATTGCCACGCATGAGAAAACGAGTGGAAAGGATGCTGAAATGAGACATTTCGAGAAACTGGCCGAGCCCGAGGATTTTGCCTCGTGGAAAGCCGCACATCCCGCCGCGACATTTAAGGATCTGGGACGGGACAAACTGTTTCCGGGCGCGCAGAAGGCCCGATGGGCGCTGAGGAATTCGCTGCAGGCCGAGCAGAGGGGACTTTGCTGCTATTGCGAAACCCGAATCGACAACGGCAATTTCCATGTCGAGCATTTCAGACCCAAGGACCCCGACATGTTCCCAATGCTGCAACTGGTCTATGACAACCTGCACGCCTGCTGCCGCAAGGAAGCCCACGGAGGCGCGGATGAATATTGCGGGCACAAGAAAGCCAACGATTTCAGCGAACAGCTCATATCGCCCCTCGAGCCCGATTGCTCCACGCATTTTCAATACGACCTTAACGGCGGCATCTCGGGCATGGACGAGAGAGGCATCGAGACAGTGTCAATGCTCAACCTCGACAGTGTCCTGTTGCGCAAAAGCCGCAAGAGCCTGATCGAGGAATTTGAAGACACCGAGTCCGAGTCATTCGAATCAGAGATAGCCCGGCATCTTGACGCGACCGCCACGCCGTTGGGCGAGTTCTATACAGTCATAAAGCACTTGTATGACAGTGGATTACTTAGACCGCTATCATAAGTAGCGGTCAGAGTTTTCCGAATAATCGGCTGCGGGTGTGGGCTATGACGGGGATTTTTTGTAATTTTGCAGCTTGATTAGCATTATGGACAAAGAAAAATTCGACATATCCATATCCAAGCAGCAGGTGGCCGAGCTCCCGACGGTGAAGTTTGACGGGGCCATCACGCTGATAGACCGCCCGGGCGACGTGCCCGAGGCCATGGACTATCTGCGCCATCAGCCTCTGGTCGGTTTCGACACGGAGACCAAGCCCAACTTCCGCAAGGGGATGACCAACAAGGTGTCGCTGATTCAGGTGGCCACCGAGGACCGTTCGTTTCTGTTCAGGCTCAACAAGATCGGTTTCTGTCAGGAAATCAAGGAGTTCATGGAGTGCGAGGACGTGCTCAAGGTGGGGCTGTCGCTCAAGGACGACTTCCACGTGCTGCACAAGGTGTCGCCGTTCACTCCGGCCAATTTCATAGAGCTGCAGGAGATGGTCAGGGACTATCACATCACCGACGCGAGCCTGCAGAAGATATATGCCATACTCTTCGGCGAGCGCATATCCAAGAGCCAGCGGCTGACAAACTGGGAGGCCGCCCAGCTCACGACGCCCCAGATGGTCTATGCCTCGATTGACGCATGGGCCTGCCAGCGCATTTACCGCCGTCTGGTTTCGGGCGAGTTCGTGCCCTCGCAGTCGCCCTATATCGTGAAACCCGAAGAAACCACAGCCTGACGCCATGCTTGCACCACGCGACATCACCGAGGCGGCCGCCAATGCCGGGGCCTCGAAAGCCTCACTGACTCTCAATGACACTCCGCGTCTCGTCATGGCCTCGATTCTGGCCGGTGCGTTCATCGCGCTGGGCGGAATACTGTCCGTGATGTTCGGATTCGGTTTTCCGGAGATCACCGCGGCCAATCCGGCGCTGCAGCGCATGCTGAGTGGCGCTGCGTTCCCCATCGGCCTGATTCTGGTGGTAACCATGGGCGCCGAGCTGTTTACGGGCAACAACGCCGTACTGGTCACCTCGATGCTGCGCGGACACCACGGAGCGGGCGTGACGCTGCGCAACTGGACGGTGGTCTATCTGGGCAACTTTGTCGGCGCGATGGCATTCACGTATTTCATGGTCTATCTGTGCGGACTCACCGCGGCCGACCCGTGGCACGGCGCCATAGTGCGCGTGGCCGAGGCTAAGGTGTCGATGTCGTGGTGGACGGTGTTCGTCAAGGGCATCGGGGCCAACTGGTGCGTGTGTCTGGCCGTGTGGCTTGCCATCGGCGCCAAAGGCCTGCCGGCCAAGGCCCTCGGGTGCTGGCTGCCGGTGATGGCGTTCGTGGCTCTGGGCTACGAGCACTGCATCGCCAACATGTTCTTCATCCCTCTGGGCATGATGGAGGGGGCCGACGTATCGGTGGCCGAGGCCGTCACCGCCAACCTCATCCCCTCGACTCTGGGCAACATAGCCGGTGGCGCGCTGCTGGTGGGTGCCGTTAACGCATATTTGCACAAGAAGAAATAAACCTAACTTTGCGGCAAGGCGTTATAAGGGAGAAACAACCAAAACTTTCTCCCCAATATGACTTACTCCGAACTTATTTCCCGTCCGGGCGCCATGCTTGTCGAATTCTATGCCACTTGGTGCCCTCACTGCCGCAGAATGATGCCCGTGGTCGAACAGGTCAAGGAACTGCTCGACGGACGCGCCGAGGTATATCAGCTTGACATCGACGAGAACGACGAGGCCGCCGGACAGGCCAAGGCCGAGTCGGTGCCCACGTTCATCGTCTATAAGAATGGCGAGGAGATGTGGCGCCATGCCGGCGAAATAGACGGCGAGGTGTTGCTTAGCAAAGTCGAATCCGCCATCTGACACACACCATGCGCGGCGATACCCTGCTCTCCCATTGGCTCGAGGCGCTGGGGGTGCCCTTCACCCCCGGATATACCGACCGCCGGTTCAACTCGATGCCCTTCCCCACCCTGTTCGGCCTGAAGAAACTGCTGGCCGAGTATGGCGTGGAGAGCGAGGGCTTGCGCCTCGCCGACCCGTCGGAGCTCTGCCGCCTCACACCACCCTTTGTGGCATCCACTAAGGGTGGATTCGTCATTGTCACCTCGACCGGCCCCGACACGGTCGACTACATCACCCGCGGCGTGGGCGAGGCCATACCCCTCGACGAGTTTGTCAAGGTGTGGGACGGCAACGTCTTTCTGGCCTATCCGACCGACGACTCGAAGGAGCCCCATCACGGGCTGCACGCGAGGGTCGAGTTCTTTGACCACGCCAAGAAGTGGGTGCTGATGGCAGCGGTGATACTGCTGTTCGGCTATCTGTTCGTGACTCAGCGGCTCTATGCCTCGTGGTCGACGATACTTGTCTGCCTGTTCGACATCGGCGGTCTGTGGCTGACGTATCAGCTGGTGCGCAAGTCGCTGCACATCAAGAGCGCCGCGGCCGACCGCGTGTGCGGCGTGCTCGAGGCGGGAGGGTGCGACAGCATACTCGAGACGGACGCCTCGAAGTTTTTCGGCCTCTTCGGCTGGAGCGAGGTGGGCTTCGCCTATTTCTCGGTCTCGCTGCTGGGGTTGCTGATGTTTCCCGAGTGGATACGCTATCTGGCCCTGTGCAACCTGCTGTGCCTGCCGTTCTCGTTCTGGAGCATCTGGTATCAGAAGTTCCGCGCCCGCAAGTGGTGCACTCTATGCGTGTGCGTGCAGGCCACGCTGTGGCTGCTGTTCTTCTGCTATCTTGGCGGCGGATGGCTGAAGGGACTGTTCCCGCTGCAGATTGAGTTCTTTGTGCTCGGCCTGACATACGTGGCCGTGCTGCTGGGCCTGAACGCCCTGATGCCGTTGATAGACAAATCCGAACCCGACGATGAAGAAGCCTGAACACATAACCCGCCCCGTGCTCGAGAGCGCGACCACGCTGACCGCGCCCGAATTGAACCGACTGCGTTTCTCGGACAAGAAGACCCTGCTCACCCCCGAGCGGCTCGAGCGCATGGCCCGTGCCCAAGACGGTCCGCGAAAGGACGTGTCGTGAGAAAGATGTATGTTTTGGCTGCGAATGCTCGACAATCCCGGGATTTTTGAGTAATTTTGCAATCAAAACAATACACAGCCATGTCATTAGACCGTTCAAAACTACATTTCGAGACTCTCCAGCTCCACGTGGGTCAGGAGCAGCCCGACCCCGTGACAGACGCACGCGCCGTGCCCCTGTATCAGACGACATCATACGTTTTCCACAACGCGCAGCACGCCACCGACCGCTTTGACCTCAAGGAGCCGGGCAACATATACGGACGCCTCTCCAACCCCACGCAGGAGGTGCTCGAGAAGCGCGTGGCCGCACTCGAGGGTGGCGTGGCCGCACTGGCCGTGGCCAGCGGCGCCGCGGCGGTGACATATACGTTCCTCAACCTCGCCAAGGCCGGCGACCACATCGTGTCGGCCAACAACATATACGGAGGCTCGTACAATCTGCTCGACAACACCCTGCCGGCCTATGGCATCACCACGACGTTCGTGGACCCGTCAGACCTCTCGAACTTCGAGAAGGCCATACGCCCCGAGACCAAGGCCATCTTCATCGAGACGATGGGCAATCCCAACTGCTCGCTGCTCGACATCGACGCCGTGGCCGCGATAGCCCACCGCCACGGCCTGCCGCTGGTCATCGACAACACCTTCGGCACCCCCTACCTGATCCGCCCCATCGAGCACGGAGCCGACATCGTGGTACACTCGGCCACCAAGTTCATCGGCGGACACGGCACATCGCTTGGCGGCGTCATCGTTGACTCGGGCAAGTTCGACTGGCGCGCCTCGGGCAAGTTCCCGCAGATAACCGAGCCCGACCCCAACTATCACGGCGCGATATTCGCCGACGTGGCGGGCGACGCGGCATTCGTGACACGTGTCAGGGCCGTGATACTGCGCGACACCGGCGCGGCCATCAGCCCCTTCAACGCCTTCCTGCTGCTGCAGGGCCTCGAGACCCTGTCGCTGCGCGTGGAGCGCCATGTCGAGAACGCCGAGAAGATAGTCAGGTATCTGGCCTCGCACCCCAAGGTGGCCAAGGTGAACCATCCCTCGCTCCCCGACCATCCCGACCACGCGCTCTACAATAAGTATTTCCCCAACGGAGCCGGGTCGATATTCACCTTCGAGATCAAGGGTGGCATCTCCGAGGCACAGAGATTCATCGACTCGCTCGAAATCTTCTCGCTTCTGGCCAACGTGGCCGACGTCAAGAGCCTCGTGATACACCCTGCCACGACGACCCACTCGCAGCTCACGCCCGAGCAGCAGGCCGAACAGCATATCTATCCCGGCACCATTCGCCTGTCGATAGGCACCGAGCATGTCGACGATCTGATAGCCGATCTCGAGCAGGCTCTGGGCTGAGAAAAGACACATATACGATATTCGGGTTAACGACAGAAAAATCTTTTTTGCCGTTAACTTATTTTTGATTATTTTTGCAGACAGATTAATCCACAGTCTGAACCATGATCAGGAAATATGACTATCTCGTCATCGGATCGGGCATTGCCGGAATGAGCTTTGCCCTGAAAGTAGCCGGACACGGCACGGTGGCGCTCGTCTGCAAGACGACCCTCGACGAGGCCAACACGACGCTCGCACAGGGCGGAGTGGCCTCGGTGACCAACCTCGAGGTCGACGATTTCGACAAACACATACACGACACCATGGTGGCCGGCGACTGGCTCTCGGACCGCGAGGCCGTCGAGAAGGTGGTGCGCAACGCGCCCGCCCAGATAGCCGAGCTTATCGGCTGGGGCGTGGACTTCGACAAGAAGGACGACGGCTCGTTTGACCTGCACCGCGAGGGGGGCCACTCCGAGTTCCGCATCCTGCACCACGCCGACAATACGGGCTTCGAGATTCAGGACTCGCTCATCAAGGCCGTGCGCTCGAACCCAAACATCGACGTCTACGAGCATCACTTTGCCATCGAGATCATCACCCAGCACCATCTGGGCAAGGTCGTGACGCGCCGCACCCCCGACATCACCTGCTATGGCGCATACGTGCTCGATACCGAGACGGGGAGCGTCGACACGTTCCTGTCCAGAATCACCCTGATCGCCACCGGCGGCTGCGGTGCCGTATACCAGACCACCACCAACCCCCTTGTGGCCACCGGCGACGGCATAGCGATGGTGTATCGCTCCAAGGGCACCGTCAAGGACATGGAGTTCATACAATTTCACCCGACGGCCCTCTACCACCCCGGCGACCGCCCCTCGTTTCTGATCACCGAGGCCATGCGCGGCTATGGAGCCGTGCTGCGCAACCTGCGCGGCGAGGAGTTCATGCACAAGTATGACCCGCGCCTCTCGCTGGCCCCGCGCGACATCGTGGCCCGCGCCATCGACTCGGAGATGAAGCTGCATGGCGACGACCACGTCTATCTCGACGTGACCCACAAGGACCCCGAGGAGACCAAGAAGCACTTCCCCAACATATACGCCAAGTGCCTGTCGCTGGGCATAGACATCACCAAGGACTACATACCCGTGGCACCGGCCGCGCACTATCTGTGCGGAGGCATCAAGGTGGACGGCAACGCCGAGTCGAGCATCAAGAGGCTCTATGCCGTGGGCGAATGTTCGTGTACGGGCCTGCATGGCGGCAACCGCCTTGCGTCAAACTCGCTCATCGAGGCCGTGGTCTATGCCGACGCCGCCGCCCGGCACGCCATGGAGGCCGTAAAACACTACGACCTGCGCACCGACGTGCCCGAGTGGGACGACAGCGGCACCAGCCTGCCCGAAGAGATGGTGCTGATAACCCAGAGCATCAAGGAGGTGGGCCAGATCATGGGCACGTATGTGGGTATTGTCCGCTCGGACCTGCGTCTGGACCGCGCTTGGAACCGCCTCGACATACTGTATGAGGAGACCGAGAAGCTGTTCAAGCGCTCGAAGGCGTCGCGCGAGATATGCGAGCTGCGCAACATCATCAATGTCGGATACCTGATAATGCGTCAGGCCAAAGAGCGCAAGGAGAGCCGCGGACTGCACTATACCGTAGATTATCCGCCGGTGCCCCACGATCCCGAGCAATAAAAATCGCCCGACGGGCGTTATAATAGAATGACACACGCCCTCAGATACATAACCGCATCGCTGACTCTCTGCGCCGTGCTGGGCACGCAGGCGCAGGGGGTCGGCTCGGCCATTCCCGACGAGGAGGAGATCGAGGCCGGAGGCGGCCGCATCAAGCCTCTGCGGGGATACAACTTCGTGACCGGCGAGGATGGCGAGGAGGAGCTGATGCTGTATCTCTCCGAGATCACCGTCTTCCCTCCGATGAAGTTCAAGAACAAGAAGGAGGAGGAATTCTACTGGAAGACCGTGCGCGACGTGCGCAAGGCCCTCCCCTATGCCAAGCTCATCTGCGAGACCCTGATAGAGACATACGAGTATATCGAGACCTATCCCACGCAGAAGGAGCGCGAGGAACACCTCAAGAAGATGGAGGGGGCCGTGTTCGAGCAATACAAGCCCGTGCTCAAGAAGTTCACCAAGAGTCAGGCCCAGATGCTGATAAAGCTGATAAACCGCGAGACCAACCAGAGCAGCTACAACATACTCAAGGCTTTTCTGGGCTCGTTCCGTGCGGGTTTCTGGCAGACGTTCGGACGATTTTTCGGCGTCAACCTCAAGACGTCATACAATCCCGAGTCCGACCGCAAGGATGCCATCATAGAGCGCGTGGCCACGCTGGTCGAGCAGGGTCAGCTCTGACACTCCTGCCATCCCGGACGGTCGTCGGCGACGACGACAAAAAATCAGCCCGGGCTTCCGACATGGAAGCCCGGGCTTTTTTATCTCAACTAAAGTTCAGATTACTTGTTGGCCTTGATGGTCACGGCGCGGTCGAGAGAAACGAACTTCTCGCCCATGTCGTTGAGGTTGGCGTTGTTGACGGTTACGTCGAGCTGCGAGGCGGGAACGCCGTTGCGGAGGAGAACCTTCTCAACACCGTTGGCACGAGCGTGACGCAGACGGTCGTTGATGGCATCGGTGCCGGTGTAGTTGTCGGCCCAGCCGCATACGGTGTACTTCTGGTCGGGATTGCTCTTCATGACCTCGGCTACGGCGCCAAGCACCTTGTTGTCTACACGCGAGATGCGCGAGCTGCCGATGGTGTAGTAGATGGTGCAGAGGGGACCTTCCTCGGCCTGAACCACGGTCTGGGTGGGACGGTTGAGGCAGTCACGGAGCTGACCCTCGAGGTCGGCGATGCGGCCGTTGGCAGCCTGAAGGCGAGCCTCAACCTCGTCGCAGTTGGGGATTTCGGGGATCACGGGAACGATGGGGGCATTCCAAGTGGTCTTGTTGAAGTTGTAGGTAAGACCGATGTATGCCTGACCGTCGAGGTGAGTCTTGTGGGGCTCGGAAGCCTTGGTCTCGTCGGTGAAAGCGGCAAGACGGAGGTCGAGATAGAGAGCGATGTGCTTGTTGAGGTTGAAGTTGTTGATGAGACCTACGTGAGCCGTGAGGTTGTCATCACCGCCACGACCCCAGCCGTCGCGCTGGCCGTTGGCCTTGTACTGGGGAAGATATACCCAGTTGTAGCCTGCGCCACCGTAAACGATAGCGTTGTAGCAGCGACCGGGACGATAACCGCACCACCAGTTGGTGAGGTTAAGCATCATGTCTACGTTGAAGCCGAACTCGTTGCGCTCGTATTTGTCAAAGCCTTCGAACTTGCCGTAGTAGCCATAGCCACCGTCCTTGCTGAGACCCTTGAGGGCGGTGAAGTTACCACCTACACGGGCACCCACGATGGGCGAGAACCACTTGCCGACCCAGATGCCTGCGTTGGGCTTGAAGCGATCGAAGAAGTCGCGCTTGGTGTTGTTGGCGTCGAAGTAGTAGTTGATACCACCTTCAGCCGAGATGAACCAGTTGTTCGAGAAGCTATTGAAGAGGTAGCCCTGAGCGGGATCCTCTACATAGCTGATTTCTTGGGCGCTCTGAGCCATTGCGCTTTGGCCCATAAACAGAGCGGCTACCAAGCCAAGAAGGGTACTTTTTTTCATAAATAATTAATTATTGGAAAATAGTTGAAATTTTCGGTGGTTAGTAGAAGTTTGTGGATTATGTCAGAGTTCCGTGTTGAATTCTTATGGCTAATTCCGGCCAAACGCGCGGAAATTCTTGCCAAAGGTATAACATTTTTTTGGATTAATCTAAATTTACGCAAAAAAATCTTTCTTTTTGGCAAAAAAATCCTCTTTTACGCCCAATTTTCCAAAATAATAACCCTGAGATTGGCACAAAATTCAACATTTCTCCCCGGCGTCCCCACCTTGCGGGGGGATGCCGGGGAGTTGTTTTCAGATCAGAGTGCGGTCGCGGCGATTACTTGCCCAGATAGGCGAGCACCTGAGCCTTGACTGCGGGGAGGGTGAATCCGAACTTCTCGTCGAGCACCTTGTAGGGTGCCGAGGCGCCGAAGTGGTCGAGGCCGAACACGGCTCCGTCCGAGCCCACGAGCGAGCGCAGGGTCGAGGGGAGACCGGCGGTGAGGCCGAATGCCGGAACACCGGGTGTGATGACTGAGTGACGGTAGTCGATGTCCTGATTGTTGAACAGGCCGATCGAGGGGGCCGAAACGACGCGGGCCTTGATGCCGTCGGCGGCGATGGCCTGAGCCACCTCGCAAAGCAGCGAGACCTCAGAGCCGTTGGCAACGAGGATGATGTCGGGATTCTCGACATCAATCACGGCGTATGCACCGCGGCGGCTGCCGGCGATGGCCTCGGCAAAGCGGTTGCCGCTTGCGGCGGGGAGGTCGGGGAGGTTCTGGCGCGAGAGGACGAGGGCCGAGGGTGTCTCGACGTTCTCCATGGCCATCTCCCAAGCGGCGCTTGTCTCGGCGGCGTCGGCGGGACGCAGCACGAGCATCGAGGGACGGCCCGAGAGGTTGCGGAGCTCCTCCATGAGGCGGAGCTGTGCCTCCTGCTCGACGGGCTCGTGGGTAGGTCCGTCCTCGCCCACGCGGAATGCGTCGTGTGTCCAGATATACTTGACGGGGAGCTCCATGAGGGCTGCCAGACGCACGGCGGGCTTCATGTAATCGGAGAAGACGAAGAACGTGCCGCATGCGCACACGACGCCGCCGTGAAGGGCGATGCCGTTCATCACCGATGCCATTGTCAGCTCGGCCACGCCTGCGTGCAGGAACGCGCCGGTGAAGTCGCCCTTCTTGAAGGGGTGTGTCTTCTTGAGGAATGCGTCGGTCTTGTCAGAGTTGGCGAGGTCGGCCGACGATACGATCATGTTGCCTACCTTCTCGGCCAGCACGCCCAGCACGTCGGCCGATGCCTGACGCGATGCGATGTTGGCCTTGTGGGGGATGGCGCTCCAGTCGATGGCGGGGAGCTTGTTCTCGAGATAGCCGTGAAGTTCCTTGGCCAGCTCGGGGTTTGCGGCCTCCCATGCGGCCTGCTCCTCGCGGCGGGCCTTGACGATAGCGCGGAGCTCCTGACGGCGTGCCTCGTAGAGGGCCTTGACGTCGTCGAAGATGACGAAGGGATTCTCGGGATCGGCACCGAGGTTGCGCAGAGTGGCGGCATAGTCCGCGCCGGCAGCGCTGAGGGGCTGGCCGTGGGTCGAGCACTGGCCCTCATAGCTCTCGCCGTCGGCCTTGACGCAACCCTTGCCCATGACGGTGTGGCCGATGATGATGGTGGGACGCTCGGTCTCGTGCTTGGCTGTCTCGATGGCGCCGGCGATGGCCTCGGGGTCATTGCCGTTAATCTCGATGACGTTCCAGTGCCATGCGCGATACTTGGCGGCTACGTCCTCGGCGTCGACAGCCTCGACCATGGTCGAGAGCTGCACCTTGTTCGAGTCGTAGAACATGATGAGGTTGGACAGACCCAGATGGCCGGCCAGACGGCCTGCACCCTGCGAGATCTCTTCCTGAATGCCGCCGTCAGAGATGAAGGCGTATGTCTTGTGCGAGAGCCATTCGCCGAAACGGGCGGCGAGGAATCTCTCGGCTATGGCGCAGCCCACGGCCATGGTGTGACCCTGACCGAGGGGACCGGATGTGTTCTCGACACCGCGCTCGGGGTGCAGCTCGGGGTGGCCGGGCGTGGGCGAGCCCCACTGGCGGAACTGCGAGAGCTCGTCGGTGCTATAGTGGCCGAAGAGCGCCAGCACGCTGTAGAGCATGGGCGACATGTGGCCGGGGTCGAGGAAGAAACGGTCGCGAGCTATCCAGCGGCCGTCGTCGGGATCGGTCACGAGGAACTGCGAGTAAAGTACGTTGACGAAGTCTGCGCCTCCCATGGCACCGCCGGGATGTCCCGACTTGGCTTTTTCAACCATTGCGGCGGCGAGAGCGCGGATGTTGTCGGCCGCACGGTTGACTGTAGTTAGATTCATTGAGATTACTATATGGTTAAGATTACTTATTGTATTCAGTACAATATCGCCCGGTTGTTTCCCGCCGGACTATCGGCAAATTTAAGTAATTTTTTTGAAATTCCTAATCAGTTTTCGCTCAAATATGACGCGCCCTGCCATAAAACATGACAGGACCACCCGTAGTGCCCCGTGGCGATAGGGAAATAATTGTAAAAGACAGGTCATTTTTTGTCACAAACCGATAATTTAACAATCGTTAAAGGTCAGACAAACAAAAAAAATCATACCTTTGTGTCTGTCAAACACCTGCGGGTCCGAGGTACAGCCCGCGCACTGACCTACACTAACGACAAAGCGAAAACTAAAATCTCACAATAATCACTTCTTATCTTATCTCAAAAAGACAATGAAACCTTCGGAAAAGAAGAACGGCCATGTCGTAGCGATAGTCGCGATGTTCTGCATCTATGCGATGATCTCGTTCGTCACCAATCTGGCCGCCCCGATCGGCACGATCTGGGGTTACAAATTCGCCGGCAACTCCGTGCTCGGCATGATGGGCAACATGATGAACTTCCTTGCCTACCTGTTCATGGGCATCCCCGCCGGCAATCTGCTGGTCAGGATCGGTTATAAGAAAACAGCCCTCTGGGCCATGGCAGTTGGCTTCGTGGGCCTATTCGTGCAGTGGCTCTCGAGCGTGGTCGGCGCCGAGACAGTGGTCGGCAACATCGGCGGCAGCCCCGTCACCCTCAACTTCTTCATCTATCTGCTCGGCGCGTTCATCTGCGGTTTCTGCGTCTGCATGCTCAACACTGTCGTGTGCCCGATGCTCAACCTGCTGGGCGGCGGCGGCAAGACCGGCAACCAGCTGCTGCAGAGCGGCGGTGCCCTCAACTCGCTGTCGGGCACGCTGACTCCCCTGTTTGTCGGCGCCCTTATCGGCCAGCTCACCACCAAGACCCAGATGGGCGACGTCGCTCCGCTGCTCTGGGTAGCCATGGGCGTGTTTGCCGCTGCATTCGTCATCATCTCGTTCGTAGCCATCCCCGAGCCCAACAAGAGCGCTTCGGGCGCCAAGGTGCAGTACTCGCACTCGCCGTGGAACTTCCGCCACACCGTGCTCGGCGTCATCGGCATCTTCTTCTACGTAGGCATCGAGATCGGCATCCCCGGCACGCTCAACTTCTATCTGGCCGACCAGAGCGCGACAGGCGCGGGCGTCATCGGCGCGGCCTCGACAATCGCCGGCGCCATCGTGGCCATCTACTGGCTGCTCATGCTGGTGGGCCGCATGCTCTCGGGCTTCATCAGCGGCACCGTCAGCACCAAGGCACAGATCATCACCGTGTCTTCGGTGGCCATCCTTCTCGTGATATTCTCGATCGTCATCCCCAAGGAGAATGCCGTGCAGGTGCCCGCAGTGGTCTATGACCCCGTCGAGAACACCACCGAGGTACTCGCCACTGCCGGCGTGCCCGTCGAGACCATCGCCGAGTTCATCTCCAAGCCCGACGCTGCCATGCTGGCACCCTATGCCGAGACCATCCATCAGGAGTTTGAGATCTCACCCGCACAGGTCGTCACCAACCTCACCACCGTGCCCCGCGTGCCCGTCAGCGCCCTGCTGCTGATACTCTGCGGCCTCTGCACGTCCGTAATGTGGGGCGGCATCTTCAACCTCGCAGTCGAGGGCCTCGGCAAATATACCGCTCAGGCCTCGGGCATCTTCATGATGATGGTGGTCGGCGGCGGCGTCATGCCCCTGATACAGAACTGGATAGCAGGTCAGGCCGGCTACATGGCCTCATACTGGCTCATCGTCGGCATGCTTGCCTACATCCTCTTCTACGGCCTTATCGGCTCGAAGAACGTCAACACCGACATCCCCGTCTCGGAGGAAGAGGAGGTTGACGCACGCAATCTCTGATAGCGACTCAAACACCTACGACAAAGGGCGGCCTTGCGGTCGCCCTTTGCTGTATCCTGACCATGCCGTTGTCTCAGCGCGGTCTGTTGAGAGGCTCGTCGAGCGGGTTGCGGTATGACGGATCCGATGGCCCGGGACGGCGCTGACGGCGCTCGTGGCGCGGCCTTACGTCCCTTTGTGGGATGATTGTATCCACGGACACCTTGAGTGTGTCAGCGGGCACGCCATGGGCCTCGACAGGGGCGTCGCCGCAACCCCTCAGTGACAGCAGCAACGTCACCAAGAGAAGGAGGGCGGTGAAGAGTATGAGCCCGCGGCGCTCGCGGGGCGACAGAGAGTTGTCAGACATGGTTCGGCTATGTTTTATATATGAGTAATGATACGAAAAGACCGCCGCTGGCCTGTGTGGGGCTTGCGGCGGTCTGTGTTGAGGTTATGTGGCCGGGGGGATTATTCGGCCTTTGTCTCCTCGGCTGCGGGAGCTTCGGCTGCGGGAGCGGCCTCTGCCTTCGAGCCCGAACGACGCGAGCGGCGAGTGCGGCCGGCGCCCTTCTTGGAGGCTTTGTCGTTGAGCATGTTCTCGTTGTAGTCAACCAGCTCAATGAAGCACATCTTGGCGTTGTCGCCCAGACGGTTGCCTGTCTTGAGGATGCGGGTGTAGCCACCGTTGCGCTCTGCGATCTTCTGAGCTACCTCGCGGAAGAGCTCGGTGACGGCCTCCTTGTTCTGGAGGTGCGAGAACACGAGACGGCGGTTGGGGGTTGAATCCTCCTTGGCACGGTTGATCAGGGGCTCTGCGTAAACGCGGAGAGCTTTGGCCTTGGCGAGAGTTGTGAAGATGCGTTTGTGCATGATCAGGGAGACTGTCATGTTGGCCAGCAGCGCGTCGCGATGAGCCTTCTTACGGCTGAGGTGGTTGAATGATTTATTGTGTCTCATCGTTGATTATTTCTCTTTATCAAGTTTATATTTGGAGATGTCCATTCCGAAGGAGAGGTTGAGGTTGGCCAGGAGTTCGTCGAGCTCTGTGAGTGACTTCTTGCCGAAGTTGCGGAACTTCAGCAGGTCTGTCTTGTTGAAGACGACGAGCTCTCCGAGAGTCTCGACCTCTGCGCTCTTGAGGCAGTTGAGGGCACGGACCGAGAGATCCATGTCGACGAGCTTGCTCTTGAGGAGTTGGCGCATGTGCAGCACCTCTTCGTCAAACTCCACCTCGTTGTTCTGCTCGTCCGTCTCGAGAGTGATTTTCTCGTCCGAGAAGAGCATGAAGTGATAGATGAGGATCTTGGCGGCCTCCTTGAGGGCATCTTTGGGGAGAATGGAACCGTCGGTTGTGATTTCAAGTGTGAGCTTGTCGTAGTCGGTCTTTTGATCAACGCGGAAGTTCTCCACGGTATACTTCACGTTCTTGATGGGGGTGTAGATGGAGTCGATGGCGAGGGTGTCGACCGGTGCGTTGGGGTCTTCGTTCTCGTCGGCCGGTACCCATCCACGGCCTTTATTGATTGTGAGGTCGATTGTGAAGCTTGCGCTAGGATCCAAATGACAGATGACAAGGTCGGGATTGAGGACCTCAAACCCTGCGAGGACTTTGCCAATGTCACCGGCTGTGAACTCTTCCTTGCCTGACACAGTGATGGATGCCTTTTCGGAGTCTGTCTCTTCGACGGTCTGCTTGAGGTTGACCTTCTTGAGGTTGAGGATGATGTTGGTGACATCTTCCTTCACACCGGGGATGGTGTCAAACTCGTGCTTCACGCCGTCGATGCGGATCGACGAGATGGCAAAACCCTCGAGCGACGACAGGAGGATGCGGCGAAGGGCGTTGCCTATGGTGATACCGTAACCAGGCTCCAATGGCTTGAATTCAAATTTGCCGAAATGGTTATCGGCTTCCAACATTAGGACTTTGTCAGGTTTTTGGAATGCTAATATAGCCATGGATCTTAGTTTAATTGATTATTTAGAATACAACTCGACGATAAGCTGCTCTTTGATGTTCTCGGGGATGTCTTCGCGAGCGGGAACGTGGAGGAACTTGCCTGCCTTGAGCGATTCGTCCCACTCGAGCCAGGGATACTTGCTGTGGTTGAAGCCTGCGAGTGCGTCGCCGATTACCTCGAGCGACTTTGACTTCTCGCGGACGCCGACAACGTCGCCGGGCTTAACGCTGTACGAGGCGATGTTGACTACCTTGCCGTTGACGGTGATGTGACGGTGCAGCACCAGCTGACGGGCGGCTGCACGGGTGGGAGCGATGCCCAGACGGTATACGACGTTGTCCAGACGGCTCTCGAGGAGCTGCAGCAGGATCTCGCCGGTGATACCCTTGGCGCGCGAAGCCTTGTCAAAGAGGTTGTGGAACTGCTTCTCGAGCACGCCGTAGGTATATTTGGCCTTCTGCTTCTCGCGTAACTGCACGCCGTACTCTGAGGTCTTGCGGCGCTTGTTGAGGCCATGCTGTCCCGGGGGATAGTTCTTCTTTGTAAGGACTTTGTCCTCACCGAAGATGGGTTCACCGAACTTACGGGCGATTTTGGTGCGGGGACCTGTGTATCTTGCCATTGTTTGATTGGTTGTTTGAGGGTTTGCCTGTCCCTGTCTCGGATGTCCCGGCGGCTCAGGAGTGACAGCCGCGGCCACAGAGAGGTGGTGTTGAATGTGGCCTGAATATATTTCATCGCGCGGGCTGCGCGGGACATCCCGACGTATCGGGCAGACTGGTGTTGGTTGAGTAAATTAAGTTGTCTCTGAATTTACCTGAAACGCCGTTGCGGCGGCCTGAAGGATTATGAAAGAAGAGCCTTTTTGATGATTGGCTATCACGGCCGGCTTATGCTGTTGTTAACGGCGGGGTTGTGGGGTTGCTGTTATACGCGGCGACGCTTGGGAGGACGACAGCCATTGTGGGGCAGCGGAGTCACGTCTACGATCTCGGTGACCTCGATGCCGGCACCGTGGATGGTGCGGATGGCCGACTCACGTCCGTTGCCGGGACCCTTGACATATGCCTTGACCTTGCGCAGACCCAGATCGTAAGCGATCTTGGCGCAGTCCTGAGCTGCCATCTGGGCGGCATAGGGGGTGTTCTTCTTGGAGCCGCGGAAGCCCATCTTGCCTGCCGAAGACCAAGAGATCACCTGACCCTCGGAGTTGGCTAAGCACACAATGATGTTATTGAACGAAGAGTGGACGTGCAGCTGGCCGGCAGCGTCGACTTTGACGTTTCTTTTCTTTGCGGCGACAGTCTTTTTTGCCATATTACGAGATTATTTAGTAGCTTTTTTCTTGTTAGCGACGGTTTTCTTGCGTCCCTTGCGGGTGCGGGCGTTGTTCTTGGTGCTCTGGCCGCGCACGGGAAGACCGTTGCGGTGGCGGATGCCACGATAGCAGCCGATGTCCATCAGGCGCTTGATGTTGAGCTGGATTTCGCTGCGGAGGTCGCCTTCAACCTTGTAGTCCGAACCGATTACCTCGCGCACTTTGGCGGCCTGGTCGTCGGTCCAGTCTTTTACCTTGATGTTGACGTCTACTCCGGCTTTCTCGAGGATGGTCTTCGCTGCGCTGCGACCGATACCGAAGATATAGGTCAGGGCGATTTCACCTCTTTTGTTCTGGGGGAGGTCAACTCCCACGATTCTTACTGCCATATAGATAGTTGACTTAAATTTTTTGCAAAGTTAATACTAATTTCGCATAATGAGGACGCAGAAAAGCCCCGTCGCAACACTAATTAGGAATCGTTTTAATAATTTAACTAATCAGACGCTGCGTTGCGGTCGTTTTCCTGTGCCGGTCCCCGTTGAGGCGATATTAGCCCTGACGCTGCTTGTATTTGGGGTTCTTCTTGTTGATGACGTAAAGACGTCCCTTGCGGCGGACGATCTTGCTGTCCGGAGTGCGCTTTTTGACAGATGCTCTTACTTTCATTGTCTTGTTGTTTTATTATGAAATGATGGTTGGATTTCGTTTTGGTGCCTTATCATTTGTAACGGAAGGATATGCGGCCCTTGGTGAGATCATAGGGCGACATCTCTACCTTCACCTTGTCGCCGGGCAGTATCTTGATGTAGTGCATGCGCATCTTGCCTGAGATGTGGGCAGTGATCTCGTGCCCGTTCTCGAGCTCGACGCGGAACATAGCGTTGGACAGTGCCTCGACAATGGTGCCGTCAAGTTCGATTGCAGCTTGTTTTGCCATAGATGATTGTTATGTTATAGCAGGTTGATTTTTGATGGAGTAATTTCAGATGAATCTATCGCCGAGCGCCTCATGGACATAGTCGAAGGTGGTCAGGATCTCGGGCCCCTCGGGGGTGATGTGGATGGTGTGCTCGTAGTGCGCCGAGGCCTTGCGGTCTTTGGTGCGGCATGTCCATCCGTCCTGTTCGATGACTATGTTGCGGCTGCCCAGATTGATCATGGGCTCTATGCAGATGCACATGCCCTTCTTGAGCACGGGGCCGCAACCGCGTCGGCCATAGTTGGGCACCTCGGGATCCTCGTGCATCTTGCGGCCTATGCCGTGTCCGCACATCTCGCGAACAATGCTGTATCCGCGCTTCTCGCAATAGGTCTGGACGGCATTGGCGATGTCGCCTATGCGGCGCCCTTCCTGTGCGGCGTCGATGCCCTTGTAGAGCGATTCCTTGGTGGTGCGGCAGAGTGCCATGAGCTCGGGCGAGATCTCGCCTACCGGAAACGTATAGCACATGTCGCCGTTATAGCCGTCGAGTTCGACCACTGTGTCGACACCGATGATGTCGCCCTCGCGCAGCTCGCGTCCCGAGGGGAAACCGTGCACCACGGTCTCGTTGATCTCTATGCAGAGAGTGGCCGGAAAGCCGCCATAGCCCAGACAGGCCGGGCGGCCGCCGTTGTCGAGCATGAACTCGCGTGCGATGTTGTCGAGGTGACGGGTAGTCACACCGGGAGCCACCCACTTGGCGACTTCGCCAAGTGTGCGGCTCACGAGTGTGCATGCCTGTCGCATTTTCTCGATTTCTTCGGGAGTCTTGAGATAGATCATTGAAGAAATATTCCTGCTGTAACCGATTTTTCTACTTTACGGGTTGATTAATAGGCTGAGCCGGTTGTGCGACCTTTGATTTTTCCGTCCTTCATCAGGCCGTCATAGTGGTGCATCATCAGATGGCTCTCGATCTGCTGGAGGGTGTCGAGCACGACACCGACGAGAATCAGGAGCGATGTGCCGCCGAAGAACTGTGCGAAGTTCTGCGAGATTCCGAAGAAGCGCGCGAAGGCGGGGAGGATGGCCACGATGCCGAGGAAGATAGATCCGGGCAGTGTGATGCGCGACATGATCGAGTCGAGATACTCGGCTGTCTTCTTGCCGGGCTTCACGCCGGGGATGAATCCGTTGTTGCGCTTCATGTCCTCGGCCATCTGTGTCGGACGGACGGTGATGGCTGTGTAGAAGTATGTGAACGCAACGATCAGGATGAAGTAAACGAGGTTGTACCAGAATCCGTTGATGTCAGAGAACGCTGCATAGAATCCCGACGAACCCTCCGAGCTGCCGAAGCCGGCCAGAGTGATGGGGATGAACATGATGGCCTGTGCGAAGATGATAGGCATCACGCCTGCGGCATTCACCTTGAGGGGGATGTACTGGCGGGCGCCGCCATACTGACGGTTGCCGACGATGCGCTTGGCATACTGCACGGGGACCTTGCGGGTGCCCTGCACGAGCAGCACTGCGCCGACGGTGACGGCAAAGAGCAGGATAATCTCGACAACGAACATGATGAGGCCGCCCTGCGATCCGGTCGATCCCGGCAGGCGGGACGTGAACTCATAGAACAGAGCTCCCGGGAGGCGGGCGATGATGCCCACGAGGATGATGAACGAGATACCGTTGCCGATGCCGCGGTCAGTGATGCGCTCGCCGAGCCACATGATGAACATGGAGCCGGCAGCGAGGATGACCGTCAGATAGGCTATTGTCCAAAAGCCCATGTGGGCGCTGCCGGTCGCAGCGCTCACTTGGACTTGGAGATTTACAAGATAGGCAGGACCCTGAAGAAGCAGGATGAGCACAGTGAGATAGCGGGTATACTGGCTCAGCTTCTGGCGACCGCTCTCGCCCTCCCTCTGCATCTTTTGGAACGAGGGGAGCACCATGCCCAGCAGCTGTATCACGATGGATGCAGTGATGTAGGGCATAATGCCGAGGGCAAAGATGGAAGCCTGAGAGAACGCACCGCCCGAGAACATGTCGAGCAGCTGCATCAGACCACTCTTGTTGGTGAACTTCGAGAGGGCGTCGAGGTCTTCGGGCGAGATGCCGGGAAGAACCACGTAGCAGCCCAGTCGGTAGACGAGCACCAGCAGGAGAGTGACGAGAATGCGCTTTCTCAGCTCCTCAATGGTCCAGATATTACGAAGTGTTTGAATAAATCTCATTGCGGGGAGAGGGGGTGATTAGAGTTTTGTCACTGTGCCTCCGGCTGCAGTGATTGCGGCTTCGGCAGCTGCCGAGAAGGCGTTGGCCTCCACGTCGAGCTTTTTGGTCAGCGCACCGCCTGCAAGGATCTTGACAGGCTGCTTGCCGTTGACGAGACCTGCCTCGATGAGCACATCGACGGTGATCTTCTCGATATTGGCCTCGGTGGCGAGAGCCTCGAGGTCGGCAAGGTTGACAGCCTTATAGACGGTTTTTGCCAGAGGTTTGAAGCCGAATTTGGGGAGACGGCGCTGGAGGGGCATCTGACCGCCCTCAAAGCCGATCTTGCGGGAATAACCCGAGCGTGATTTCGCTCCCTTGTGACCGCGGGTGGATGTGCCACCTTTGCCGGAGCCGGGGCCGCGGCCGATACGGGTCTTTCTGGTGACTGCGCCGGCGGCGGGTTTTAAATTGCTTAAATCCATTGTGGTGTGTTAAGGGATTGTTTATATTCAGGCGTTAGTCACTTCAACGAGATGGTGCACGGCCTGTACCATGCCACGGGTCGAGGGGTTGTCCTCGAGGACAACCGAGTGATGCATCTTCTTCAGGCCGAGGGCGTCGAGAGTGCGTTTCTGCACTGCGGGAGCGTTGATGCGGCTCTTGATCTGGGTAACTTTGATTTTTGCCATTTCGATGGAGATTAGCCGTTAAACACTTTGTCGACGGAGATGCCGCGGTTCTGAGCCACCTGTGCGGGCGAACGCATCTCGCCGAGGGCGGCGATGGTTGCCTTGACGAGGTTGTGGGGGTTGGAAGAGCCCTTAGACTTGCAGAGCACGTCGGTCACGCCCACGCTCTCGAGCACGGCACGCATGGCGCCACCGGCCTTCACGCCGGTACCGTGCGAAGCGGGCTTGATGATGACGCGCGAGCCGCCGAACTTGGCTGCCTGCTCGTGGGGGATGGTGCCTTTGTGCACGGGCACCTTGATGAGGTTCTTCTTGGCTGCCTCAACGCCTTTGGCGATGGCGGCCTGTACTTCGTTGGCCTTGCCCAGACCCCAGCCTACGATGCCGTTCTCGTTGCCGACAACGACGATGGCTGCGAAAGTGAATGTGCGGCCACCCTTGGTCACCTTGGTGACGCGGTTGATGGCTACGAGGCGGTCCTTGAGCTCGAGGTCGCTTGCAGACTTAACTTTGTTATTCTTTACTGCCATGATGTCGATTAGAATTTGAGGCCACCGTTGCGAGCGGCGTCCGCGAGTGATTTAACACGGCCGTGGAAGAGGTAGCCGTTGCGGTCGAAGACCACTTCTGTTACGCCTGCGGCGATTGCCTTCTGTGCGATGGCCTCGCCAACCTTGGCTGCGATTTCACACTTGGTGCCTTCCTCGATGCCTTTGGACGAAGAAGCGCAGATGGTCTTGCCGGCCAGATCGTCGATGAGCTGCACGTAGATCTGCTTGTTGGAGCGGAATACGGTCATGCGCGGACGGGCTGCAGTGCCGGAAATCTTGCCGCGGATGCGGGCTTTGATTTTGTTGCGACGTTGTATCTTAGAAACCATAGTTTTCTTGACGTGATTTTATTATTTGGCACTTGCCGACTTGCCGGACTTGCGGCGGATGACTTCGCCGACGAACTTGATACCTTTGCCCTTGTAGGGTTCGGGCTTGCGCAGAGAGCGGATCTTGGCGCAAACCTGACCGAGGAGCTGCTTGTCGTCGCTCTCGAGGATGATGAGCGGGTTCTTGTTGCGCTCTGTCTTGGCCTCGACCTTAACCTCGGGGGGGAGCTTTATGTAGATGGCGTGAGAATAGCCCAGAGAGAGCTCGAGCACCTGACCGTTGGAGGCGGCGCGATAGCCTACGCCCACGAGCTCCATCTCCTTGCGATAACCGGTCGATACGCCCACGACCATGTTGTGGATGAGGGCGCGATAGAGACCGTGCTGTGCGCGGTGCTCGCGGTCGTCCGAGGGACGGGTGAGGGTGACGTGGCCGTCGGCGACGCTGACGGTGAGGTCGGGGTTTACTTTCTGGGTGAGGGTGCCTTTGGGACCTTTGACGGTGACTACGTTCTGTGCGTCGACGGTGACTGTGACACCGGCGGGAATTTCAATGGGGGCTTTACCTATACGTGACATGTTTGATTCCTCCTTTGATTAGTAAACGTAGCAGAGGACCTCGCCACCTACCTTGAGGTCGCGGGCCTGTTTGTTGGTCATTACACCTTTAGAGGTGGAAAGGATGGCGATGCCGAGGCCGTTGAGCACGCGGGGCATGTCCTTGTAGCCTGTGTAGCGGCGGAGGCCGGGACGCGAGACGCGCTCGAGCGACTTGATGGCGTTGACCTTGTCAACGGGATCGTACTTGAGGGCGATCTTGATGGTGCCGGCGGGGTTTTCGCCTTCCTCGAATTTGTAGTTGAGGATGTAGCCTTGTTCGAAGAGGATCTTCGTGATCTCCTTCTTCAAGTTCGAGGCCGGGATCTCTACCACGCGGTGGTTGGCTTTGATGGCGTTCCTCAATCTTGTCAGATAGTCTGCAATAGGATCTGTCATTGGTTGTTGTTGTTTAAATTGATTGGGGAGTTGTCCCAACAATATTTAATACTCACTGTGTCGTGACTTTGGTGGAGGAGGGAGTTCTGTGTTCTCGGGCTCCGGATCGAGGGCCGGAACCCTTTGCGACGTCGTGCGGCCGTCGCGGGCGGGAGGACTGAGGACCGGTGAGGCCGGCTGCGTGACTCCGCGACCGCGGCTTAGAGGTAACGACTCCCGGGCCGCCGACTGTCGGATAGGGAATGGTGTCGCTGTCAGTGAAGACGGGTGGTGATTACCACGAAGCCTTCTTGACGCCGGGGATCAGGCCTGCCGAAGCCATCTCGCGGAACTGGATACGCGAGATGCCGAACTGGCGCATGTAGCCTTTGGGACGGCCGGTGATCGAGCAGCGGTTGTGGAGACGTACGCTCGAGGCGTTCTTGGGGAGAGCCTGCAGAGCCTCATAGTCGCCGGCTGCCTTGAGATCGGCCTTCTTCTTGGCGTATTTGGCCACAAGTTTGGCGCGCTTTACCTCGCGGGCCTTCATGGATTCTTTTGCCATAGGAGTGTTGCTTAGTTATTAGCGTTCTTGAAAGGGAGGCCGAACTCTTTGAGCAGTGCATAACCCTCTTCGTCGGTGTTGGCCGATGTCACGAAGGTGATGTTCATGCCCATGAGCTTGTTGATGGCGTCGATGTTGATCTCGGGGAAGATGATCTGCTCGGTGATGCCGAGGGTGTAGTTGCCACGTCCGTCGAGCTTGGATTCGATACCCTTGAAGTCGCGGATACGGGGGAGTGCTACACGGACCAGACGCTCGAGGAACTCATACATCTTGTCGCGACGGAGGGTGACCATCACGCCGATGGGCATCTTCTTGCGGACCTTGAAGTTAGAGATGTCCTTGCGCGAGAGGGTTGCAACGGCTTTCTGGCCGGTGATGGCGGTGAGCTCGTTGATGGCGGTCTCGATGAGTTTCTTGTCTTGGGTGGCTGCGCCGAGGCCCTGATTGATGACGATCTTCTTCAGCTTGGGCACCTGCATGGGTGTAGTGTAGCTGAATTTCTCGGTGAGGGCGGGAACGATGCGTTCCTTATAGTCCTGTTTGACGGTCTGGGTGCTCATTATTTAATCTCCTCTCCTGATTTTTTGGCGATTCGGATTACTTTGCCATCCTCGCGACGACGGGTGACACGGGTGGGTTTACCGGTCTTGGGGTCGATGAGCGCGATGTTGGAGATGGCGATGGGAGCCTCTTTCTTAACGAGGCCGCCCTGCGGATGCTGGGCATTGGGCTTGGTGGCTTTGGTGACAATGTTGATGCCTTCCACGATAGCTTTCTGCTCGCTCACGAGGACTTTGAGCACACGACCCTCTTTACCGCGGTCGTCGCCGGCAAGAACATAGACGTTGTCGCCTTTTTTGATATGTAACTTGTGCATTACTTGACTGTTTTTGACGGTTTGTCGTGAAGACGACGGTTAGAGGACTTCGGGTGCGAGTGAAACGATCTTCATCTGGTTGGCTGCGCGGAGTTCGCGAGCGACCGGACCGAAGATACGGGTTCCGCGGAGCTCGCCGGCGTTGTTGAGAAGCACGCAGGCGTTGTCGTCGAAGCGGATGTAGGATCCGTCGGGACGGCGGATTTCTTTCTTGGTGCGGACGACTACAGCTTTAGAGACGGTTCCTTTCTTGACGTCAGAGGAGGGGATTACGCTCTTTACGGAAACGACGATGATGTCTCCTACTGAGGCGTAGCGGCGGCCTGTGCCTCCGAGCACGTGAATGCAGAGGGCTTCCTTGGCGCCGCTGTTGTCAGCGACGGTTAAACGGCTTTCAGTCTGTATCATAGTTTATTTCACTTTTTCGATGATTTCGACCAGACGCCAGCGCTTTGTCTTGGAGAGGGGTCTTGTCTCCATGAGACGTACGGTATCGCCGACAGAACACTCGTTGTTCTCGTCGTGGGCGTGGTACTTTTTGGTTTTGTTCACGAACTTGCCGTAGATGGGGTGCTTCTCCTTCCACTTCACCATGACGGTGATGGTCTTGTCACCCTTGTTGCTCGAAACGACCCCGATGCGTTCTTTTCTGAGGTTTCTCTTTTCCATTTTGTGTGGGGTTATTTGTTGTTGAGTTCACGAGCGCGGAGCTCAGTCTTGACGCGGGCAATCTCCTTGCGGGCGCGGGTGATCTTGGCGGGGCTGTCGAGGGGTGACACGGCATGCTGGGCCTTGAGCTGTGCATATTCAAGCTCCATCTGATCGAGGCGGTCGCGGAGATCCTGTGTGGTAACTTCAGCGAAACTTTCTTTCTTCATGATCGGTTACACGTTTTGGGTGGGGTCATAGTCGCGGCGAACGACGAACTTGGTGGTGACGGGGAGCTTCTGTGCTGCCAGGCGCAGAGCCTCTTTGGCTATGTCGAAGGGTACGCCCTCGACCTCGATGATGATGCGGCCGGGAGTAACGGGAGCCACATATCCTTCGGGGTTACCTTTACCTTTACCCATTCGGACCTCGGCGGGTTTCTTGGTGATGGGCTTGTCGGGGAATATGCGAATCCAGATCTGGCCCTGACGCTGCATGTAGCGGGTTACGGCGATACGGGCGGCTTCTATCTGGCGACCGGTGATCCACTTAGACTCGAGGGTCTTGATGCCGAACGAACCGAAGGCCAATTGGTTGCCACGCTGCGCGAGACCTTTCATGCGGCCTTTCTGAGAGCGGCGGAATTTGGTTTTCTTGGGTTGTAACATGGGATTGAATCAGTTGTGGGTTTAACGGTTGTTTTTGGGTTTGCGGAAGCCGCCGCGACGGGGAGCGCCTGAGGCACCCTGATTGCCGCGAGCCTCTTTCTGGCCGTTGGTATAGTTGGGGGCGAGATCGCGCTTGCCATAGACTTCGCCACGGCAGATCCATACCTTCACGCCGATGACACCGACCTTGGTGTGTGCCTCTACGAGAGCGTAGTCGATGTCGGCACGGAGTGTGTGGAGGGGTGTGCGACCTTCCTTGAACATCTCTGAGCGAGCCATTTCGGCGCCGTTGAGACGGCCCGAGATCTGGATCTTGATGCCCTCGGCACCGGCACGCATTGAGGCTGCTACGGCCATCTTGACTGCGCGGCGATAGGCGATCTTGCCCTCGATCTGGCTGGCGATGTTCGATGCCACAATCTGAGCGTCGAGTTCGGGGCGCTTGACCTCATACACGTTGATCTGTACGTCCTTGTCGGTGACGAACTTGAGCTCTTCCTTGAGCTTGTCGACGTCCTGACCGCCCTTGCCGATGATGAGGCCGGGGCGCGATGTGCAGATGGTGATTGTGATGAGTTTCATGGTGCGCTCGATCACGATGCGCGAAACGCTTTTCTTGGCAAGTTTAACATTGAGATACTTGCGGAGTTTTGAGTCCTCGAGCAGGGTATCGCCGTATTTCTTACCGCCATACCAGTTAGAGTCCCATCCGCGGATAACTCCCAAGCGATTGCTGATTGGATTTACTTTCTGTCCCATTTGTTAAGCTTTGGCGTTTTTGTTTTCGATTGTGTCGACGATGAGGGTGACGTGGTTGGCGCGCTTGCGGATGCGGTAACCACGGCCCTGAGGTGCGGGGCGGAGACGCTTGAGCATGGGGGCGCAGCCTACCATGACGGAGGCTACGTAGAGCTCGTTGTCGTCGGCCTTACGCTCGTTTTTGGCTTCCCAGTTGGCGATAGCCGAGCGGAGAAGTTTCTCGACGCGCGCGGCGGCCTCCTTGTTGGAGAACTTGAGGATGCCGAGTGCGCGGTTTACCTCGACGCCGCGGATCATGTCGACCACGAGGCGCATCTTGCGGGGCGAGGTGGGTATGTTGAGCAGCTTGGCGAAAGCGATGTTCTTCTGTTCGGCTTTCCTGAGGTCTGCTGAGTTTCTTTTTCTTACACCCATTTTATTTTAATTCTTTCTTTTTGACGTTTGAATTATTTATATCAGGGCCCGAAATTATTTCTTCCTGTTGCCGGAGTGGCCACGGAAAGTACGTGTGGGAGCGAACTCTCCGAGCTTGTGGCCGACCATGTTTTCGGTCACGTAGACAGGGATGAATTTATTTCCGTTGTGGACAGCGAATGTGTGGCCTACGAATTCGGGTGCGATCATGGATGCGCGGCTCCAAGTCTTGATGACGGACTTCTTGCCACTCTCTTCCATTGCTGCGACCTTCTTTTCGAGCTTGACGCTGATAAACGGGCCTTTTTTCAATGAACGACTCATGAGGTATGCGTTGTTTGGAATGTCAGATTACTTCTTTCTTCTCTCGATGATGTACTTCGACGAATGTTTCTTCGGAGCACGTGTCTTGAGACCCTTCGAGTAGAGGCCCTTGCGCGAACGGGGATGACCGCCCGAAGCACGGCCTTCGCCACCGCCCATGGGGTGATCGACAGGGTTCATGACTACGCCGCGGTTGCGGGGGCGGCGTCCGAGCCAGCGAGAGCGGCCGGCCTTGCCTGAGCGCTCGAGCGAGTGCTCGGAGTTGCCGACTACGCCGATGGTGGCGCGGCATGCGGCGAGGATCTTGCGTGTTTCGCCGGAGGGTAATTTGACAATAGCATAGGTGCCCTCACGCGAGATGAGCTGTGCGAAAGTGCCGGCCGAGCGTGCCATGAAGGCTCCCTGACCGGGACGCAGCTCAATGTTGTGGACGAGTGTACCTACGGGGATGTTGGCCAGCGGGAGGCAGTTGCCTACCTCGGGCTGGGCCTCGGGTCCCGACAGGAGGACATCGCCTACCTTGAGTCCGTTGGGTGCAATGATGTATGCCTTTGCGCCGTCCTTGTAGTAAAGGAGGGCGATACGAGCCGAACGGTTGGGATCGTACTCGATTGTCTTGACGACGGCGGGGATGCCGTCCTTGTTTCTCTTAAAGTCTATGATGCGGTATTTGCGCTTGTGGCCACCACCAAGGTAGCGGGTGGTGAGGTGTCCTTCGGCGTTGCGGCCTCCGGATGCTTTTTTGCCGACTGTAAGAGATTTCTCCGGTGTTGTAGCAGTGATGGTACCTTTAAATACACCGATAACCTTGTGTCTCTGGCCCGGGGTGGTGGGCTTGAATTTTCTTACTGCCATTTCTTATTAAATGTTGCTATAGAAGTCAATGGTCTGTCCTTCGGCGAGGTCGACGATGGCTTTCTTCCAAGCGGCAGTCTTGCCGCGGAGCAGGCCGCTCTTGGTCCAGCGCGATTTGTTCTTGGAACGCATGTTCAGAGTGTTCACGCGGGTGACCTTGACGCCGTAGAGCTTCTCGACGAGGCTCTTGATCTCATACTTGTTAGCCTCGGGAGAAACGGCGAAGGTGTAGCGATTGGCGTTCTCGCTGAGGCGAGACGCCTTCTCGGTCACGATGGGTTTGATTGAGATTTCCATGTTTGCTCTTGTTTTCTCGGTTTGGCTTAAATGTTATTGATGACCTCAAGCGCACCTTCAGAGATGATGATGGCGTTCGAGTTCATCACAGCATACGTGTTGACGTCCGAGGCAACCATTGTCTTGGCGTCGGGGACGTTACGGGCAGACAAAGTTACGTTTTTATTTTCAGACGGTAAAACGAAGAGGATCTTTTTGCCCTCGACTTTAAGATTTTTAGCAAAATTTACGAAATCTTTAGTCTTGGGGGCCTCGAGATTGAGGTCCTCGACCACGATGATCTGCGAATCCTGCAGTTTGTATGTGAGGGCGCTGCGGCGAGCGAGCTGTTTCACTTTCTTGTTCAACTTGAAGCGGTAGTCACGGGGACGGGGTCCGAAGACACGTCCGCCGCCTACGAGGACAGGCGAGTTGATGTCGCCGATACGGCTGCCGCCGCCGCCCTTCTGCTTGTGCAGCTTGCGGGTGGAGCCGGATACTTCAGAGCGCTCCTTGGACTTGTGGGTGCCTTGGCGCTGGTTGGCGAGATACTGCTTGACGTCGAGGTAGACAGCGTGCTCGTTGGCCTCGACTGCGAATACCTCGTCGGCGAGCTGGGCCTTGCGGCCGGTGTCTTCGCCCTTGATGTTATAGATTGCGACTTCCATTTACTTTTCAATTAAAACGATTGAACCTTTGCTTCCGGGGATGGAACCCTTGATGATGAGTACGTTGTGCTCGGGCATCACGCGAACAACCTGAAGGTTCTGTACGGTGACTTTCTCATTGCCCATCTGGCCTGCCATGCGCATGCCCTTGAACACCTTGGCGGGATAGGAGCAGGCGCCGACCGAACCGGGAGCACGGAGGCGGTTGTGCTGGCCGTGTGTGGCCTGGCCTACGCCGCCGAAGCCGTGGCGCTTTACAACGCCCTGATAGCCTTTACCCTTCGAGGTACCCTGAATGTCGACAAAGTCGCCTTCGCTGAAGAGGTCGACGGTGATGGTCGAACCGAGTTTTACCTCTTCGCCAAATCCTTTGAACTCGGCCAAGTGGCGCTGGGGAGCTACTCCGGCTTTCTTGAAGTGGCCGGCCATAGGGGCGGTGGTGTGCTTGTCCTTCTTCTCTTCGAAGCCGAGCTGCACTGCCTCATAGCCATCCTTTTCAGCCGTTTTCACTTGAGTAACTACGCAGGGGNNCACTGAAAACGGATGTCATTCCGATTTTTTTTCCTAATAATCCTGGCATTTCTCTTTGATTTAGAAAATGTGAACTGATGGAGTTGCTTTTGTTTGAATTGTTCTCAGATCCTTACGGGTATCAGACCTTGATTTCGACCTCTACGCCCGAGGGGAGCTCGAGCTTCATGAGGGCGTCCACGGTCTTGCCGGTCGAGTTGTGGATGTCGATCAGGCGCTTGTAGCTCGAGAGCTGGAACTGCTCGCGGGCCTTCTTGTTGACGAAGGTTGAGCGGTTGACGGTGAAGATGCGGCGGTGAGTCGGCAGGGGTATGGGACCCGAGATGACGGCTCCGGTGGCCTTGACGGTCTTCACAATCTTCTCGGCCGACTTGTCAACGAGGTTGTAGTCGTAGGACTTGAGTTTGATTCTGATTGTCTGGTCCATATTGTTAGTTGAATGAAAGTGTCTCTTACTTGATGAGGTCTACGCGGCCTTGGCACTCGGTGAGTACGTTCTTGGCGATCGAGCTGCTGACTTCGGCATAGTGGCTGAAGGTCATGGTCGATGTGGCACGGCCTGAAGTGATGGTACGGAGGGCGGTCACATAACCGAACATCTCGGCCAGAGGAGCCTTTGCCTTGACGATGCGAGCACCGCTGCGGCTTGTCTCCATGCCTTCTACCTGACCGCGACGCTTGTTGAGGTCACCGATCACGTCGCCCATGCTCTCCTCGGGGGTAACAACCTCTACCTTGAAGATGGGCTCGAGCAGCACGGGGCCGGCCTTCTCGGAAGCCTTCTTGAATGCCTGAATGGCGCAGAGCTCGAACGAGAGCTGGTCGGAGTCGACGGGGTGGAACGAGCCGTCGATCACGGTCACCTTGAGGCGATCGAGGGGATAGCCTGCGAGAACGCCGTTCTTCATGGCCGTGGTGAAACCCTTCTGGATCGAGGGGATGAACTCCTTGGGAATGTTACCGCCCTTGACCTCGTCGACGAACTGGAGCGAGCCTTCGAAATCGTCGTCGGCAGGCTCTACGCGCACGATGATGTCGGCAAACTTACCGCGACCACCGGTCTGCTTCTTGAATACCTCGCGGAGCTCGACGGGCTTGGTGATTGCCTCCTTGTATGTAACCTGAGGACGACCCTGATTGCACTCTACCTTGAACTCGCGGCGGAGACGGTCGATGATGATGTCGAGGTGAAGCTCGCCCATGCCCGAGATGACGGTCTGGCCGGTCTCCTCGTTGGTCTCCACGCGGAAGGTGGGATCCTCCTCGGCCAGCTTCTGGAGGCCAACGCCGAGCTTGTCGAGGTCTTTCTGAGTCTTGGGCTCTACGGCGATGCCGATCACGGGCTCGGGGAATTCCATTGCCTCGAGCACGATGGGGTGGTTCTCGTCGCAGAGTGTATCACCTGTGCGGATGTCCTTGAAGCCTACGCCTGCGCCTATATCGCCGCAGCCGATGAGCTCCTTGGCGTTCTGCTTGTTCGAGTGCATCTGGAAGAGACGCGATACGCGCTCCTTCTTGCCCGAGCGGCTGTTGAGCACGTACGAGCCGGCGACAACGTCGCCAGAGTAGACGCGGAAGAATGTCAGACGGCCTACATAGGGGTCGGTGGCAATCTTGAACGCGAGGGCACACATGGGGGCCTCGCTCGAGGGCTCGCGGGTCTCTACCTGATCGGGATCGTCGGGGTTGGTACCCTCGATGGCACCCGAGTCGAGCGGGCTGGGCAGGTATGCGCAGACAGCGTCGAGCAGGCACTGAACACCCTTGTTCTTGAACGACGAGCCGCAGATCATGGGCACAACCTCCATCTTGAGGGTAGCGGCGCGCAGTGCGCGGCGTACCTCCTCCTCGGTGATGGTCGAGGGGTCGTCGAAGTATTTCTCCATGAGGGCGTCGTCGAACTCGGCGATCTTCTCGAGCATCTTGTCGCGCCACTCCTCGGCCTCGGCCTGAAGGCCTGCGGGAATCTCCTCTACGGAGTAGTCGGCGCCCATGGTCTCGTCGTGCCAGAAGATGGCCTTCATGCGGATGAGGTCAACCACACCCTTGAAGGTCTCCTCGGCGCCGATGGGCACCTGAATGGGGCAGGGATTTGCGCCGAGCACGTCCTTGAGCTGACGCACTACCTCGAAGAAGTTGGCACCCGAGCGGTCCATCTTGTTGACGTAGCCGATACGGGGCACATTATATTTGTCAGCCTGACGCCAAACGGTCTCTGACTGGGGCTCTACGCCACCAACGGCGCAGAATGTGGCCACGGCACCGTCGAGCACGCGGAGCGAACGCTCTACCTCGACAGTGAAATCGACGTGTCCCGGAGTGTCGATCAGGTTGATCTTGAACTGCTGGCCGTCATATTTCCAGAATGTGGTGGTGGCGGCAGAAGTGATTGTGATGCCACGCTCCTGCTCCTGCTCCATCCAGTCCATTGTTGCCGCACCGTCGTGTACCTCGCCGATCTTGTGGGTGAGGCCGGTGTAGAAGAGGATGCGCTCGGAGGTTGTGGTCTTACCGGCATCAATGTGGGCCATAATGCCGATATTGCGCGTATATTTGAGCTGGTCGTCTTTAGCCATTGTCTTTTTGAATCTAAATGATTTGTTTTGCTGTTATTTCCGCAGTGGGAGAGAGAATTAGAAACGGAAGTGAGCGAATGCACGGTTGGCCTCGGCCATCTTGTGCATGTCCTCTTTGCGCTTGTATGCGCCGCCCTGCTCGTTGAAGGCGTCGACGATCTCGGCAGCCAGCTTCTCGGCCATGGTCTTACCGCCGCGCTTGCGGGCATAGAGGATAAGGTTTTTCATCGAGATAGATTCCTTGCGGTCGGGACGGATCTCAGTGGGGACCTGAAATGTTGCACCACCTACGCGGCGCGACTTCACCTCGACCTGAGGAGTCACGTTCTCGAGGGCCTTTTTCCAAACCTCGAGGGCAGTGCGCTCCTCGTTGGGGAGTTTTCCCTTGACGAGCTCGAGAGCCGAGTAGAAGATTGTGTATGAAGTGTTCTTCTTGCCGTCATACATCAGATGGTTGACGAACTTGGAGACTCTCACGTCGTTGAACACGGGATCGGGGAGAATCACCCGCTTTTTGGGCTTTGCTTTACGCATTGTTTTGTTTAAGTTTTTGTTTTTGGTTGCTTGGCTGCTGCATCTTTCATCTTCAACGGGGTCTCCCCTCCGGGAGTCCGTTTACTCAACCTGATTTAGCCTTCCAATCAAATCAAAAACGAGAGGTTTACGACTCGGTTTTTAAAAATGATTGCTTCTTAGTCTTTCAGAAAAGGAGCGTCGTGTATGGTTTTTGTCTTTCAGCGGGGCCTGAATTACTTCTTGGCGGCCTTGGGACGTTTTGCGCCATACTTTGAACGGCGCTGGGTGCGGTCCTTGACACCTGATGTATCGAGTGTACCGCGAACGATGTGGTAACGCACACCGGGGAGGTCCTTGACACGACCGCCGCGAACGAGCACGATCGAGTGCTCCTGCAGGTTGTGACCCTCGCCGGGGATGTAGCTGTTGACCTCCTTGCCGTTGGTGAGGCGCACACGGGCAACCTTACGCATGGCTGAGTTAGGCTTTTTGGGGGTAGTGGTGTAGACACGCACGCACACGCCACGACGCTGGGGGCATGAATCAAGCGCGGGTGACTTGCTCTTGTCCTCAAGAGCTACACGGCCTTTTCTGACTAATTGCTGAATAGTAGGCATCTTAGTTTCTTTTGTTTGACTTTATATGGTGATTGTTGTTTTGCTCTATGTTTCCGATGCTCACGGAGAGGTGCCTCTTATACACATCCATCGCCCCGACACCGCTAACTATCAACTTGTTAGCTTTGCCGTGACGCCGGTTTTCTCCTAAAGCGATGCAAAATTACAAATTATTTTCCTAATTACCAAACACTTCCGCAAATATTTTTCGTCACCCGTACACTTTCGCGGCCCGGCTCGACAAAACGGCCCGACACCTCGAGGGGCGCCGGGCCGTCAGCATCATTCGGTCCACGATGGGATGGGACCGTTGCAGACTTTTTCAGGGTCATAGTGCGGAGTTTCAGGTACTCCGCCGGTTGGGTGCCACTGGTCGACCTCTCCCCTAACCCACGGGCCGAAGAGATACCACGCCGTGGAGATGTCGACCATCTCGCGCGGCCAGCACCAGTTGTAGAAGGTCATTATCATCTGCGGGGCCACCTTGGACTTATCGTCATTGGGAGCGTTGACGGCATAAGTGCCGTCGCCCGGCGTGCCGGCAAACGGGGTGAAGCCGGTCTTGGTGTCGGCACCCTCGCCCGCGGGGTCAAACCTGACGTTCTCGTAAAAACGCCCGTTGTCCTTCGGGTCGACCATCACCCAGAATCCGTGCATGGGCGTGTTGTCCTCGCCAAGCTCCTGCGGGGGCCTGTGGGCATCTATGTCCTCGGGATAATCGACAGGTATGGCGAAACTTACGGCACGTCCCGACCACGGCATGTCGTTGCCCGAGACATTGAGCGGCTCGGCGTGGTCGTCGGCCCCGAGCCAGCGGTGCATCTCGGTGCCGATGATGAAATCGCCCTCGACAAACGATTTCTCGAAGTCGGCCACATAGCCGTCGACATCGCCCGTCGGCGATACCTTGCCATGATACATCAGATAGACAGGCAGCGTGCCGCCCGAGGCGCGGGGCACGACGATGACGCGGCGCATGCTGCGGTTTGGCACGGGATAATGGCCGTTGGCCTGCGTCAGATATTGCGAATAGTCGGTCGTGATGTCATAGACATTGACCACGACGTCGTTGAAATCCCAGTCAAACGACCCGCCCAGATCCTCGGCGGCAAGATACCACGGGAAATACTTGTATTTCTCGCCGGGATGAACCAACTGTCGCCCCTGCCCCATGTTTCCGGTCTCGACAACGATTATACAGTCCGAGAAATCAGGATTCTTCTCTCCGATACCGTCAGGCTGGACATTGAACCCAAAGACCGAGAACCTGTTATAACCATCGGCAAACTCATCGAGATGCTTGGCATTGAGCACGCCCTGGCTCAGGTGCTGAACGCAACCTGCATAAGAGTTGCAAATCTCGCGCATCTTTACATTCCAGAAATTATCGCCCCAATGCATCCCATTGTATCGCGCCTCGGTGTATGATATATGCTCGCAGTCGCGCCCAAACCCCTCGGTATACGTATCTTTGAGTCCTGATTTTACATAAAAGCCTATCGACTCGACAGTCGAGCCCGAAAAGCCGTCGAATTCGACATGCGCGCCCTTGAATTTACCTTCGAAGCTCGTCCCCCTCGGCACGGAACCGAACATGTATGCTTCCTTGCCGTCTTTCGAGGTCCAACGACCTTCGTTCACCTCGACGCACGACTTGACATCCATGTCAAGGTCGAAAAAGCATATCTCGTCAACGATACCGGTGCCGGTACCGGTCCACTTGTGGAAATATACGCCCAACAGATAATCAGATTCGCCATAACGGTTTTCCCTCCAATAGAGGGGATAGACATTTATGGACTTCGCCACATCCGAAGGCGTCAGATACGTGGAATAAAAAAATTTGTTAGTCTTATCGGAGTAATTTTCAAAATAATCATCCTTGCCCGGCATCACATTCCTGAGAATGTCTATCAGCAGATCTCGACCAGACAGCGAAATGGTGCGCATGAGCGAGGGGTCGGGGTCGTAGGTCGCCGACAGCTTGCCGGCCCTATAGGTCTGAGCACTACGAGAATTGGGGGGGGTGATATTTTGCTGCAAATCAACCACTTGCCCGGGCCTTACGGCATATTCCATGCCGTTGGCCGACACAATTAGCGTCTCGACCTCGGCGGGCACGTTGACCATAATCGGAGTAGCCCCGCACACATTGCCGAGCGATGCGAACAGAAAACGCTCGCCGCCAATCTCGGCGAAGACCCGCACGGCCGTCGACACGGATGTCTTGACAGTGATCATCTTTGACCGCGCCTCGCTCCAAGAGCGGCCCGTAGCCGGAACTCCCATAGCCTTGACAAACTCGCGGTCATAGCGCTGGCCCCGCTCCACGTCGGGCGACAGGGGCACGTCCGCGCACGAGGCGGACGACAACAGCACGGACAGGGCAAACAACTTCGGAAATTTGCCCGAAAAATTAAAACGTGATGAAAACATTAAGGTTATGTTAGATTTGTGGCGCAAATATAGCTAAAAGAATTCACACTCACAAACCTACACACCCCGAATCACCTTCGGCGACCCTTGCGACTCCCCATGAGGGCGAAAAGCGAGACCTGCCAAGCAATGAATATGAAGATTATGAAAATCCACCACGCATCGTCCGTCACGGCCGAGGCCAGAATAGGCACCAACACCGACATGAGGCAGAAATTGGTAATGTCCACAAAACGGCGCATTATGCGCAGATCAAGGTCACGATTGCCGGTATGGACAGGAAAGTTGAATCTGTAAGGGACTATCCTGACACCCATCAGCATCAGGAACATAAGAGCAAAGAGCACGGCCAAGACCACATAAGATGCATCATCGCGACAGGACGGGAGGCACCACTCACCCACCCCACCGGCGACGACAATGGCGATATACCCCGACAGCATCAGGGCTGCTGCTATGTTATAAAAGGTTAGATGCCTCATGCACCTGCAAAGTTATTCAAAAAACGCCATAAATCAAAAAAACCACAGGCCGCACCCGGTGTCGGGTGCGGCCTGTCTGTATCATTGGGGCAAAGGGGTTATTCCTCGTTTCCGGCAAACTCCATGAGGTATGCCTTGATGAATGGGTCGAGATCGCCATCCATCACGCCACCAACATCGGCGGTCTGATGACCGGTGCGGTGGTCCTTGACACGGCGGTCGTCGAACACGTAGCTGCGTATCTGCGAGCCCCACTCTATCTTCATCTTGCCGGCCTCGATCTTGGCCTGCTCCTGCAGGCGGTGCTGCAACTCCTTGTCGTAGAGTATCGAGCGGAGCTGACGCATGGCGTTCTCCTTGTTCTTGGGCTGGTCGCGGGTCTCGGTGTTCTCGATCAGGATCTCCTCCTGCTCGCCCGTATAGGGGTCGGTGAACTGATAGCGCAGACGCACGCCCGACTCGACCTTGTTTACGTTCTGGCCACCGGCGCCGCCCGAGCGGAATGTATCCCACGACAACAGCGCGGGGTCGACCTTGACCTCGATGGTGTCGTCGACAAGCGGGGTCACGAACACAGACGCAAACGACGTCATGCGCTTGCCCTGAGCATTATAGGGCGACACGCGCACCAGACGATGCACGCCGTTCTCGCTCTTGAGGTAGCCGTAGGCAAAGTCGCCCTCGACGTTGATGGTACACGACTTGATGCCGGCCTCGTCACCCTCGAGCAGGTTGGCGATGGAGATCTTGTATCCGTGAGCCTCGCACCAGCGCATGTACATGCGCATCAGCATCTGTGCCCAGTCCTGACTCTCGGTGCCGCCGGCGCCCGAGTTGATCTTGAGCACGACGCCCATCTTGTCCTCCTCGCGGCGCAGCATGTTCTTCAGTTCGAGATTCTCTATCAGGCTGATGGCGTCGGCATAGAGCTTGTCCAGCTCGGCCTCCTCGACCAGCCCCTCCTTGATGAAATCCCACGCAATCTCGAGTTCGCCCACGGCCTTCTCGACCTCCTCATATCCCTCGATCCACGCCTGCAGGTCCTTGATCTTCTTCATCTGGGCGCGGGCCTCGACGGGATGTTCCCAGAAATCGGGCACATGCGTGCGCAGCTCTTCCTCTTCGACCTGAATCTTCTTATTGTCGACATCGAGATACTTTTTCAGCGAGTCTCTGCGCTCGGCAGTCTCTTTGAGCTGTTCCTGAGTAATCATTTGGAGTGGGAGATTTTGATGGTGATATTCAATTGGTTATGAAAATAGCCGAAACCCTTGCAGGAATCGGCTATGTTGTTGTGGGCGCTGAGGGATTCGAACCCCCGACCCTCTGCTTGTAAGGCAGACGCTCTGAACCAGCTGAGCTAAGCGCCCCTCGAAGGGGATTGTTTTAAGCAAGAGAGGTTTTGAAGTGGTGGGCGCTGAGGGATTCGAACCCCCGACCCTCTGCTTGTAAGGCAGACGCTCTGAACCAGCTGAGCTAAGCGCCCTTTCTTGCTTAAAGCGATGCAAAGTTAGGCACTTTTTTCGGACCGTGCAAATTTTTCGGCAACTTTTTTCAATAAAATTTTCACCCTCGCACCCGACATCGCTGATTTAAAGAGAATTAACACCCTAAAGAAAACATAATATTTTTCGCAAGGCCGAACACTTTGGCTTTTGGCAGTTTTTTCTTAACTTTGCTTTTCCTTACTTATAACCATAAAAAGCACAAAACCGAAACATGAAGCAGTTCAATCTGTGGCTCGCGGTGATTGCCGCGGGCATATTTGGAGCCCTTCCGGGATGGGCAGAGGCTCCGGCAGGATACTACAGCACCTGCGAGGGCAAGAAGGGCGCCGCCCTGCTCTCGGCCCTCTGCGACAAGATAGGCCCGCACACCAACGTGGGCTATGACGGCCTGTGGAACGTCTACAAGACATCTGACGTGCGCCCCAACGGCAAGGTCTGGGACATGTATTCGACCAAGCAGTGGACCGTGGGCCAGCAGAAGTGCGGTAACTATAAATATGTCGGCGACTGCATAAACCGCGAGCACTCGATGCCCAAGAGCTGGTTCAGCGAGGGGCAGCCCATGAAGAGCGACGCATTTCACGTCTATCCCACCGACGGCAAGGTCAACGGCCAGCGCAGCAACTATCCCTATGGCGAATGCGCCGGGGGCACCACCCTGCCACCCAACGGCAATGTCGTAGCCCTCGGCCGACTGGGCCGCTCGACGTTCGCGGGATACTCGGGCACGGTGTTCGAGCCCGACGACGAGTACAAGGGTGATTTCGCGCGTACTTATTTCTATATGGCAGCCTGCTATAACGACAAGATAGCCGGGTGGAACAGCGACATGCTGGCCGGAAACCGCTATCCGGCATACACGACGTGGGCCGTGAACCTGCTGCTGAAATGGCACCGTCAGGACCCCGTGAGCCAGAAGGAGATAGACCGCAACGACGCCGTCTATGCCCACCAGCACAACCGCAACCCGTTCATAGACCACCCCGAGATGGCCGAGCACATCTGGGGCACGGACAAGGAGACGGGATGGAGCTCGACCGGCACGGCCAAGCCCTCGATAGCCTCACCGACCGACGGCAGCGCCATAGACTTCGGCAACTGCGGCATCGGCGTCGAGCGCACGTACACCGTCACCGTTAAGGGTCAGAACCTCGTGTCTGACGTCGCCGTCAGCGTGACCGGCGAGGGCTTCTCGGCCTCGGCCACCACACTGTCGGCCTCGGCGGCCAACTCGGACGCAGGCGCGGCACTCGTGCTCAAGTTCACCTCGCCCACCGTACGCACCGCCACGGGCACCCTCACGCTGACCTCGGGCACCGCCCGCTCGGCGCTGACCCTTTGGGCCAAGGCCGTCGACGGCCTCCCCGCCATGCAGGCCACCAACGTGAGCGAGACATCGTTCCAAGCCAACTGGGTCTGCATCGACCCCGCGGGCACCAACTATACGCTCGACGTCACCACCGGCGGAGTCTCGATACAGGGCTACCCCAAGCCCGTGGCCGCGACCACCGAGCAGTTTACGGTGCGCAACCTTACCCCCTCGACCACATACGGCTACACCCTGACCTCCCCCTCAGGGATGCGCAGCAACGAGATAAGCGTCACCACCGCCGCCCCGGTGCCCTCGATACAGTTCCTGTTTGACGGCGACCTCTATTTCTCGACCGAGCCGGGCGTACCCTCGGCCGTAGCCGAGATTCTGGCCGACATCGAGAACATAGCCGACCCCGTGGTGCTGGGCGTGACCGCGCCGTTCGAGCTGAGCTCGGACAAGTCGGCGTGGAGCCACACGCTGACACTCGAGCCCGAGCAGGACCGCTTCTACCTGCGCCTCAACGGCACGGAGGCCGGCACGTTCACCACGACCCTCAAGGCAACAGCCGGGGCATACGTCAACGACGACGTGACTGTCGAGGGCGTGATAGCCTCGGTGCCCACGTTCATGGAGACGTTCGAGGCACCCTCCGAGCTCAAGAGCTATGACGGCGGTTATTATGCCGGCGAGGCGTGCGCATGGACGGTGACCGGCGCCCTTATTGGAACAGACCCGCGCGACAGGCACAGCGGCGCGCAGGGCCTGCGCATGCACAAGACCGCGGGCGTTGACAGCCGCATCGAGATGGCCGAGCCCCGCATGCACGGCATCGGCACGGTGACGTTCCATGCCAAGGCTTGGAGCAGCGAGGGCGGCGAGCTCTCGCTCGAGGTGTCGACCGACGCCGGACAGACGTGGCATGCCGTCAAGACATTCGAGGTTGGCGATGAGGCTTGGACCCCGTACACCGCCACCGTCAACGAGGCCGGCATGGTGCGCATGCGATTGGTGCGCCTGTCGGGACGCCGCATAGCCATCGACGACATCGAGGCCACCGACTATGCCGTCAGCGCGGTCGGCGAGCTGGAATACCAGTCGTGGGACGCATATTGCCTCGACGGTCGACTGACCGTCGAGGTCTCCGGCACACCCCTCGACTTGGCCGTCTACAGCCCCAACGGAGCCGTATGGCACGCCGGGACCATAGCCTCGACCGCACAGTTCGACCTGCCGGCAGGGATATATCTCGTCTCGGCCGGAGGCTTCACCCGAAAAGTAGTAGTGAAATAAGACCTTAAATTAACTTAAAATTAGTTAAAGCAACGGGCGCCGATAAAAATATCGGTGCCCGTTTTGCTTGGCATCCGCGGGAATTTAGTAATTTTGTGAAAATTTGAGAACGAATGGCCGATAACCTCTACCAACGGGTCGACTCCATCAAGGCCAAGGCCCGGCTGCTCGTCGAGCGGTACAGAGCCCTGAAGCAGAGCAAAGCCGAGGCTGACGTGAAGATCGAAGAGCTCACCGCAGTCATCCGGTCGCTCGAGAGGCAGATAGCCGACCGCGACCGCGAGATCGAACGGCTGAAAGTGGCATCGGTGCTGACCCCCGACCACCGCGACGTCGAGGAGACAAGGGCATTTATCTCGGATTTAGTGCGCGAAATCGACAAGTGTATCGCACGGTTAAGCATTTGATGAACCACGACCGCATAATCAACATAACCATCCGCATAGCCGACCTGCCGCGTATCCCCCTGCGCATCCCGCGCGAACAGGAGGAGACCGCAAGACAAGCCGAGGAGAGCATCAACGAACTCTGGCGCAAATGGTCGGTCAAGGAGGAATTCAGCGACAAATCGCCCACCGAGATACTGGCGATGGTCACCTACAGGTTTGCACATCTGTATTTCAGCAACCTGCAGGCATCGCGGAATCTCGACAGCACTCTCGACAGTCTCGAGAGCTCGCTCGACGACCTGCTGCTCGAGGATGTGAGGCCATAGCTTCAGCAACGCCACACCGTCACGACAGACACACATTATATATAATATGGCCCGGACAGCGGCGGCACACGCCGTCCGGGAGCCGGTTTCGAGGCACGCCCGACACGCCGACGCACATCCCCGTCACCACGGAGAGGCCGAGGCAACGTCCGGACTGTGCTGTTTTTATATATAAACCCTTTAATCCCATTATCCCCTACCCCATCCCATCATCCCCACAATGCAGACACCCATTATAATAATCGCCACAGCCCTCATCGGCATAGCCATCGGCATCGCATGCCTGCTGATATGGCAGAAATCGACAGCACGCTCGGCTGCGAAGACCATTGTTGACGACGCACGCCGCGAGGCCGAGATCATCAAGAAGGACCGCCTGCTCGAAGCCGAGAAAGAGGAGATCCGCATCAAGGCCGAGGCCGAGAAGACCGCGCAGCAGAGGCTGCAGAAGGTCCAGAACGAGGAGCAGAAAATCAAGCAGCGCCAGAACCAGCTGAACCAGCAGCAGAGTGAGAACACGCGCACGCGCAACGAGAACGAGCAGCAGCGCCGCGAGCTCGAGGCCCAGAGCCAAGTGCTGGAACAGAGAGGCGAGGAGCTGGACCGCCTGACACGCTCGGCACGCGAGACACTCGAGCACATCTCGGGCCTGTCGTGCGAGGAAGCCAAGGAGAAACTGGTCGAGAGCCTGCGCGACGAGGCCAAGACCGCCGCGGCGGCATACATACACGACATCATGGACGAGGCCAAGATGACCGCCAACAAGGAGGCCAAGCGCATCGTGGTGCAGTCGATACAGCGTCTGGCCACCGAGACGGCAATCGAGAACTCGGTGACCGTGTTCCACATAGATTCAGACGAGATCAAGGGTCGCATCATAGGCCGCGAGGGCCGCAACATCCGCGCGCTCGAGGCCGCCACAGGCATCGAGATAATCGTCGACGACACCCCCGAGGCCATCGTCCTCTCGGGCTTCGACCCCGTGCGCCGCGAGATAGCCCGTCTGGCCCTGCACCAGCTCGTGGCCGACGGCCGCATACACCCCGCCCGCATCGAGGAGGTGGTGTCGAAGGTGCGCAAACAGATCGAGGAGGAGATCATCGAGACCGGCAAGCGCACGGCCATCGACCTCGGCATCCACGGCCTGCACCCCGACCTGATACGCATGGTCGGCAAGATGAAATATCGCTCGAGCTACGGCCAGAACCTGCTGCAGCACTCGCGCGAGACGGCCAACCTCTGCGCCATCATGGCCGCCGAGCTCGGCCTCAACCCCAAGAAGGCACGCCGCGCCGGCCTGCTGCACGACATAGGCAAGGTGCCCGACGAGGAGCCCGAACTGCCCCACGCACTGCTGGGCATGAAGCTGGCCGAGAAGTATAAGGAGAAACCCGAAATCTGCAACGCCATCGGCGCACACCACGACGAGATTGAGCAGACATCGCTGCTGGCCCCCATCGTGCAGGTGTGCGACGCCATATCGGGCGCGCGTCCCGGCGCACGCCGCGAGATAGTCGAGGCATACATCAAGCGCCTCAACGACCTCGAGCAGCTTGCGCTGTCATATCCCGGCGTGGTCAAGACATACGCCATTCAGGCCGGACGCGAGCTGCGCGTCATCGTCGGCGCCGACAAGATCGACGACGTCGAGACCGAAAAGCTGTCCGAGGAGATAGCACGCCGCATTCAGGACGAAATGACATATCCCGGTCAGGTCAAGATCACAGTCATCCGCGAGACCCGCTCCGTAAGCTACGCAAAGTAAGGCCGCCGCTATGGAAGACAGAAACAAGCGCTGTCCGCGGGGCAAGCTGCACTGCTGCAACTGGCTCGAAGATATTCCGGCCGTGCCGGGCTCGACGTTCGACATCGTCGAGGTCCAGTTCAAGAACACCCGCAAGGGATTCTTCCGCAACTCGCTGGGGCTCGACATCGAGCCCGGCGACATGGTGGCCGTCGAGGCCTCGCCCGGCCACGACATAGGCTGCGTCACGCTCAAGGGTCCCCTCGTGGCCATACAGATGAAGCGCGCCGGCGTCAAGCCCGATGCCGAGATACGCCGCGTGTTCCGCAAGGCCAAGCCCGCCGACCTCGACAAGTACGAGGAGGCTCGCGCCCGCGAGAACGACACCATGATACGCGCCCGCAAGATTGCCGAGAGCCTCAAGCTCAACATGAAGATAGGCGACGTCGAATATCAGGGAGACGGCAACAAGGCCATCTTCTATTATATCGCCGACGAGCGCGTCGACTTCCGCCAGCTCATCAAGGTGCTGGCAGAGACATTCAAGGTGCGCATCGAGATGAAGCAGATCGGCGCGCGTCAGGAGGCGGGCCGCATCGGCGGCATCGGCCCCTGCGGCCGACCACTGTGCTGTGCCAGCTGGATGACGTCGTTCGTCAGCGTCGGCACCAGCGCCGCCCGCTATCAGGACATATCGCTCAACCCCCAGAAACTGGCCGGCCAGTGCGCCAAGCTGAAATGCTGCCTCAACTTCGAGGTCGACACCTATGTCGAGAGCTCGCGCCACCTACCCGGACGCGAGATAAGGCTCGAGACCGCCGACGCGACATACTATCACTTCAAGACCGACACCTTCAAGAAGGAGATAACATACTCGACCGACAAGTCAATCGCCGCCAACCTCGTCACCATCGACGCGGCGCGCGCCTTCGAGATAATCGAGATGAACCGCCGCGGCGAGAAGCCCGTCAAGCTGATGCGCGAGGAGGACGAGAAAGCCGCCGCCAAGCCCAAGCCGCTCGACCTTGCATCGCAGGACGACCTGACCCGCTTTGACCGCGCCAAGAAGAAGAAAAAGAAAAAGAAGCCGTCGGGCGGCGGAGCCCAGTCCGAGGCCAAGCCCGCGGCAGCCGACGAGGGCGCCAAGCCCAAGGCCAAGCAGCAGCCCCAGCAGGGACAGCAGCCCCGCCCCAAGCAGAAGTCCAAGGGGCCCAAACCCCAGAAGCCCCGTCAGGACCAGCCGAAGGGCGACCAGCCCAAGTCCGAACAGCCCAAGCCCAACAGAGTGCCCAAGGCGTTCCGCAACCCCGACCAGCAACCTCCGCAACAGTGACAATGAAGACCCTACCCGTCATCATAGCCGGAATATGCCTCCTCCTTGCCGCTTCGTGCGGCAGGGGGGAGCGCGATTATAGCCGCTGGGCCTCGCTGCCCGTGGCCGGGTGGGCATACGGCGACACGCTGTCGCTGATACCCGCCGACACCACCCTCACGGACAACGACTCAATAGTCAGCCGCAGCCTGCTGCTGGGCGTGGTGCACTCGGCGGCATACCCATACTCCAACCTCTGGCTCGAGGTGACGTATCACGGCACGGGCCATCTGTATCGCGACACGGTCAACATGCCGCTGGCCGACATCTATGGCCGCTGGCTCGGCGCCGGATTCGGCTCGTCATACCAGCGCGAGATCACCCTGAAGCCCCGCGCCGACATAGACCTGACCCGCCCCGTGGCCGTGCGCCACATCATGCGCCTCGACACCCTCCGCCACATCGAACGCATCGGCATCACCGTCGAATAGTCTCCGGCGAGGGTTATACAAAGATTTCCCCGATTTTATCCAATAAAAACACTGTACTGGATAAAATCGGGTGTTTTTTTATCCAGTACAGATGCAGAAACTGTATAAATTCGGGATTTTCGCGGGAGGTCAAAGGCTCTCGAGGGCGCCGGTGGTCGAGTCCATGATATAGCCCGCGACGCGGATGTCGCGGGGCATCAGGGGATGGTTGGTCACGAGGTCTACGGTCTCGCGCACGGCATCGGCCGTGTCGGTGAATCCGTGCAGCCAACCGTCGAGGTCTATGCCGCAGTGACGCATCAGCGATATGTGCTCCTCGTCGACCCCGCGCTCCTTCATCAGATGCAACATCTCGCCGGCATCCATGCCCTGCACGCCGCAGCCGGTGTGGCCTATGATCATCACCTCGTTCACGCCCAGCTCGTAGACGGCCACGAGCAGCGAGCGCATGGTCGAGTCGAAGGGGTTGGTGATGGTGCCCCCGGCGTTCTTGATCATCTTGACGTCGCCGTTGCGTATGCCGAGCGCCGCGGGCAGCAGCTCGACCAGACGGGTGTCCATGCATGTCACGATGGCGATGCGCTTGTCGGGATACTTCGAGGTCTCAAACCTCCGGTACTCGCCCGAAGCCACGAACTCGCGGTTGTGTCTTAGAATTTCCTCTATCATCTCTCTATTCTGTCTTTGATGGTTTATTGGTCTTGGTGAGGATTATCGCCGCGGTCACCGTCAGGGCCAGCGCCCACGGATAATACAGGTATGGCCACGGGGCGCCCGGGCTGATGCCGGCCAGTCCGACCGCCAGCAGCGTCTGGGCGCTGTAGGGGAGCAGGCACTGCATGATGCACGAGCAGGTGTCAAGCAGGCTGGCCGTGCGCGGGCCGTCGACCCCATAGCGGTCGCCGATGCTGCGCGACAGCGGCCCCACGGTGATGATGGCGACGGTGTTGTTGGCCGTGCACACGTCGACGGCCATGACCAGCGCCGCGATGGCCGCCTTGGCCCCGCGCGGACCGCGGATGTGGCGGCTCATGCGCTGCAGCAGCCAGTCTATGCCCCCGGTCTCGCGGATTATGCCGAGCATTCCCGCCGAGAGCAGGGTTATTATGATGAGGTCGCCCATCGAGTCGATGCCGGTGCCCATGTAGCCCGCCAGATCAATGAGCTGGTATCCGTGGCACACGGCGATGACCAAGGCGGCGACGATGCCCGACACCAGCACCACGGTGACGTTGAGTCCGGTCAGCGCAAGGCCGATTATGACGAGATATGGCAGTATGAGCCACGGGTTGACATCGCCCGTGGGGACATCGGTCGACACCGACGCGCCCAGCACGGCATAGACGGCAAGCGTGACTATGGCAGCCGGCACGACTATGCGCAGGTTGGCCCTGAACTTGGCGCTCATGGCCACCCCCTGAGTGCGAGTGGCGGCGATGGTGGTGTCGGAGATGAACGACAGGTTGTCGCCGAAAAACGCGCCGCCCATCACTGCGGCCACGAACAGCGGCACGTTGTCGCCCCCCGTGGCGGCAAGGTCGACGGCCAGCGGCACCAGAGCCACCACCGTGCCCACCGACGTGCCGATGGAGAGTGATATGAAACATGCCGCCACGAACAGGCCGGGCAGCAGCAACTGGCGCGGCAGATACTTGAGGGTCGCCGTCACCGTGGCGTCGATGGCCCCTATCTCCTTGGCAAGCGACGCAAACGCCCCCGCAAGGATGAAGATCCATATCATGTATATGATGTTCGACGTGCCCGCCGCGCGCGAGAAAGTCTCGAGGCGCTTGGCCAGCGGCCTCCCGCGGTCTATCACCACCGCCCACACCGACGCCGTGATGAATGCCACCGACAGCGGCATGCGATAGAAATCACCGATAGCCACTGACACGGCAAGATACATCACCAGAAACACCACGATGGGCGACAGCGACAACAATCCCTGACGCCCTGATATATGTCGTTCCGAAAAATCAGTCATAACATTAAGCAGATTCCTTGCAAAATTACAATAAAAATCCCTCTCGGACAAAAAAAGCCGGATGCGGCACCGCACAGGCACCGCATCCGGTCAACCGTAATATTTTATCGCATCAATGCAACCAGACCTTGTGCGACTCGCCCGACAGGCGTACCACATAGACGCCCGGGCAAGAGAGGCTGATCTCGTTAAGCCCTCTGTCTGCCACAAAGCTCTTGACGAGCGCGCCGTTCAGAGAATAGATTTCAACTGGACAGTCATCGGATGCGACAGTGACCATGACGGTCATACCCACCGAGCCGACATGGCCGACCGTCTGACATGGAGCATCAATGGCCGAAGTGATGTTGTCAAGAGCGAGCCCGACCACGTCAGGCGCCGTCGCGGGCAGAGAGACATAGGCACGGAATGCTGCGACCGAATTGGCATCCGAAGCCCTTTGCAGCGACTTGCAATCGGCCGACAGCAGATATGAGCCCTCGGCCAGACGGTCAATACGCGACATGCTGCCCACAATCATCGGGGTGTCTGCGGCATCGGCTGTCATGCTCGGTTCTATCCTGACATCATTCTTGCAGAACGACCAGTAGCCCGGCATATCGGTCCCGTCAAACATAAATGCGCTGAACGGAGCCGCAAAGGATATGCCGTTCAACCTGAGCGTATCACCCTCAAGCCTTACGGGTACCGACATCGCGGCCCCTACCGGCAGATCATCCGGGCCGATGGCAACAGGCATGCACGAGAAATTATAGTCTTTCGAGGCATGGCGTATGTATTCAAGACGACCCACCGTTATGCCCGGGTCGAAAGCGAAATCAGCCTCGTCGACAAGTGCGGCAATCCCGACCTTGCCGTCGCAGGCCACATTGTATGCGTCCTCTATCACGCCAACGGAATCGGTATAAAAGAACTCATTGCCCAGAGGCAGTCCGAGGTCGACGGCGACAGAGTCTCCCGCCGATGTCAGGACATTGAAATAGGACATCGGTTCCGATGCCGAGTCATAATCGCTGTGCACGAGCAATGGCCTCCACCTGCCTTGAATGTACGGCTGCGGATCCCACGGATATTCCACCTTGTTGATGGATGCCGCAAGAGTGGCAAAATCCTCGCGAGAGGTCTCCTTTAGTTTCTGCGTGTCATTTTCACTGATATTGTCGTCGGCACAGACATAGTCACTGCCATAGATGGCATCCTTGAGATAATAACAGTTGTCAAAAAGATATGACCTGTCATATTCGTTATACACGGCGGCTATGTTGCCGACGGTGCAGCCCGATGCGTCAACGATTACATTGCCCGTGTTATAGCAGTTGACTGCCGTACTGCCCGAGCGGTTGCCGTGTCCGTCCCAGCTCACCCAAAGATTGTTGGTAACGCCACCTATCCTTATGCCTGATGCCATTGCATGAACCGTACCGGCATTATAGCAGTTTCGCAGAGTGCCCGAGCCTCCCGACACACCTCCCATATAAGAGCCCTCGGTGTCTGAATATACATGGCCTGCATTGTAGCTTGATATGATCGACGAGCGCGAATCGTTGTTTCCGACGATACCGCCCACACGCTTGCCAGATGTCACCTCGCCGTTGTTGACACAATAGCGGACGATGCCCGACGAGCCTGACAGCACTCCGACGATGCCGCCACAGTCGCTGTTCTTCTCGATGTTGGACACCTTGCCCGAATTGCGCGAGTCGCGCACCTCGCCATTGATATTGCCCACGATTCCTCCGGTGCTGAGCAGGCCCGAGACATTGCCCTCGTTCACGCTCTCGTAGACGTGACTGTGGAACTCGCCTTTCGGCAATATGCCACCCGCCAAGCTCCGGCTGGTCACCGGGCCGTCATTATGGCTTCCGTGCACCTCGCCGCAATAGCTCTTGCCCGCTATGCCGCCGCACTGGCTCTTGGGGCTTGTCGTGGATATAGCGCCGTGGTTGCTGCTTGTGAATACCTTGGGAGTATAATATGTATCGTTTTGGCGTCCGCCGTCAAGATTACCGACAATTCCGCCGACAAACACGCTGTCGACATCCGAATGGATGTCGGCAAAATTCTCGGACCCGCTGACCCTCGCATTGAACGCATTGCGGCCCGCGATGCCGCCTATGCATGCCCCGGGCATTGTCGCCGATACTTGGCCATAGTTCTTGCTGTTGTATACGGCAGCCCAGTTGGTGCCCACGATGCCACCCGCGTTGTTGTCCGAGTTGCAGATGACGGTGCCGTAATTGATACATCCGGTGATGTTTTTTCCACCACTTATCGAGCCGGCGATGCCGCCTGCCGCGCCCCATCCGATGGACACGACGGTGCCGTGGTTCTCGCAGCCGTCCACCTTGGCTCCGCTGCCAACTATGCCACCCGACGCGCAGTTATAGACCATCCCCATCTCGTCGGGATATGTTATTCCGCAGACATATCCGTTGTTGATGCATTTCGACACGATACCGTCAGACTGTATCACGCCCGCGATGCCGCCCGCCTCATGCGTGGCGCCCTTTGCCACGACTGTCGCAGAGCTCTCGCATTCAGTCACCTTGCCCTTGCAGAGCCCCACCAGTCCTCCGGCATAAGTATTGCCGCAGACATAGCTGTCGACGAGTTTAAGGTTGGAGACCTCGCCCTCTTTGGCTATTATGCCGAACAGACCGAGGTTCTTGCCCTCGGCATCATTGATGTATATGCCTGATATTGTGTGGCCACGGCCATCAAAATGGCCTTGAAACTCCTTGCCGTAAGCATCCTTGCCGATTGGGGTCCACGTTGCGAATCGAAGGCTGTCTGACGAGAGCGAGCCATCGCTCTCGAGAACGCCGGAGTTGAATCGGATGTCGCGTGCCAGAACGAAATACTTGTCCTTGGTATATGACTCATATTTCTCCATCCTCTGCCGCAAGATTGTAAAGTCGAATGCCTCGTCAATCAGATAAGGATTGTCGGCCGTGCCGTCTCCCTGCAGCTCAGGTTCTTCCTGTGCGGCCAGCGGCAGGGCTGAGAGCGCGATGAATGACAATGCCAAGGCCGCTGACTTCAATATATTTTTCATAGGTATGCAATGCATCATGTTTCCCGATAGATGCGGTTGGTTAAAAACATGAGACGTGGGAAACTGTCATTGACTCGTTCCCGATACAGGGCCTTCGCATTGCCCAACTCAACGGAACGAGCAACGCAGAAGCCCACGTCATATGCAAAAACGGCTACAGGCGCCGCCCCGAAAACCGGGCGGCGCAAACCGGGTTCTACATACCCTTGGACATCTACCGTTGCCGTGCCCCTTGTGTTGAGTTTTAGAAGTTGCGAAGTTCTGTATCGCAAGGGTTCAAGCACTGATAAACGTCTCAAACTAAATATCAGTACCCTAAAGTACTGACGTTGTCTGATGCCGCAAAGTTAATGCTTTTTTTCAATCCCGACAATCTTTTGCAGAAAAAACCTCACGGTTACAGATGATTATTTCTTGCATTTGACGGATAGGTTTTGTAAATTTGCGTGCCAAAACTTACCCGGGACTCATGAAGATATTTACCACCGACAACATACGCGCCATTGACCGCGCGACAATCGAGGACGAGGGCATCAGTTCGATGGAGCTGATACACCGTGCGGCCGAGGGGATTGCCTCCGAGATAATGAAACGGTTCAGCCCGTCGAGGCCGACCGTCATTTTCGCCGGTGCGGGCAACAACGGAGCCGACGCCCTGATCGTGGCCCGGCTGCTCATCGAGGCAGGCTTCAGGCCGCACGTGTTGCTGTTCAACTTCAACGGCAATTCGCTGTCGCGCGACTGCCTGATGTGCTATCGCGAACTGCTGGCGGTGGGTATCCCGTTCGAGATGACCGAGATACGCGACCGTGCCGAGATACCGCTGCTGACCCCCGACCATCTGGTGATAGACGGCCTGTTCGGGTCGGGACTGCGCGACCCGCTGTCGGGCGGATTCACGATGCTGGTGCGCAATATATCAGAGTCGGGCGCGACGGTGGTGTCGATAGACGTGCCGTCGGGCATGTTCGGCGACTGGAACGCGCGCATCATATCGCGCAACGTGGTCCATGCCGACCTCACGCTGGCCATACAGTTTCCGAGGCTGGCGTTCTTCCTTGCCGACAACGCCCCGCTGACCGGCGAGTGGAAGGTGCTCGACATAGGCCTGAGCCGCAAGGCCATCGAGGAGACGCAGACCAAGTTTCACTATGTCGAGCGCGAGGACGTGCGCGCGGTGCTCAAGCCCCGCCCGCCATTCTCGTCGAAGGCCGACTACGGACAGGCCATCCTGTTTGCGGGCTGCTATGGCATGATGGGCGCTGCGGTGATGGCCGCCAAGGGCGCCCTGCGCAGCGGCGTGGGCAAGCTCACCGTCCATGCGCCCCGGTTCGGGTTTGCGGTGATGCAGAGTCAGGTGCCCGAGGCACTCTACTCGCCCGACAAGGACGACATCGTCATCTCTGACATGACGCCGCGATTCACGTACAACGCCGTGGGCGTGGGCCCCGGCATTGGTTCCAACGACGCCACCCGCGGCGCGTTCGAGACTCTGGTCAAGACAATGAAGCGCCCCATGGTCATCGACGCCGACGGCCTCAACATGATAGCGCGCAACCAGCAGCTGCTCGACCACCTGCCCCCGGGGTCGATACTCACCCCCCATGCCGGCGAGTTTGACCGCATGTTCGGGGCCCAGAGCTCGGCCGAGGCCCGTCTGCTCAAGGCCATCGAGGTGTCGCGCAAATATAAATGCATCATCGTGCTCAAGGGGCACTATACCGCCACGGTGCGCCCCAACGGCAAGGTATTCTTCAACTCGACAGGCACCCCCGCCATGTCCACGGCCGGAAGCGGCGACGTGCTCACCGGCATCATCACCTCGCTGCTGGCTCAGGGCTACAAGCCCGAGGTGGCGTCGGTGGTCGGAGTCTACATACACGGTCTGGCAGGCGAGATAGCCGCCGAGACACACGGCGAATACGGCGTGACCGGCCTCGACATAGCCGAGGCCACGGGCCGTGCCATCAAAATGACAATGCAATGAAACAACTCATCCTTACGCTCCTCGCCACGGCCATGTGCGCCGCACCCTCGGCCATGGCCCAGTCCACGCAGAAACTCACCGCCACCAAGGCCAGCGAGTACGGACTCATCTATACCCTCCCCCTCACCGGCCTGCAGGTGACGGTGGCCGCCGAGAAGACCGTCCGCACTCCGGGCGAGTTCTATCAGTATGCCCGCAAGTATCTCAACGCCGATCCCATCCTGACCCCCTCGGTGAGCTGGAAGGTGACCGACGCCGTCATCGTGCCCACTGCCGTGGCCGACACAGGCGAGCAGTATCTAGTGACGCTCAAGGGTGGCAACGGCACATATATAATGGTGTCCGATCAGGGATTTCCGGTGAGCATCAACGATGCCGAATATGACGGCGCGCCCGAGGCCGTCGTGCTGCCCGAGGCTCGCAAGGCCGAGCCGACGATACTCGAGAGCGCCGAGGCCCGTCAGGCCGTGACACCCGAGATGATACAGAGCCGCTCGTCGGCCAAGCGCGCCGAGCTGGCCGCCGCCAAGATATACGAGCTGCGCACCGTGCGCAACGACATCATATCAGGTCAGGCCGACGCCATGCCCGCCGACGGCGATGCCATGAAGACGGCGCTGGCCCGCATAGACCGTCAGGAGGAGGCGCTGACAGCCATGTTCCTCGGCACGACCCAGACCTCGGTCGAGGTCAAGACATACGACGTCACCATCCCCGCCGAGCCCTCAGAGGCCGGACGCACCGTGGTGGCGCGCCTCTCGGCCCTCGACGGACTGGTCGGCGCCACCGACCTGTCGGGCGCGCCCATATACCTCACCGTCACGCCCACCTCGACCGGCACGCTGCCCGTGACCGATAAGGGCGAGCCCAAGACATTCCCCAAGGGGGGCGTGGCATACCGCATCCCCGGCACTGCCGACGCCGAGCTGACATTCGAGGGTCGCCGTCTGGCCACGGCCACGTTCGACGTGGCGCAATACGGCGTCGTCTTCGGACTCGACCCCGGCCTGTTTACCGCCAAGAAACTCCCCTCATACCTGCACTTCAATCCCCTCACCGGCTCTGTCCGCGAACTGGGCACGCTGAGCGAATGACCTCCATGCAACGCCTCGAAAAAGAGCTGATAGCCGATACCTCGATATGCAACCTACTGATGCGTGTCGGCAGGGAGAGCCTCGACGTGGCGGTCTATAGCGTCGTGAGCGACAACTCGTTCATCCATCGCTCGTTCCCGCTCGTCTCGGCCACCCGCCGGCCAATGGGGATGCTCGAGGACGCCATCTATGACAATCCGCTGCTGCTGGCCGACTTCCGCCGGTCATACTGCATAGTCGAGTCGCAGAGGTCTCTCACAGTCCCCGCCGAGATACCCGACCCGGCATCGCTTCTGACCCGGCAATGGCCCGACTTTGACGGCGAGGTCCGCGTCTCGGCCAACGGCACCTCTAACACCACGTTCGTCTGGGGCATCGACACCGCGCTGGCCGGATTCCTGAGGCGCACGTTCCCCGCGACACTGCAGACCGACTGCCATCTGGCGCCACTGACACGCTATTTCGCCGCCCGCCCCGGACGCGGCAACTCGGTCAGGGCAATAGCCAACCTGCGCGAGGGGTCGATGGACATGCTGGTGCTGCGCGGCCCGCACCTGCTCATGGCCAACACGTTCGTATTCGACAAGACGCTCGACGCGCTCTATTACATAATGGCGGCCCGCGACAGCCTCGGACTCGACCCGCAGGTAGACGAGATGCTGCTGGCCGGACACCAGCCGCTGCGCGAGGAGCTCTCGCCCCTGCTCAGAAAATATATTGCCCGCGTGATGCCCGTGATATTCCCGCCACAGATGTTCAAGGCGGGCATGGAGGCACTGAGCGCGCCTTTCGACCTGATAGTGACACCCCTATGCGAATAATCAGAGGAAAATACGGCCGACGCCGTTTTGACGTGCCCACCAATATCTCGGCGCGTCCCACCACAGACTTTGCCCGCGAGAACATATTCAACGTCATCGAGAACCTCACGGACATCGAGGGGGCCCGCTGCCTCGACCTCTTCGCGGGGACGGGCGCCGTGTCGTTCGAATTCCTGTCGCGCGGCGCGGCATCGGTCACGTCCGTCGAGAAGGCCGCCACTCAGGCCCGCTTCATCGAGAAGGTGGCCCGCGAGCTCCACGACGACAACCTGCGGCTGCTGCGCACCGACGCCGTGCGCTATATCCGCGACAGCGGGGCCGGACCGTTTGACATCGTCTTTGCCGATCCCCCATACGACATGCCCGGATTCGGCGAGATACCCGGCGCCGTGCTCTCGTCGGGCCTGCTCGGCCCCGGCAGCCTATTCGTGATGGAACACTCCAAGGCATACGACTTCTCGTCGCTGCCCCACTTCATGCAGCACCGGGCCTACGGGTCGGTCAACTTCTCGATATTCCATATCGACGACGAGGAGGCGCAGTGATGTCGCCCCGCGAGTTCAGGCAGATCTTCGACCGTCTCTACATGCCTCTCTCCATGTTCGCGCTGAGGCTTTGCGGCGACACGGACGATGCCGACGACATAGTACAGGAGGCTTTTCTGAGGGTGTGGGAGATGCTCGAGGCGGGCGCCGAGATACGCGACATCAGGGCTTATCTCTATCGCTCGGTGCGCAACGGCGCCCTGACGCGCATGTCAGGGGGACACAGCCTCGGGCTCGAGGCAATGGCCGACGTGCCCGACGAGGAGATAGACACATCCGAGCGCGATGCACGTCTGTGGGAGGCCATCGACCGGCTGCCCGAGCGTTGCCGCCAAGTGTTTCTGCTGAGCAAGCGCGACGGCCTGTCGAACGCCGAGATAGCCGACGAGCTGGGCATATCGGTCAAGACCGTCGAAAACCAGATGACCAAAGCCTTCCGCCAACTGCGCGAGACCCTCAGGCCCGACAACGGCCGAGTCTTCTTCCTGCCGTTCCTTTAGGCACGCAATCAGACATCCCTGTTGCGGAGCTTCTGCATGTTCTTTCTGTCATAAGCCTCGCCACGAGGAAAAATATACTCGAATCTTGCAGTATCACCTTCGATATGGATGTGCAGCGTAAAAAAGGCACGCCTGTTGCCAATTCTTATCCGATAGACACTATTCAGGGTCTCAATCTTCTTGCAGTCCGTTATGTCGTCTACGGATTCGGCACGCTTGACCTCGTCTATCATCGCAATGACAGACTGCAATATTTTTCCGGACAGCTTCCTGACTGTTTTCTCGAAGTCTTTCGAATACTCGACCCTCATTTCCGGTTGGCGTCAAGCCATTTCTCAAAATCGGCAGTCTCCCGGCTGTCAAGCATTTGCTTACCCTCGGGTCTGGTAGCCGAGAGATAGAGATATGCAGCAGCGTCGTCCACATCGGCGGCATCCTCTATCAGCAGTTGCTCTATGTATTTCTTGAGGTTGACACCCGCCGCAGCAGATTTCATCGAAAGGACCTTGAAAACATCCTCCGGAATATCTATCAGTTTTCTGTGAGAGCCCGACGCCGCGGGCATTGCCATAGTATTCATAACAGTTCTTTTTCGCAAAAATAATACATATATACCATATATACAACATATATCTCCTGAAAGTTTTTACGAAATTTTTTGCTGCGGGGATAGGGGTTCTGGGGGATTATCCTGTCATAAGGGTGTAAACATCATCATCACATCTTTATGTCTGAGGAAAAGAAATTCAACGACAGCCTGCGGTTTGTGAGCAGGCACTATCGCAGCGGGGCATTCTCTCGCGGCGATGCGTGGCGGCGGCTGGGCATAGCTCAGACGGCGATGTCGTGGCGCATCGGCCGTACCGCCGTGGCCATCGTCGCCGCCGTGGTGCTGACCGCCTCGGCCTGCATGCTGAAATGGGGACTCCCCGCGTTTGACAGACAGCCCGAGGCCACGACTCCGACCGTCATCGAGAGTCAGGCACCGGCCACGCCTGCCGCCGAAATATCGCGCAAGATTGAATTCAACGACGCGCCTCTGGCCGATGTCGTGGCCCGGATAGAGCGTGTATATGCCGTCAGGGTGGCAGACGTGCCCGAGGGCGAATATCGCCTGACCCTGAGCTATGAGGGCACTGCCGAAGACCTCATCGAGACCATCAACGAGCTTCTCGGAACACAAATGCACATAGAGCCATGCGACGCACATTGATTCTCCTTGCCATGGTCTGGGCCGTCGCAGCGATGGCCGCAGACGTCACCGTCAGTGCCGACCGGCGCAGTGCCGAGAGTGTCTTTGGCGAGATAATGAGGCAGACGGGCACCAACTTCATCTATCCCGCGGGGCTGCTCGACGGCATCACGGTCAGCGTCCATGCCGACAACGAGCCGTTGGGCCGCGTGCTGGGCCGCATGTTCGACGGCACGGGGATAGAATACCGCATCCGCGGCAACAACGTAACCCTCAGGCGCAGGCCCGCGCCCGTGGTCCGCACCAAGATACTCAACGGATTTGTCCGCGAGGCCGGGACGGGCGAACCCCTGCCGGGAGCCGTGATACGCGCCCTCCCCTCGGGCACGGCCACGACATCTAACGCCGTCGGCTTCTACTCGCTCACCACGCAGCGGGCCGACACCGCGGCCGAGGTGCGCTATACCGGATTCGCGCCCCTGTCGGCGACACTCGCGGCGCAGGGCGACACGGTCGTCGACTTCAGCCTCGAGCCCGACAACCGCCTCGGCGAGGTCGTGGTCATAGGCACGCCGTCCGACATAGGCATGTCTGGCAACGGGAGCCCCTACTCGTTCTCGGCCGTCCAGATCAACAACACGCCCGTGATGTTCGGCGAGAGCGACGTCATAAAGACACTGCAGATGCAGCCGGGCGTCAGCGCCGGCACCGCTGGACTGGCGGGGATGCATGTGCACGGCGGCAATGCCGACGAGAATCTCTACATGCTCGACAACATCCCGCTCTATCAGGTCAACCACTTCGGCGGACTCTTCTCGGCCTTCAACACCGAGGCCATACGCAGTGTCGACTTCTACAAGTCGGGATTTCCGGCCAAGTATGACGGCAGGCTGTCGTCGTTCATGGACGTACACACCCGCGACGGATCGCTGACCTCGCATCACGGTTCGCTGCGCGTGGGGCTTACCTCGGGCGCGTTCAACATCGACGGTCCCATCCGCAAGGGCACCACGTCATACTCGCTGTCCGTGCGCCGGTCATGGTTCGGACTGATGTCGGGCACATTCTCGGGAATCATCAACGGCATAGCCGGAGAGAGCAAGTTCGATTTAGATTATGACTTCACCGACATCAACGCCAAGATAAACCACCGGTTCTCGGCCCGGTCGGGGGCCCACGTCATGTTCTATTACGGCGAGGACGCACTGCACACCAAGTACGAGGACAGCGACGACGCCGGATGGAGGGAGGACGAACGCATACGCATGCGGTGGGGCAACATCGTGGGCAAGCTCGGGTGGGACTATGTCTTCTCCCCCACCCTGTTCGGCGAGTTCACGGCGGCCTACTCGCGCTATGCCTCGCACATGCGCCACTCGCTCAACTCGTCAGACGTCGATAACGGCGCCATAGCATGGGTGCGCAACGAGCGCAACAGCGACAACGACATCAACGACTGGATACTCCGCGCCGACTTCGACTGGCGTCCGCGCCACGACCACCGCGTGGCCTTCGGCGCCGGATATACCCGCCACTCATTCCTGCCCGAGCGCGGACGGCGCGTCACCGAGACAGACCGGTTCGGCACCGAGGTCATCGACAACGGCACCATATATCGCGCCAACGAGGCCAACCTCTATGCCGGCGACAACTGGACCGTCTCGCCGAGGCTCAGGGTGGATGCCGGCGTGCACCTGAGCCTGTTCGGCATCGAGGGCAAGACACGCGGCGCCGTCTCGCCACGCCTGTCGCTGCACTGGGACCCTCGCCCCGACGTCACGGCCACAGCCTCGTACAGCCGCACGGCCCAGTATGTGCATCAGCTCTGCCAGAGCTTAATATCGCTCCCGACAGACCGCTGGGTGCCCGTGACGGCTCGGTTCAAGCCCCAGACCGCAGACAAGATCTCGATAGGGGTGTCGCGCGGCATCGGCGGACGCTTCATGCTGTCGGCCGAGGCATACTACAAGTGGATGCACAATCTGGTGGAATATCGCGACGACTACTATCTGCTGCCCCCGCAGATGCAATGGGACAACACCCTCGTCTGCGGCAAGGGTACCGCCAAAGGGATAGACCTGAAGATTGCCCGTACGGCGGGGCGGCTGACGGGACACCTGTCATACTCGCTGCTGTGGGCAGACCGCACGTTCGCCGACCGCAACGGAGGCCTGACGTATCCGGCACGCTGCGACAACCGCCACAAGATAAACCTGCTCCTCAACTGGAAGGCATCCGAGCGGTGGGAGCTCAACGTGGCTTGGACCGGCATGACCGGCAACCGCTTCACGCTGGCCACGCAGATGTGGGAGGACCCCGACCTCGAGGGATACACCTATGTAGTCGGCCTGCCACTCAACCCCGGCGTCAACAACTTCAGGCTACCCTTCTTCCACCGCCTCGACTTCTCGGCCATTCGCCACACCCGCCACGGATACTGGACGTTCGGGCTGTATAACGCCTATTGCCACATGAACATCATCGGCCTGCGCCGCGGCGACAAAAACGGGCGCAACGTCTTCCAGAAAGTCCGCTCACTCCCTGTCTTACCCTCAATATCATATACATGGAAATTCTGAACAAACCATCGCTATACGCCCTTCTCCTCATCCTGCCGTCGAGCCTGCTCCTCACCGGATGCTATGAGGAATTCGACCCGCAGATAGACCAAGACCCCGTGCTGTGCGTCAACAGCGCCATCATCGCCGGACAGCCGGTCGAGGTGAGGGTGACGCAGACATGGTATTATTCGATGCAATATACGGGCAATTTCGATCGCGACATCACCGTGCGCGATGCCGTGGTCGAGCTCTATGCCGACGGCGAGCTGATGGAGACGCTCAAGTACAGCGACGAAGGTGGCCGCCTCACCTATCGCGGCAAGTATCAGCCCCAGCCGGGACAGACCATAGCCATCGAGGCGCGGAGCAAGAAGTTTGGCGAGGCCCACGGCGAGGTCACGGTGCCCGAGATACCGGTCGTGGGGCGGATGACATACGACGCCACGTCGACCGCGAGCTCAATCACCGAGGTCGACGATAAATATATCGGATTCAAGGGAGATGTCTTCAGTCTCGACTTCGCGCTCGACATGACCGTGCCGATAGACGGCGGCGAGGGGACGGACTACTACAGCATCTCCATGTCGGTCCGCGGCGGGTCTGACAACGGTTGGCCCGACAGTTTCAGCCTATGGGGATTCAGGTATGATGCCGAGCCACTGTTCTCCGAACACATCTCGGTCATCGAGTCGGTGTTCGGCGCCGAGCCCGAGGAGTATGCCTTCTTCACCTCGCGCAGTTTTGCCGGACGCACGTATCCGCTCAGGCTCTTCTTCAACAACGGCAGCTATCACGCATACATACTGCCAGACACCGACGCCACGGAGCGCGGCTGCACGGTCGGCGTGTCGGTCGCGGCGGTCTCGCAGAGCTATTACAACCACGTGCTGTATAGCTGGAAGATCGACAACGGCATCGCCGGAATGCTGGGCGACGTCGGTTATGCCGAAGAGATGCCCGGATACAGCAACGTATCGACCCGCGCCGGCGTCATCTCTGCCCGCACCGTCGTGAGCCAAGAGGTTGACTTGTCCGGATTTATTGACGAACAGTACGAAAAAGCACTCCGCGACTAACGATTATAACATTTTTTTACCCACCCGTGTCAACCTATAGGCCGGGTGGGTTGTTTGTACCTATGAACATCAACTCAAAAACTCTCCCGCTATGACAAATAAAGATCAGAAAGTAGCAAATGCAGCAGCCGCAATGTCGGCCGAGGCTGCAAAAGTCAGCGCCAAAGCCGCCGAGGTAGCCGCCGAGGCTCAGGCAAAGGCAGACAAACAGGAAATAGCCGATACCGTGGCTCAGGCCAAGGATAATCTGGCCGACAAGGTTGCCGACCTCAAGGAGAAAGCCGCCGACAAGGCCGCCGATCTGGCCGACAAGGCTGCCGACCTCAAGGAGAAAGCCGCCGACAAGGCTGCCGATCTGGCCGACAAGGCCGCCGACCTCAAGGATCAGGCCGCAGAGAAAGCCGCGCCCCTCATCGACAAGGTTAAGGCCGGTGCCGCAAGCGCGCTCGAGTCTATCGCCGATGCCGCACACAATCTGTCCGACAAACTGAAATAATATCTCCAATATCACGACAACACAAGCGTGAACTAATTATTTCTCTCCGGCGTCATCACGACGCCAAGCCGTCCCTGCGACCCCCCTAAACCCGAGGCCGCGGGGGCGGTGTTTTATGGGGATGCATTAACAACAATCAGCCCCGTCGCTCGTGGTGAGCGGCGGGGCTGACGTTATCTGAGGGGGCAGGGATTACTTCTTGAAGAAGCGGTTGTAGAGACCCTGGAAGCCCTGACCGTGACGAGCCTCGTCCTTGGCCATTTCGTGTACGGTGTCGTGGATGGCGTCGAGGTTGAGTTCCTTGGCGCGACGTGCGATGCGCATCTTGTCCTCGTTGGCACCGGCCTCGGCGGCCATGCGCTTCTCAAGGTTGGTCTTGGTGTCCCATACGCACTCGCCGAGGAGCTCGGCGAACTTGGCTGCGTGCTCGGCCTCCTCGAAGGCATAGCGCTTGAAAGCCTCTGCGATTTCGGGATAGCCCTCGCGGTCAGCCTGACGCGACATGGCAAGATACATGCCTACCTCGCCGCACTCGCCGTTGAAGTGGGCGGTCAGGTCGGCGATCATCTCGTCGTCGGTGCCCTTGGCAACGCCGATCTCGTGCTCGGTCACAAAGTTGAGAGCCTCACCCTCGGTGAGTTCCTTGAACTTTGATGCGGGTGCGCCACAGATGGGGCACTTCTCGGGAGCTGCGTCGCCTTCGTGTACGTATCCGCACACTGTGCAAATGAATTTCTTCTTCATAGGTTTTGGATGATTATTGTGTTATTATTGAATTGGCTTATTTGCTTATTACAAAGATACGAAATAATTCCGTAACACGCAATCATCTTAACATTTTTTTTGTTGTCAGAAGCTATAGCTCACGCCTATCGAGGGGGCGAATGCATGGAGCTTGTAGTCGGCAGTGAATGTCTGGGTGGCCTTGAAGCCCATCTGCTGGGCCATGGCGCCGAAATCTTTGAGCATCTTGGCGCCGAGCAGGTCGTTATACTCGCAGGTGGCGTTCTTGACTCCGCAGCCGTGGATATACATGAAGGCGAGGTCTATCGACAGGCCCTTGACCGGACGGAACGACAGGCCCACGGTGGGCTCGATCTTGGTCATGCCGGGGGTTTCGGGGTTATAGTACGACTCGTTGACGGGGGTGGTGTCTATCATCAGGCCGAGGCGGGCGTCAAAGCGGTCGGTGACGGCAAACTGGCCGCCCAGCGAGTAGCACCAAGCGTTGGAGTATTTCTTGTCGATGTGCTGGTCATAGCCGCGGAGCTGCTCGGAGAGGAACTCGATGTCGAGGCGCTTGTATGCGTGCCAGCCGGTGAGGCGGGCGTCGAACGCCAGTGTCAGGCGGTCGATGGGCTTGTATGACACGCCCATGCCGAACACCCACGGACAGGGCATCTCGGCCTTGAAGTTGGCCTCGTTGAGCAGGTCGAGGGTCTCGCCCAGCACGCCCTGCGCGATTTGGTTGGCATACTCGACCGAGGCCTCGCCGGCCTTGACCTTCATGCCCATCTGCGAGCGCCACGATGCGCCCACGCGCCACCGGTCGTTGATCTTGTACTGTGCGCCCAGATTGACGCCCAAGGCTATCTGCGACTTGCCGTTGAGGTTGACCGACGCCGGGGTGGTCTCGCCGAAGGCGGGTGTCTCGGCGGGGAGCTGGCCGAGGGCCTTGAGGGCGCCGAGGGTCAGGTCCATCGTCGAGGCGGGCACGAGGCCCTTGTTGAGGTCGACGGTGCCCCACGAGATCATCAGGCCCGCGCCGATCGAGAGGTTCTCGATGGGACGCCACGCAAACGTGGGCTGGATGGTGAAGACCTTGAGGTTGACCTTCTGGGTCAGCACGGCGCCGGGCCAGTTCTGCGTCCAGTCTATCGAGCTGCCATAGGGGGTATAGACCGAGATGCCGGCCTTGAGGTTGGGATAGATCGAGAATGCCGCGGCCACGTTGAACGGGGTCGACATCTGGCAGTCGGTGGTATAGTCCTTGCCTCCGACGGTCGCGGTGCAGGTGGGCTGGATGCCGGTCACCGAGGCCGAGAGGTCTATAGTCTTGTCGAGGAATCCCATGCCGGCGGGATTGAAGAACATGCTCTCGCCGCCGAGAGGGAGCGAAATGCCCGTATGGCCCATGCCAAGCTGTTTGGCCGAGAGGGTGTTGACCTGATAGCCTTCGGCCATCGCAAGGCCTGTGCCGAGCAAGGCGGCAAGGGCCACGGAGATGATTTTTCTCATAAATAAAGAGTTAAATGATTGATTTCTTGTCAAAAACGGGTGCAAAGGTAGGGTTATAAACCGAGACGCCAAAGCAATTTAAGGTTTTATAACACAAAAATAGGTCACTTTCTAACAAAATTTGTTCTATTTCACCGATATTTGCTAACCTCATCAATAATGATTATATTTGCAGAAACCAAACCCTTTAAAAACCTTAAAATCTATGTACAGCGATCCCAAAGACTGTCTCTATTGCACCAACAACGAGACTCTCCACAATCTGATGATCGAGATTGCCCCCCTGAGCGTCTCGCGCGTGTTCCTCTTCAAGGAACAGACCTATCACGGCCGCTGCCTCGTGGCCTATAACGGCCATGTCAACGACCTCTTCGAGCTGAGCGACGAAGAGCGCAACAAGTTCATGGAGGATGTCACCCGCGTGACCCGCGCCATGGACAAGGTGTTCCACCCCGAGAAGATCAACTATGGCGCATATAGCGACAAGCTGTCGCACCTGCACTTCCACCTCGCGCCCAAGTATGTCGACGGCCCCGACTATGGCGGCACGTTCCGCATGAATCCCGGCGAGGTCTATCTGACCGACGCCGAGTATGCCGACATGGTCGACAAGATGCGCAAGGCTCTGGCAGAATAAGAAACAGCAATGCCCTATTGGACCTATAAGACTTATAAGACCAATAGGGCATTGCTATGTCAGAACGAGAACTGGCACAAGGCGCCGATGCGGCGGGCGGCGCGGTGTGCCCCCGAGAAGTTGGCGCGGAGGCCCCAGTCGAACTCAGCGCCCACCTGTATGCGCGGGGTGAGGTTCCAGAAGACATTGAAAGCCGTGAAGAGGCCATAGCGGTACTCGTCGGGGCTGACCGCCGACGAGGGGAGATAGCGTGTCTGCGAGGCCGAGGCGCTGACGAACAGGTTGGGCCTGATGTTGTATTGCAGTCCCAGACACCAGCCGTATGACGCCGGGGCATAGACGCGACCGGGGGTGGCTGCGTCGGCCACGAGGTCATAGTTGCCGATGAGCATATCGCCGCCCAGTCCGGCCACGCCGTGGCCATAGTTGACGGTGACGTATGTGGTGAGGGGTGCGACGGGGTGCGCCACCGAACTGAGCTGCACGCCCCACCCGGCCACGTTGCGGTTGGCCTGACTGACGAGATCGCGATACGAGAGGGTGCGCACTATTCCGGCCAGACGCACGTGTTGTCCGCGTGCCCACTCATACTGCACGAATGCGGCCCAGTCGGGCATCCAGTTATAGACCTTCTCGACCTCCTTGGCATCGACGCCGATGGCCGGAGACTCGGGCGTCTCGACCGAGGCGGCAAGCACCCACCGGTCCTTGATGACGGGCATGTACCTGACCAGCACGGCGGTCGGGGTCATCTTGTTGTTGGGCCCCTGTGCGTCTACGGTCGGAGGGATGGCGGCGGGGTCGGAGAATGTCGAGGCGGCATAGCCGACGGTGAAGTCGTTGACTATAGCGTATGCCTTTTTCAGGCGGAAGTCACGCCCCTGATAGCCGTTGAAGTTGGCCTCGATATAGAGCTGATAGTCGCCCAGAGCCTTGTTGCGCCCCAGCACGCGGAAAAAGAGCGTCGACCCCGCCGGGGTGGTGTCGAAATGCTTTGACATGGCCGGATTTGGGGTCATGGGGATGAGCATGGGGGCAAATCCCGAGGCCGGGATGGCACCGCCCCAGTCGAAATAGCCGCGCATGCGTATGCAGCCGCCGATGCCCATGGCCAGTTGCGCGTCCTTGCTCATGAAGAGGAAGTATGGCGCCCCGGGGTCCTGAAAATGGCGGAACTGGTCGTAATAGAACACCGAGATTTTCTGACGTATCGAGTCGACCTGACGCTGCACCTCGTCGGGAGCCGGCTTGCCGTCGATGAATACAACTTTGTTTGACTTGGCGATCGTGTCGTTGAAACGGTCTGTCAGGGGGTCGGCACCAAAGGCCGACATCCCCGCGACAACCGCAAGCATAACGGTGAACAGTCTTTTTAACATAGATGTGATGATGTTTTATAAAATTAACACATCCGGGTGCAAAGTTGTTCGGTGGAATCGACTACACTCCCTTTATCGCCTTTTCGAAGTCGGTGCTCAGGGGGGCGTGGCGCAGATAGTCGTAGAGGGTTATCGAGCGGAGCTGATAGAAGTAATACCAATAATAATACAGCTCCTGCACGTACTCCTTGCGCGACTGGTCTTTCTTGACCTGCGAGTCGTTGAGGTCGAGGGTCGAGATCTTGCCTATCATGTATGTCTCGACATTGGTGTCATATCGCTTGCGGGCTATCTCGTCGGCCCTCGAGGCTATGTCGAGCTGGCCGCGCTGGTTGTTGAACCGCTCGACCAGTATGAAGATGTCCTGACTGAACTGCTGGCTCTCCTGCCTGAGGCGGCTGCGCGTCACCTCGCGGTTGCTCTCGGCCACCTTGACCTTGCCGCCGCGCTTGCCCCAGTCGAGTATGGGTATCTTGACCCCTATCTCGACCACCTGATTGTCCTTGAGGCGGTCGTATGCGTCGCGCGGATGGTTGCCCACGCCGGTGAATCCCACCTGTGCGAACAGGTCTATGCGGCGGCGGTCGCCCTTGGCCTTGGCCACCTCATAGTCGGCCTGAAGCTGGCGGCGGCGTATGTTAAGCGAGAACTGGTTGTTGGCCATCGCCTTGTCGAGCGCGTCGGCGTATGTTATCTCCACGTCGGGCACGCCGTCGGGCAGCACGGGCTCTATCACGGTCCCGTCGCCGAAGTCGAGCAGGGTGACGAGGCTGAACATATTGTTCTTCATCGTGCTCTCGGCGTCGGTCAGGGCCGAGCGGGCGTCGAGCTGGTTGAGCTCCATCTGCAGCAGGTCGTTGCCGCTGATGCGCCCCATGTCGCGCTTCACGCGGGCCACCTCGAGCAGCTTGGTGGCGTTGTCGAGATTCTGGCGCTCTATGTCGACGGTCTCGCGGGCCGCGAGGAGGTTGAAGAAATACGTGATGGCCTTCATGGCCACCTCCTCGGTGGCGGTGAGATACTTGGCCTTGGCCTCGGCATAGCGCACGGGCTCGATGCGGCGGTCCCACTTGATGGTGTTGGCGGCGAATATGGGCTGGTTGAGGGTCAGCGCCACCGGTATGGACATGAAGCGGTTGTACTTGTCGCCGCTGAGCTGGCGCAGATAGTCGAGCTGGGTGTTGACGGACACCGTGCCGCCGGTGGCCCAGATGTTCTGGGTCAGCGACAGTGTACCGACGATGTCGAGATAGTTGTTGCGCACGAACGAGAAATCGCCGTTGGCGTTCTGATACAATGAATATTTCTTGTTATAGCTCGGCACCGTGGCCTCGAACGTCACCTCGGGGAGCAGCTCGGCGCGATAGGTGCGATATTGCCAATAGGCGGTGCGCAGCTCGTCGAGGGCCACGGCGGCCTCGACACTCCTCGACCTCGCGCGGGCTATGGCGTCGTCGAGCGTCAGTGTCACCGTCTGCTGCGCCATGCCCGATGCGGCACACGACAGGCAAACCGATAATAGTATGTTGCGTATCTTCATAAACATCGTTGTTGTCTCATTCATCTTTCAGGGCTATGGCCGGGTCTATCTTTGCGGCGCGCGAGGCGGGAAACCAGATGCCGGCCACGATCATCAGGGCTATCAGGCCGAATGTCAGCGCGGCGGTGTATGCCGTGAGGGCAAAATCGTCATACCTGACACCTCCGTTGAGGCCATTGTGGGTTATGAGGCAGTCGAGGCCGAACGCCACCGGGGTCACGGCAAGGAGTATGATAAGCCCCTCGGAGAGCAGGCGGCGGAAAACACTGCCCGGCGTGGCGCCGAAACTGAGGCGTATGGCCATCTCGCCTACCCTCTGGCTGGTGCGGAACCAGAAGGTACCCAACAGTCCCAAGAAGATATTGACCAGCAGGAACACGGCTATCACGACCATATTGCGCACGGTCTGCATGGTGTCGCGGTTGAACGACTCGCGCACGTCGTCGAACGAGGTGACGTCGACAAGCACCTTGTTGCCCACGTGAAACAGACTCTCGGCCTGATCCATCAGCAGGTCGTGGACATCCTTGTCGGCCTCGGGGCGGACACGGATGCAATAATCTTTCATCCAGCCATACCAGCCGTAAGACTGATTCTCTATCGGCGACATCAGGCCTGTCAAGCCATACATACTAAAGTCATTGTATCTCGGCGGCACCAGTACGGCTCCGAGATTGTGTGTCACGGTCGTATCATACATATCATTATACAGGCCCTTGCCTATCAGCGGGGTCATGTCGCGGGGATTGCCATCCTTGTCGACAAAATAACCGTCAGAGACAAGAAAATCGCCCCTGCGCAGCATCTCGGCAAGCTGTTCGGGGGTCTCGCCGCGCGTGCCGCGATACCTGAACACCTTGACAAAGTCGGGCGAGACCATGCGGCGCACCGAGTACCTGCGGTTGGCCTCATATCCGTCGGTCCAGAACGACGTGCCTGAATTGGCGTAGTTATATGGATACGAGGCTTGCGACAGTGACGCTGCCTCGACAATCGGATGGTGCTGCATACGATTCAGTATCTCGAGGTTGTCTTCGATCAGACCTTCGTCTGTATTCTCGCGAGCAATGAAATCAGGACTCTTTTCGCTGACATAGTCGAACGTCAGCATGTAGCAATGCTCTATATCAAAACCGCGTTCATGGGTATATGTCCGGTACAAACCCAACAGCAATGCTATGATAAACCACAGCACGACTGAGACTATAAGCAGTTCGACCGCCAGCCACATATTCGATTTCCACTCGGTGAGTATCTGTTTTATCAGAGTTGACATAATGTTTTTGGTATTTAAATATAGGTCCTATAGGTCTTATAAGTCTTACAGGACCTATATTTGATGTTACGATTTCAGCGATTCTACCAGCGGGACGCGAGACATGCGCCATGCGGGGAGGGCCGAGCTGAGCAGGTTGAGTATGAAACAGAACAGCAGCGCCAGTCCGAATACATCCCACTGCAGCAGCATGGAGGGCTCGACGACAGCAGCTGTATGCTGCCTGACAAGGCTCGGGGCAAAGAGCGAGTCGGCAAAGCAGAAGGCCACCACGACGGCCATCAGCAGGCCCATGATACCGCCGATGAGGGTAATGACCATATTCTCGGCCACCAGATTGACTGCCGCCGAGGCGCGTGTCTGTCCGAACGCGCGACGTATGGCTATCTCGCTGACCCTGCGGCGCAGACGCGACTGCGTCATGCTGGACAGGTTGATGGCCGGGACAAGGAGCAATATGGAGTATATCAGCAGGCGGCGCCAGAATAATATCTTCTCGTCCGGTTCGACGTTGGCACTTACCTCCGCCACTGCTTTGGCCTGTGTATAGGGACGGTTTCTGTTGATTATGGCCCATCCCCCCTCGCTTATCTCTTTCTGATACTCATCGAGACGACGGTTGAACTCGGCACGCACCTCGGCCATGCCGTTCTCGGTGTCGGGGGCAAGCATGGTAACGCTGAAATTGCCTCCTAACAGGTTATTTTCCGAGTGCCCTGCGGGTGTCGAGGTGAGATTGGGCCATACCTGACCGTAGGCAAATGTGGCAAGCGGGCTGACAGGCCGCACGACACCGCTGACGCGATATGGCGTGCCATTGAGGTTGAACTCACGGCCGGTGGCCTGCTCGGTGCCGAACAGCCGCCGCGCCACGTCAGAGTCGATGACCGCTACTGGCAGCTCGGCCTCGAAGTCGGCGTTGCTGAACGGCTTGCCGTCGACAAACGTGAAGTCAAAAACCTTGAAGAATCTGTCGTCTATCTCGCGCACGTCTACGGAGAGCGGTTTCTCCCCCTTCAGTCCCACCGATTTGGTCGAGGTCATATAGGCATACGCAGACACAGCCTCGGGTGTCTCGAGCGGATAGAAGAGTCTGCGTACAGTGCCAATGCTCATCGAGTTGGCTGAGTTGACCTCCTCTATGTCGCCCCAGCTGCTGTTGCCGTATATGATATACTGATAGTGCAGAAACCTGTCACGTCCGCTCTCGGGAGCAAACGGGGCAACCTTGATCTCCTGCGCCATCACCACCACCATGACCAGCAGTATGCTCAGCGCGGTGCCGACGACTGTCACCGCCGCAATGACCGGCTGTGACTTGAAATTGTATTTTATCTCTTTAAGCATGGTTTGTCGGGATTATGTTCATTCATCTCTCAGCGACACCGCGGGGTCTACCTTCATGGCCGAGCGGGCCGGTATCCAGATGCCCAGCGCTATGATGGCCGCAAGCAGCAGCAGGCTCGCCACGGCGTCGAACACTATCTTGCCGGCATCGAGAGTCTCATAGCCATAGACCTGCATGTTGGTGATCTCGAATTTAATCAGCAGGGCCAATATCAACGCGGCTATCGCCACGGCAATGCCGAGCAGGATGAAACCCTCGGTCATCAGCGAGCGGAATATGTCGCGGTTGCTCGCGCCGAGCGTCTTGCGCATGGCTATCTCGGGGATGCGCGTGCGGGTGCGGTACCAGAAGGTGCCCAGCAGACCGAGGAACACGTTGGCAAGGAGGAACAGGACGATAGCACCCATGCGGACTATGATGCCGGTGGTCTGTTTGTTGCTGTCGCGCTGCAGACGTTTGTAGGGAATGATGTCGTTGAGATAGGTCTTGCCGACACGGAACTGTTTCTTGAAGTCGCCGCGCAGGGTCTCGGCAAAATCATTGTCTGCGTCGGGGCTGACACGGATGCTGATGTCGACGCTCCTGTTCATGTGCTTGTCGATGTTCTCGTCGAGTATCCTTATGCCGAGGGCCGTGCGCTCGCCTGTCTGACAGTCGTTGCGGCGCATCTGGTTGATGATTCCGGCCAGTTCGCAATCTCCGGCTATATAGCCGAATCTGTGCCCGCGCAGCGTGTAGGGGTCAGGCACCGGATTGCCGCTGTCGATGGTGTTGACAAAGTTGGACGAGAGCAGCATCCTGTTCGGGCCTCCCCCAAGCAGGGCGGCAAGATCATCGGGGGTCTCGCCCCTCGGGCCGGTGACGCGGAACACCTTGAGGAAATCGGGGTTGGCGTTGCCCCACCTGATATACAGGTCATGGCCGTTGGCATAGTCATAGGATCCGTAATAGGTCGAGTCGGCGTCAACATCGACGATGCCGCCCGACGACATGCTGCCGTTATAGGGGTCGATGCCGCCATAAGAGAGGCCGACAGCCTCGATGCCGGGATAGCGGCGCAGGCGCCTTACGATCTCGCGCAGCTCGTCGGGCTGGGACATGTCCTCCTCGCCCGGAGCAGGCTCGCCGCTGCGGTTGTGTTTGACTGAATAGACATGTTCGATGTCATATCCCTTGGGTTCGGTCAGGGGCGCGTATGCCTGACGCAGCAGGTCGATGATAAACCACGTCACGACCGATATGATGACAAGCTCGATCACGAGCCACAGATTGGGCCGCCACTGACGGCGCATCTGCTTGAGTAGAAGATTCATTTTTTGAGGGTTATGAGGTTAGGGGGGTTATGAGGGTTATAGGGTTAGGGGTTATAGGGTTAGGGGTTATAAGTCTGATGGGGCGAATGGGGCTGATGGTTTTTGGTTAAAAAATTTTTAACCCTATAACCTTATAACCCTATAACCCCATAACCCTATAACCCCCTAACCTTAATTTGTCATTGTCTGCTGTTGAGGGCCTGTATGGGGTCTTGGCGTGATGCGCGCCATGCGGGGAGGCCGGCGCTGAGCAGGTTGAGCACGAAGCAGAACAGCAGGGCCCACCCGAACACACTCCACCTGAACAACATGCCGGGGGTCACCGAAACCTCGGAGCCGGGGGCGTTCCACGACGGCACCTCGATGAGGGTATCGGCAAACAGCCAGAGGAATATCCCCGAGGCCAAGAGGCCGATGGCTCCGCCCGCAAGGGTCACAAGCAGGTTCTCGCCGAGTATCGAGGCGAATATCTCGCCACGACGGGCTCCGAACGCCCTGCGCACGCCTATCTCGTGGCGGCGACGGCTCAGACGCCCCTGCGTCATGCTGGAGAGGTTGATGGCCGGGACTATCAGGAAGATGGCGATGAGGATTATCTTCATCATCCGGTCCTCCTCGATGTCATATTCATCGCCGTTCACGCGCCGACCCTGATATTCGGCCTGCCTGTAGGGATAGCGCTCGGCGTTGCGGCGCTGCATCCCCTCGGTTGTCGACTGAATCTCTTTCTGCAGGGCCGGGATGCGGGCTTGGGCCTCGCGTATCACGTTGTCGACGTCGGCGGGTGTCTTGGCCATGATGACAGCCATGTATTGGCCGCGCCAGTCCTTGTTCCAGATGACGCCCTCCTCGCCTTCGGCAGGGGGCTTGGGCGCGTCGACAGGGGTCCATATCTGGGCATAGCCGGCACCCATGACGGGCGACACGTCGCGCACCACGCCCTTGACCACGTGGTCCTTGTATGAGATCCTGATGGTCTTGCCCACCGGGTTGGCCGAGCCGAAGAGCTTTCGGGCGACACCCTCGGTGATCACGACCACCTTGTTCGAGGTGTTGACATCGTCCTCGGTTATCGGCCCTCCGGCCACGAACTGATGGTCAAAGATCTTCCAGTAGTTTCCGTCGGTGCCACGTTGGTCCACGATGACGGGTGCCACGCCGTCGTTCTCGACATCGGTGCTGCTGAACGTGGCATCGCATAGGGACATGCACTCGGCCGAGGGGAGATTGGAGTAGAGGCGCTCGATGGTGAGGCGCCCGAGGCTCGACGACTGCGACTTGTCATTGTTATAGATGCATATATAGTGGTCGTAGAGCAGGCGGTCGCGGTTAGACTCGGGCGAGACGGCTACCGTGCCGGTCTCGGTGAGCACCGTCACCATCATCACCAGCAGCAGACACAGCGCCGTGCCCAGCACCGACACCACACCCATCACCGGCTGCGACTTGAGGTTGAATATTGTTTCCTTTAACATAGTAAGGTTATTGGGTTAGGGGGTTATAGGGTTAGGGGGTTAGTGGGGGTGGGTATGGGTTATGAGTCTGATGGGGCAAATGGGTCTAAAGGTCTAATAGGTTCGGGGCAATAACCTTATAACCTCATAACCCTATAACCCCATAACCCCATAACCCTTAATCAATTATCCTATCTGGCGGCCGTCGAAGAATCGCATGATGCGGTCGGTCTGCTTGGCCTGTTCCTCGTTGTGGGTCACCATCAGTATGGTGCGGCCGTCCTGCTTGTTGAGCTCGTGCAGCAGCTCCATCACCTCAGCACCCATCTTCGAGTCGAGGTTACCGGTGGGCTCGTCGGCCAGTATTATCTCGGGATTGCCGATGATGGCGCGGGCTATGGCCACTCGCTGGCACTGACCGCCCGACAGCTGGGCCGGCATGTGGCGCGAGCGGTGGGTGAGCCCGACGCGCTCGAGCACCTCGCGCACTTTGGCACGGCGCTCCTTGTCGGAGAGACCCGAGCGGTATGTCAGGGGGAGCATGATGTTGTCTGTGACGTTGAGCGAGGGTATGAGGTGGAAGCTCTGGAACACGAATCCGATATTGCGGTTGCGGAAGGCGGCCAGCTCGGCATCCTTCATCTTCTGCGTGTCGAGGATGTGTCCGGCTATCTCGACGGTGCCCGAGGTGGGGGTGTCGAGCAGGCCCACGATGTTGAGCAGCGTCGACTTGCCGCAGCCCGAGGGGCCCATGACCGAGACGAACTCGCCGGGGTTGATTTCGATGTTCACGTTCTCGAGTGCCTGTGTCTCTATCTCGTCTGTGCGATAGATCTTGTTTACGCCTGTAAGCTTGATGATTGCCATAGTTTTATTTGAGTTTTATTGTTTTCTGATTTCTGAAGTCGGTCATGTCCGACACCACTACCTTCTCGCCCGGCTCGAGGCCCGACTTGACCTCGACCCATTCATAGCTCGACTCGCCGAGGCTGACGCTGCGGCGGGTTATCTCGCCATCACCCTTGTCGACGAACATCTCGTATCCGCCGGGGCCCATGTAGTACGACCCGTTGCGTATGCGCATGATGTCGTCGCGCACGTCGCACATCACGTACACGTCGGTGCGCAGGCCCGAGCGCAGGCGGGGATAATCGTCGTCGTCGAGACGCACGGAGAATGCTATGACGCCGTTGCGGCTCATGGGGTTGACCGAGGCCACGGTGCCCTTGAGCACCTCGCGGCCTATCTTGACGTCGACCGGAGCGCCGGGCACCACCCTGTCGCCATAGCTGTCTGCTATCTCGGCCTCGACCTTGAAGTGGCTGAGGTCCGAGATGACGGCCACCTTCTCGCCCTGACCCACGCGCGATCCCACCTCATTATTTATATATGTCAGTGTCGCGGCGCGGGGCGAGCGTATCTGCGCGTCCTCGAGGGTGCGCTGCTGCTCGGCGAGATTCTTGCGGAAGATGCTCAGCTCCAGTTCGGCGCGCTCAGCCTCGGCGGCCTTGACGGCGCGCTCGTTCTCGAGCTGCTGTTTCAGTTGCGTCAGCTCCAGACGGGCCGTGTTGTATGCAAACTCGGCCTCCCTGACCTTGTCGCCCGTGCCCGAGCCGAGCGAGTCGAGGCGCTTCTCGTTCTCGACCTCGGCCTTGAGGCGGTTCACGCTCATCTCCTTGACCCTGACCTTCATGTCGAGGTCCTTGAGATAGGTGGCTATGTTGAGGCGGGTCTGCTGGACGTTGAGGCTGCGTATGCGCAGCTCGTCGGCCAGCTTGCCAAGCTCGGTCTCGGCGCTCTGCAGGTCGAGACGCAGCAACGGGGTGCCGGAGCTGACGGTGTCGCCGCTCTTGCAGAACACCTCGACCACCCTCGTGGCGATGGGCGAGTTGATGATCTCCTCGAATGCCGGCACGACCTTGCCCGAGGCGCTCACCGAGGTCTCGATCGAGCCGTGCTCGACGGTCGAGAACTTGAGGTCGGCGGCCTTGACGCTCTTGCGCAGGCTCAGCAGCACGGCCACGAAGGCCACGATGACGACTGCGGCCACAACCGCGGCGCGCATCCACATGATGCGTTTGCGACGTGCAATCTCCGATTTGGGTATTTCTCTATCCATTGTTATATGTTGGTTTATTTTGTTTCCGGCCAAAAATAGTAACAAATACCGTGCCAGAAATTTAACCTGCTAATCATCAATGTATTATCATTTTTGCGGGGTGTCCGTTTTCGGACACCTGTCCGAAAACGGACATCAAAAACGGACACTTCGGCAAAAAATGGCTATATTTGCATTGCCATGAAACATCTCTTCTGCCTCATCACCATGCTGTCTGTCGTCCTGTCTGCTGCCGGGGTCGTGACTCCCCGCTGCGGCGTACGTCTATATGACGAGGAGGATGGCCTGTCGCAGCGCTCGGTCAAACAGATTGCCGTAGACCGCGACGGTCTGATATGGATAGCCACTTGGAACGGACTCAACCGCTTTGACGGATATGACTTTGCCGTGATACGCCCTGCGCCGGGCGACAGCGCCAGACGATACTCGTCGCGATTTCGCGACATCAAGCCCGCCGCCGACGGCAGGCTGTGGTGCCGCATAGACGACAGACTGGTGCGCCTCGATCCGCAGACAAACCGGTTCGAGGACATACACACCGCCCTCGAGGAACGTCTGGGACTGCGTGTGTCCGTCAAGTCGTGGCGGCAGAACACCGGGGGCGACACACTGGTGCTGCGCACGGCCGACGGATGGATCATAGTGCCAGACAACGCCCCTGCCGATGGGGTCAAGCGGGTGTCGTCGGAGCCCGCCATGCGCTACTCGTCGTCGTCAAACCGCAAGATAGGCGATTTCGGCCCATATACATACGCTCGACAGGCATACGGACGCGAGGATGCCGACGGCCATGTGTGGGTGGTGACCCGCGACGGCATCGTGGCGTTTGCCCAAGACCGCGACTCGGCCCCCGTGGTGGTGGCCGACCTCGGCGTCGAGGACGGATCGCTGCAGTTCTGCACCTCTGACCCTCAGGGCGGGCTGTGGTTTCGCAGCACGTTGGGCGCGCACAGGCTATCGCCCGGAGTGCTCCCCTACACTCCCCTGCCCGGCGGCAACGACGGCCGCATGTTGGCCTCGGTCCGCGATGCCCGCGGACGCATCTGGGTGTCCGAGCCCGACCGCCTCGCCGTGGCTGTCCATGACCCGTCCCTCACCTCATCGCCTCTGTATCTCACCCCCTCGGGGCAGCTCTCCGAGCGGTTTGCGGCATGGGGGCACGCGGTCTACTCGCTGGCCGTCTCGCCCGACGGCACGGTGTGGGCCGGCACCAAGCCCGACGGCCTGTGGCGCCTGACCCCGAAGGCCGCCGACAGATATGACATCACCCCCGTCTGCCCGGGCAACATATACGACATACTGGTCTGCAGCGACGACCGCCTCTGCATCGCCACGCTCGGCGAGGGGGTCAAGACCGTCACCTCGCTCCACTCCGACAGGCCGCGGGTGGCACCCCTGCCCGGCTATCCCGCCGATGCCCCGGGGTGCCGGCGCCTGTTCATGGCCCCCGACTCGACCATATATGCCGCCACGACGGGCGGTCTGGTCGAGATACCCGCCACGGGTGAGCCCGTGCGACTGCACGTCACCGAGGCCGGGAGGCTCTCGTCGCTCGGCTGCATCGCCGTGACCGATGCCGTGACCACCCCCGAGGGACTGTTCGTGTCGACCGAGAGCGACGGAGTGAACCGCATGACCGCACCGGGCGAGTTTGCAAGCTATAACGACAACGGGTCCAACCGCCTCGACGTGGCCACGGCGCTCACCTCGATGCCCTCGGGCAGACTGCTCGCCACGGGCCCGAGCCATCTCTATACGCTCGACCCCACGGCCCCTGCGGGAGACCCGCAGATATATGGCGAGGGATTCTGGGGACGGCGAATGCGCTTCACCGACATGCGCCCCATGCGCCTCGACGACGGCCGGTGGCTGCTGGGCACCACCGACGGGGGCATAGCCGTAGACCTCACCCCGTCCGAACAGACAGACACGGCCTGTCGGGTCATATTCACCTCGGCATCCATACAGGGAGGACGCGACACGCTGCTCACGGCCTCGACCTCGGCGCTCGTTCTGGGCAAGGACGAACGATCGCTGACGCTCCGCTTTGCCGCACCAGAATATGCATGGCCGGGCGAGCTGCGATATAGCGTGCGCATCGACGGCGGCGAGTGGAGCGTCCCGTCCGACTCGAGGTCCATAACCCTCTATGACCTCGCTCCGGGCAGCTATGACATAGACGTCACCGTCACCGACCACATAGGCCGCCCGTCGGCATACGCACGGCGCCTGACCCTGACGGTGACCCCGCGCTGGCACGAGACGCTGTGGGCCCGGACCATATTCATTACACTCCTGCTGCTCGCCGTGGCCGGAGCCGTGTGGACATACCTATATATAAAGGCCATAAAGCGCAAGCAGCACGAGACCCTCGAGGCATACCTGCGGCTGGCCGAACGGCAGGCGTCGGCACCCGCCGACACCCCGGCGCCCGAGCCTCAGGCACCCGCCGCCGTCAGCGAGGCCGACAACGAATTCATGCAGCGGGTCATGGAATATGTCAACGCCAACCTCGCGGACAGCGAGGCCGACGTAGACCACATGGCCGCGGCCATAGGGATGAGCCGCAGCAGCCTCACCCGCAAGATGCGCTCGCTGATGGGCGTGTCGCCCGCCGACTTCATGCGCCAGACACGCCTGACCCGCGCCGCCACCATGCTGCGCGATACCGACATGCCGGTCAAGGAGATAGCATACGAGTGCGGTTTTGCCGACCTGAACTATTTCGGCAAGTGCTTCAAGGCAACCCACGGCATGACCCCCACAGGGTATCGGAAAGAGAGTTGAACTAGTTGGTCTAGTTCAACTAGACCAACTATCCCCCACCACAAAAAACCGGTGGCATCCCCTCGCGGGGGTGCCACCGGACCTATTCAATACCTGTATTATCTGTTATTTTACCAGAATCTTGGTTGCGGTGACGCTGCCGTCGGCATTGAGCGTGCGCACGATGTTGATGCCGCGCACGGGTGCCGCGAGGGCGCGTCCCTGAAGGTCATAGACACCTGTCACGGTGCCGCCGTCGACCACGGTCTCGATGACCGAGCTCTCGGGACGGGCCTCGCCCTTGGCCGAGAGTCCGCCAAACTCGTTGACGGCCTGTACCATATAGGGCACCTCGCCGTTGGCGGGCTGTGCGGCGAATGTCGTCTCAGTGGTTACGGCCACGACCTCATCGCCACGGGTGACGAGATAGCAGATGGCATAGGGCACTGCCTCCCAGCTTATGACACCGCTTTGGGCGATGGCGGGGACGGGAGCGGCACATGCCTCGGTCTTGATGACGGGCTCCCAGTTGTCAGAACCGGACAGGACGTTGCGCACGGTGTACTGAGCGGCCTCCTCGTCGGTCAGATGATTCTTGGCGGTGCCATACGTGCGCGTGCCGTCGGGGTTGGTGACATAATATGTGTCGCGGCGCTGCGAGAGGTCGACGGGGTTGCCGTCGCCGTCGACAGTGTTCCAGTCGGCCCAGATGGCGGGCAGGCCGCCCATGGTCTCATACCAGCCGGTGGCGGGGATGGTCACCTCGGCGCGGGTGTTCAGGAAGACTGTCTTGGGCTGGTTGTGCCACGGACGTCCCAGCCACACGTCGGTCTCCTTGGGATTGCCGGGGGCGGTGATGGTGCAGTTGTTGAACACATATCCCCACTCGACGTCGGCCCCGTGCGAGGGTGCCACGATATATCCGCCGCTCTTGCGGTTGATGTAGAGAGTGGTGTTGTCGATATAGATGTTGCCGCTGTTGTAGATGAAGTCCACGGCACCCTCGATGAACGAGTTGCGCACGTATGCGCGATAGTTTGATGTCGAGGGGGTGATCCATGTGTCCTGATAGGAGAGCATGGCCACGTTGTTGAAGATGGTGCGGTCGCCGATGGTGTTGAGGGCGAGGGCCTGAGGTCCGGCCTGCTGTTCGTGGCCGTATGAGTTCTCGAGGGTGATGTTCTCGAAGAAGCAGTCGTTTGAGTTGACGACCACGGTGGCGCCGACGCTGACATGCAGGGCGTTGTCGCCGCCACAGAGCTTGTCGTCAAGGATGACGGTCTTGTCGCGGTCCTGACCGATGAAGTGCAGCATGGGCTTGTTCTTGGGCACGTCGACATGCTCCTTGTAGCGGCCGTTCTTTACGAATATAAGCCACGGCTTGACCCTGTCTGCCGGAGCGGCGTCGATGGCCTCCTGAACGGTGGCGTGGTCGCCGCTGCCGTCTTGGGCCACGATGGCGTCAAACAGACGTGCCTCGGGCTGAACCCTCTCCATGGTGGTGAACGACATGGTCATGCCCTCGAATCCGTTGCCCGAGCGGTCGGTGATGGCTCCGGCGGGAACCGTGAAGGTGTATGTGGTGGCATAGTCGAGGCCGGCATAGGGATAGACGACACTCTTGCCGCTGACGCGGGGAGTGAGGGTCTCGCCGTTGAGGGAGGCGTCGCCGCTGCCGGTCTTGACCTTCTCGTCGAACGTCAGGATTATCGAGCCCGTGGCCGACGCGCCCTCCGACTTGTCGGCGGGTATCACGCCAACCAGCTTGGGCGCCGTATCGTCGTTGGCGGCATCCTTGTCGGCGAGGATGAAGAGCTCGGCCAGACAGAGGCCGTCATAGTCGGTATCGTTGCCCACGAGGGGTGACTCCCTGTCGGGCATGAAGCGTATCCACACGCGGGCCTTTCCGGCGGCCTCGGCGGGGAGGGCAAACTCGTTGGCGGTCCATCCGGGCTGCAGGTTGTAGGTGCCGAAGGTGACATAGTTCTCGCCGTCGACGCTATACTGCACGTTGTTGACCGAATAGGTGTTGTAGCTCACGCCGAGCGCGGCAGAGCAGACGATGTTCGAGTATCCGACGGTCGAGAAAGAGACCTCGAAATAGTTGCCGTCCTTGCGGGGCTTCCAGATGCGGGCGCCCCACTTGCCGTTCTCGGCGCCGTTGCCCACGCCGCGTGTCAGCCACGATGTGGTCTTGCCCTCGGCGTTGTGCAGGCTCAGCAGGCCGGCGTTGTCGCTCTCGTCCTTATAGTCGGCGGCACGCTCGGACGACGGCTGGTCGAAGTAGAAGTCCCAGCCGACGATATAGTCGGTGGCCGAGAAAGTGGCGGTGACGTTCTTCTCGCCATCCATCCTTATCTCGCGCTCGGGGGCGGTGCTGTTGTCCTCCCAGTTGGTGAAGGTGAGGATGCGGTTGTTGACGGTGGTCAGCTTGACGTCGGTACCCTCCTCGTAATAGTGTACGCCGTCCACGACATTGCCCTCGGGCGCGAAGAGCACCTGATTGACATTGGCGCCACCCTCGAGGCTGAGGTTGAGGGCATGGACGTTGTTCTTGGTATAGTTGGCGGTCAGCTCGGTGTCGGCCGTGATCTCGAACCTGTAGGGATTCTCCTCGGACACGACCTTGCCCGCGGCGTCGGTCCAGTTGGTGAAGTGATAGCCGAAGTTCTCGGTGGTCGAGACGGTGAGAGTGGTGCCCTCGTCGAACTCGCTACCTGCGGGCGAGCACGTCAGCGTGCCGGCACCCTCGACGGCCGACTTGAGGCTGAATGTGTAGACCGGCACGGCCTCTACCTGACCGTCGGCCACGCCGTTGAGCGTCAGGTCGGCAAATCCGAGCTCCTTGGTGTTGCCGAGCTTGTTGATGTAGAGCACCACGGTCAGGGCCTCGCCCGAGGCATCGAATCCGGTTATCTCCTCGTTGAACTGCGAGAAGGGCACCTCCTTGTTGTTGCGCATGGGCACCAGCGCATTGTTGACCATCACGGTCTTGTCGCCGCGGCGCACCTCAAGGCCGATGTTGCCGCCGTCGGTGCCATGCTTGCTGGCCTGAAACGAGAACGAGGAGGGCTTGAAGGCTATGCCCTTCTTGGGCACGACGGTCATCATGATGGCGTCTTCCTCCTTGAACTCGCTCGAATTATTGTTTGAAGGTTTGAAAAGCGTCTGGGGCGCGCCGCCTGTCACCGAGCCGGTGCGGGTGATGGTGAGGCCGCTGCCCACGGTGAGCTCGCAGACCGAGAACAGATTGCCGTGCGATGCCGTGGCGGGGCCCTGAGGGGTGATGGTGCCCATGGGCCATGCGAAGGTCACCTCCTGATTGCTGACCCCCTGCGACTCCATGGTCGACACTGCCGTCTGTTCCCCCGGGGCGGAGGTCATGGCGGCAGCTCCCGACAACGCGACGGCGGTCAGAATGGTGATGAATAATTTCTTGCTCATGTACCGGTATGTGATTTAGGGTAAGAAATCTTTCAGAATACAGTCTTGCGGGTCTCGACGCCGCCGTTGGCCAGCGTGTCGCGCACGATGTAGAGATTACCCTCGACAGGGGCGCTGACACGCACGCCCTGCAGGGTGTAGAACTCGCTGCCGACGACCTCGGGTCTCGACACGGTCTGTGTCAGGCCGCTCTCGTCGTCGGTGGCATAGCCGTGTATCTTGATGTCGGAGAGGCAGAGGGTCTTGCCCGACGCGGCGCCGTTATACCACGGATAGAAACGGAGTCTCAGCGTCTCGCCGGCCTCGAGGCTCATCACGGGCATCTCCTTGACATACTGCATGTTGTTGGCGGGGAGCTTCTCGTAGTGATACATCTGCTTGGCGTCAGAGAAGTCGTCGGCCTTCGAGTACCACACGTTGACGCACATGCCGTTGCCGCCGCATCCGCACAGAAACCAGCTTATCTCGTCGATGGCCAGCGTGGTGCCCTCCATGGCCTTGAGGCCGAACTCGATATAGCGGGTCGACACCTCGTCTATCTCTCCGTCGGGCCACGCGCCACCCTCGATGAGGTTGCGCTGGGTCTTGCGCGAGGCTTCAAAGCCAGTCCAGTCGGGCCAGATCGTATTGGAGTTGGGGGCGGCATAGCGCTGCAGCTCCATGCCGTGCCAGCTCTGGGCCACGACCTCGGCGGGACCGGTGAGCTCGCATGACTCGTCCTTCTCGAGGCGCCAGTATGCGTTGACCTCGACACCCCCGGCCAGCTCGATGCCCGTGCCGGTCACCTCGACGGTCTTTGTCATGCCGTTGGGGGCGGCGATGGTGAACGAGCCCTTGTTGGCTCCGGCGGCGGCGATGGTCATTCGGGCGAGAAACTTGCCCAGCAGGGTGCTGCCTTCATATTTCAGGTCCAGAGCGGGGGCCCAAGTCACGCCGTTGTCAGCCGACAGCTCGAGCCCCTCGGTGGCGGTGGCGGTGACGGTACCCGTGGCGGGGGTCAGGCCGAAGCCCGACACGAGAAACTCCTTCTGCAGCGTCTGGCCCACATAGCCCTGACCCATGGCGCCGTCTGTGGGCGACACGCTCAGCTCGCTCGACAGGTTGGCATGTTCGGCCATCACGCCCGCGTCAGACGCAAGCTGCACGAAACGGCGTGCTATCAGAGCCGCGCCGGTGGCGCTGAGGTGTGTCGAGCCGGCACCGTCGCCCAGTATCGAATGGCAGTCGGCGTCGCCATAGCTCAGATAGAGGTCGGCGGTGGCCGTGGTCAGGTCGATGAAGGGGACACCCTTCTCGGCGGCAACGTCCTTCATTGACTGCACGTAGTCCATCGAGTGATCCGATGCGGGCACGCTCTGTTTCTCGAGGATGCCGTTGTCGGTTATCTTCGAGAAGCTGTCGCCCAGATCGTGGCGGCCGTTGCGGCGTATGGTGTTGCCCGAGAAATACATGCGGCAAACGGGGCCCACCAGCACCGGCTCGCATCCGAGGGCGCGGGTCTCGTCGACATACTTGCGCAAGTAGTCCTTATAGGTGGTCGAGGGGTTGGTGCCGCGATAGTCCGTAGCGTTGGCTGAGGCATTGTCGCCGATCGAGGTGTAGTATGCCTTGACCTCGTCGCCGTCCATGCCCGAGGTCTTCTCGTCGTTGTGTGCAAACTGTATCAGCACATAGTCGCCGGGCTGCATCTGGTTCTTGACGGTGGTCCAGAACGAGGGCTCGAGATAGAAGCTCTTGCTCGAGGCACCGTTCTTGCCGCGGTTGTTGACCTCGATGCCGGTCAGGAACTGTTGCAGATACTGGCACCATCCGCGGGTCACGGTGGTGTTCTCGTCATAGTTGGCCATCGTCGAGTCGCCGATGGTGTGCACCTTCTTTGCGGCCGAGGCCCCGAGGGCCGAGCCGAGCGCCAGAGTGGCGGCGGTGAAAAGAGACAGGATTTTTTTCATGGAAATGGTTTCGGGTTAGAATTTCTGCTGCAAAATTAGCCCATATACATTAAAAAGACTGGTAAAATCCGCTCAAACGACCGTAAAAACGGCCCGAACTCCCCGAAAAACGGGGTAAAACCAGCCTTAACCCTTTTTAATACAGCCGACGGGGGCGGGTTTGGGAGATTTTTCGTAACTTTGGGGCCGTATATATCTTAAATTCATCCACCAATCACCGCAACAAAGTGAAAATCAAAAATATACTGATTTCGAGCGCAATCGCGCTGATCTGTGCCGCCACGGCCGTGGCCGCCGTCGACAACGTAGCCGAGGAGGTGGCATGGGTCGTGGGCGACACCCCGATCTGGAAATCCGAAATAGAGGACACGTATCAGAGCATGCTCTATGAGAAGGCCCCGATAAACGGCGACCCCTACTGCGTGATACCCGAGCAGATGGCCATCGAGAAGCTCTATCTGCATCAGGCCGAGATGGACACCGTCGAGGTGTCGGAGGGCATGGTGATGCAGCAGGTCGAGGGACAGATCAACTTCCTCGTCAACCAGCTCGGGTCGAAGGAGAAGGTCGAGCAGTATTTCAACAAGTCGATACCCGCCCTCAGGACCCAGTATCACGACATGATAGCCAACCGCCAGAAGGTGCAGACCGTGCAGCGCAACCTGACCAAGGACATCTCGTCGACCCCCACCGAGATACGCCGCTATTTCGACCGCCTGCCCGAAGACAGCGTGCCCTACGTGCCCCTGCAGGTCGAGGTGCAGATACTCACGGTGGCTCCCGCCGTGCCGCGCGAGGAGATAGAGAACGTCAAGGCGCGCCTGCGCGACTATGCCGACCGCGTGACGCGCGGCGAGAGCGAGTTCTCGACACTGGCCATCCTCTATTCCGAGGACCCCGGATCGGCCAACCGCGGCGGCGAGCTCGGATTCTCGGGCCGCGGACAGTTCGTGCCCGAGTTCTCGGCCGTGGCCTTCAACCTCAACGACCCCAAGAAGGTGTCGAAGATCGTCGAGACCGAATACGGATACCACATCATACAGCTCATCGAGAAGCGCGGCGACCGCGTGAACGTGCGCCACATCCTGCTCAAGCCCCGCGTGGCCGAGGCCGACCTGATCGACGCCGTGAGCCGCCTCGACTCGGTGCGCCACGACATGATAGACAACAAGAAATTCACATTCGAGGAGGCCGTTGCAGTGCTCTCGAACGACAAGAACACCAACAAGAACCGCGGCGTGATGGTCAACACCAACGACATGTCGGCCAACTACAACACATCGCGCTTCGAGATGTCCGACCTGCCTCAGGAGGTGGCCAAGATGGTCAACGCCATGGAGCCAGGCGACGTCTCGCAGGCATTCATAATGAAAGACCCCAAGACCACGCAAGACATCGTGGCCATGGTCAAGCTGACAGCGCGCAAGCCCGGACACCGCGCCAACCTCTCAGACGACTATCAGCTGATACGCAACCTCTATGAGCAGGCCCGCCGTCAGGAGATACTCGACAACTGGCTGGCCGACAAGATAAAGTCGACATACGTCCGCATCGAGGACGGATGGCGCGACTGCGAGTTCAAGCACTCGGGCTGGATCAAGAGCGATTCGCCCGCAAGCCGCAAGTAATACGCCCTGATGAGAAAATCTCTCATACCCATACTGGCCATGCTGGCCCTGTGGCTCCCCGCCATGATGGCAGCGTGGCCCGCACCCCCTGCCGAGACCAAGGCGCCGCGCGCCACGGCCAAGAGTCACCGGGTGCGTCCCACCATACCGCTGGCCGACCGCCATCAGCCCGGCAAGGTCTTCATAGAGTATGCCGACCGCCTAATGACCGACCAGCGGCGCGACTCGGACATACAGATACTCGTGGGCAACGTGCAGTTTCGCAAGGGCGACATGTTCATGTATTGCGACTCGGCCCGATTCAACGAGAAGACATCGTCGCTCGACGCATTCGACAACGTGCGCATGGAGCAGGGCGACACGCTGTTTGTCTATGGCGACGAGCTGTTCTATGACGGACAGACCGAGATTGCCGAGCTGCGCGCCTATCCCGGCCGCGACGTGCGCCTGATAAACCGCGACGTGTCGCTGACGACCCCCGTGTTCTTCTACGACATGATCGAGGACGTGGGCTACTATCAGGTCGGAGGCACGCTTACCGACAAGCAGAACACCCTCGTGTCACGTCAGGGATACTATTACCCCGCCACCAAGGACTCGTACTTCTATATGGATGTCGAGCTGACCGGGCCGCGCGAGGGGGACACGCTGAGGATGTATACCGACTCGCTGGCATACAACACCGACACCGGCATAGCCGAGCTGCTCTGCCGGACAAAGATACTGAGCAAGGACGGCGAGATAAACTCGTCGTCGGGATTCTATTATACCCGCACCGGCATCGCCGACCTGTTCGAGCGCTCGACAGTGCACACATGGCGAGGCAACACCCTGACGGGCGACACGCTGTTCTATGACCGCAATGCCGGATTCGGCGAGGCGTTCGGCAACATGGTGCTCACCGACTCGGCCGGCAAGTCGTCAATCATAGGCGACTACGGATTCTATGACGAGCTGGCAGACAGCGCCTTCGTGACCGGCAACGCGCTGGCGCTCGAGTATTCGCGTCCCGACACGCTCTATCTGCACGCCGACACCATCACGGCGCGCATGTACTCAGACTCGACAAGGGTCACCGACGCATTCCGCCGCGTGCGTTTCTTCCGCCGCGACGTGCAGGGCCTGTGCGACTCGATGAGCATGGTCGAGCGCGACTCCATATTATATATGTACTACAATCCCATCATCTGGAACGGCGACAAGCAGATAGTGGGCAACGTGGTCTACGTGCACATGTCGGACTCGACCGTCGACTGGGCCCGCCTGCCCGAGGTGGGACTGGTGTCGCAGCACATAGGCGAGGACTGCTACAACCAGATAACAGGCTCGGACATGACGGCTTGGATGGCCGACACGGTGGTCGAGAGGGTCTATGTGGAGGGTAGCGTGCAGGTGATAATGTTCCCGATGGAGAACGACTCGACATACAACAAGTTCTCGTTTACGGAGAGCTCGTACATGGACGCGCACTTCAAGGAGGGCGACATCGAGCGCCTGAAGATGTGGCCGCAGACCACGGGCAAGGTCACGCCCCTCTATCTGGCCAAGCGCGCGTCATACTTCCTGCCCAAGTTCCGCTGGTACGGCCCGCTGCGCCCCATGTCGCCCGACGATGTCTTCAACTATCCTCCCGAGATGGAGACGCTCAAGAGCCAGAACATACTCGGCAAGATGCGCAAGGATGCACTGACAGTGCGCGGACGCGCCACCGGCCGCCCCAAGCCCCCCACTCTCCCGGCAAGCAATAACAGTTCTTCTAGTCCAACTAGTTCAACTAGTTCAACTAGTTCAACCAGTCCAACCAGTCCAACCAGCCCGGACTCAATCCCGCCGATCCTACCCGACTCCATCCCGCCGATCCTACCCGACTCAATACCCCCAATCACAATCCCCGCAGATTCAATCACAGCACCATGAGCGACATAATCCGACTTCTACCCGACTCCGTGGCCAACCAGATAGCTGCCGGCGAGGTGATACAGAGGCCGGCATCCGTCATCAAGGAGCTTGTCGAGAATTCGATCGACGCCGGGGCCACCTCCGTGACCATAGTGCTCAAGGATGCGGGGCGCACGCTGATTCAGGTAATCGACAACGGTTGCGGCATGAGCGACAGCGATGCCCGTCTGGCCTTCGAGCGCCACGCGACGTCCAAGATACGTCAGGCCGACGACCTGTTCTCGCTGCACACGATGGGATTCCGCGGCGAGGCGCTGGCCTCGATAGCAGCCATAGCCCAGATTGACCTGCGCACCATGCAGAAGGATGCCTCGGTGGGCACGCGCATAGTCATCAGCGGCTCGGTGGTCGAGAGTCAGGAGCCCGAGGCGTGCGTGCCGGGGTCAAACCTGATGGTCAAGAACATATTCTACAACGTCCCCGCGCGCCGCAAGTTCCTGAAGAAGGATGCCGTCGAGCTCAGCGCCATCATGCGCGAGTTCGAGCGCCTCGCGCTGGTCAACACGGGGGTAGACTTCACCGTCATTCACAACGACGTCACGCTGCACTCGCTGCGCCGCGGCCCCATGAAGCAGCGCATCTGCGAGTTGTTCGGCAAGAACCTCGACAAGCAGCTCATACCCATCGAGACCGACACCTCGATAGTGAGCATCAACGGTTTCGTGGGGCTCCCCGCCAATGCCCGCAAGCGCAATCCGCTGCAATATCTCATGGTCAACGGCCGCAACATGCGTCACCCCTACTTCCACAAGGCCGTGATGCAGTGCTATGAGCGCCTCATCCCCGCCGACGAGCAGCCCAACTACTTCATCAGCCTGCGTGTCGACCCCGAGACCATCGACGTCAACATACATCCCACCAAGAACGAGATCAAGTTCGAGAACGAGCAGGCCATCTGGCAGATACTCACCGCCGCCATACGCGACTCGCTCGGACGATTCAACGCCGCCCCGGCCATAGACTTCGACGTCGACGACGCACCCGAGATTCCGGTGTTCAAGCCCGACGCCACGGCCACGCACGATGTCGAGATAGACGACAGATACAACCCCTTCGGGGCCGAGCACATCCCGCCGGCCTCCGAGTTCTTTCCCACGTCGCGTCCGGCGCGCACGTCGGCCACGGCACGCCAGACCGTGTCGCTGAACGACTGGGAGAAGCTCTATGACGACTTCATGCGCAAGCGCGACGAGGGTCTGGCCACGATGGTCGAGAGCCGCATCAACACGCTCGACCCCGGCGACCCGGCCGAGGCACAGGACTCCGCGCCGGGCCTCGAGGGCCTCGACCCGACGCGCGAGCAGCCCGCGCTCTTCACCCAGCAGTTCGGAGGCTCGTACATCCTCACCCCGTCGCAGGGCGGACTGATGGTGATAGACCAGCACCGCGCCCATGTCAGGGTGCTGTACGACAGCTACATGAACCGCGCTTCGGACGAGGCGCTGGTGGCACAGGCCACGATGTTTCCCGACGTGCTCGAGCTGTCGCCCCGCAGCCACGAGGTGCTGGCCGACATATCGGGACGCCTGCGCGAGCTCGGATTCGTCATCACCCACCGCGGAGGCACCACATGGAGCATCGACGGCGTGCCCTCGCTGCTCAAGGACACGTCGCCCCGCGCGCTGGTCGAGGAGCTGATAGAGAATGTCGTCGACACGGGTCAGGAGGTGGCGTCGACCCTGCACGAGCGCATAGCCCTCGCCATGGCCCGCTCGGGAGCCATAAGGCGCGGACAGGCACTGACCACGGCCGAGATGGACCGCCTGATAGCCGACCTGTTCCGCTGCACGTCGCCCGCCATCACCCCCGACGGCAAAAACATATTCGCCATAATTCCCGGCGACTACTTCAACCGCCTGTTAGGATGAAACGCATACTCACAAGCCTCGTCGCCATCATCGTCGCGCTGACAGCCGCTGCAGCCCCGCGTGCCGAGGTGTCGCTGCTGACATGCATGGAGGGGAGCGACATATACGAGCTCGAGGGGCATACCGGCCTCAGGATCAGATTCGACAACAATCAGGACATGACCGTCAACTGGGGCGTGTTCGACTTCAACTCGCCCGGATTTGTCTACCGATTCGTCAAGGGCGAGACCGACTATCTCGCCGCGGCGTTCCCCACCGATCTGTTTCTCGACTCATACCGCGCGGACGGACGCGCGGTCTACGAGCAGACACTCGCGCTCGACTCGCTGCAGACCGAGCGGCTGATGGAGCTGATATTCGAGAACTTGCGGCCCGAAAACCGCGTCTATCGCTACAACTATGTGCTCGACAACTGCGCCACCCGTCCGCTGGCGTTGATAGAGAGGGCCTTGGGCGACACGCTGACACTGTCGTCGCCCGGAGTGCCCGCCTCGGAGCGCAACACGTTCCGCAACGCCATGCGCCACTTTCACGCCAACTATCCGTGGTATCAGTTTGGCATCGACACCGCCCTCGGCTCAGGGATAGACCGTCCCGTCAGCGAGCGCGAGGCATCTTTCGCCCCCGTCATGCTGGCCGACATGCTGGCCGGTGCCACCACGTCCACGGGCACCCCGATTGTGCGCTCGTCGCAGTGGCTGGTGGGTGGACCCGACACCCCGTCGGCCTCGCTCGGCCCCACGCCGCTTGCCCTCACGCCCCTGTTCTGGGGATGGGCTGTGTTTGCCATTGCGTTCACCGTCACCATATTGCAGATGCGTGGCATGGCGCGGTGGGGACGATGGTTCGACACGGTCTACTTCGCGGTCTTGGGCCTCTCGGGACTGCTGCTGACATTCCTGATATTCGTGTCCGTACACGAAGCCACCTCGCCCAACTGGCTATACCTCTGGCTCAACCCCCTGTGTTTCATCGGTGCCGTGGCGCCGTGGCTAAAAAAGGGCAAACGCTTGGAGTTTTGCTATCAAAGTGTTAACTTTGCACTCTTGATAGTGCTCGGAGTGCTCCTTGCGCTCGGAGTGCAGTCGCCCAACCCGGCTTTCATACCGCTCATGGCCGCCTCGGCCCTGCGCGCCGCAGCCGCAATCAAACAAAACCACCGGGGTAAGGTGTTATATGTTATAGTGGAGTGCTGTCTTTATAGTTTTTCTAGTTAAACTAGTTCAACTAGACCAACTAGTTCATCTATCCGCCAACCCCTCAACAACAATATCCAACAAGTGTCGCGCAAATCGCCCATTACATCACGAATCGCCTGTGTGCTGGTTGCCTCGATGGTGACCATGGGCATCGCTGCGGCCACATCAGGCCCCAAGGCCCCCACACCCCGCCCCAAACTGGTGGTGGGGATTTTTGTCAAGGGACTCTCGGCCGACTACATCGACCTGCTCAGGTCAAACTTCGGGCCCGACGGATTCAACCGCGTCATATCGCAGGGCCTCTCGATTGAGAACGTCGACTACGGCCCCGGCATTGACGCCACCGCCGCCACCGCCATGCTGGTGACCGGCGCCGCGCCCGGCGTCAACGGCGTCCCCTCGGCCCGCGTCTGGAACGCCACCACCCGCACCGACATACCGGCCCTGCTCCCCACCGAGAAGGCCGGCACCTATACCGACCGCGACCTCACCCCCGGGCGACTGCTCGTCTCGACCCTGTCTGACGAGATACGCATAGCCGACGGCGGTCTCGGCACCGTACACGCCCTCGCGGCCGACCCGCAGATGGCCGTGATACTGGGTGGACATGCCGGCAACTCGGCATTCTGGATCAGCGACGTCGACGGCAAGTGGACATCGGCCAACCACTATCGCGAGACGCCCACGGCCATTGCCCGCCGAAACGTGGGCCTGACCCTCGGGTCGCGCCTCGACACGATGGCATGGGAGCCGGCCATGAAGCTGGACCGCTATCCCGACCTGCCCGACTACAAGAAGCTATACCCCTTCCGCCATACGTTCCCCGCCCGCGACGCCGACAGATTCAGGATGTTCAAGGCATCGGCTCCCGGCAACCGCGAGATAGCCGCCACCGCGGCCGACCTCATCACCACGGTGCCTCTGGGCCGCAAGCAGGTCACAGACATGATCAGCGTGGGTTTCGACCTGTCGCCCTATCTGTATGGCCGCGACGCCGACAACCGCATCGAGACGATGGACGCATACGTGCGTCTGGACGGCGAGATCGCCAACCTGATACGCGCCATCGAGAAGGGTCCCGGCATGGACTCGACACTGCTGTTCATCGCCGGCACGCCCGCCCCAACCGGAGGCAAGCGCGACGAGGAGCGCTGGGCCATCCCCTCGGGCACGTTCTCGCCCCGCAAGGCCGTGTCGCTGCTCAACGTCTATCTGATGGCCCTGCACGGCAACGGCGAGTGGGTCAGCGGATACTATAACGGATTCTTCCACCTCAACCACAATCTGGCCAAGGAGCGCGGCATCGACATCGCCGCCCTGAGGGGCGAGTGCGCCGACTTCCTGAGCCGCATGGCCGGCGTGAGCGAGGTCTATACCATAGACGACATACTGGCGCGCCGCGCGGGCGACAACCCCGCGGCCCTCGAGCGCAACATATATCCGCCCGCCGCGGGCGACCTGCTGGTCACCGTCAATCCCGGCTGGGAGATTTCTGACGGCGACGACACCGACGAGAATCTCGGCGAGACACGCCTGCCGGTCGTGAGATGGCAGGCCACGACATCGCCCGTCTACATAATGGCGCCCGACGTCGAGCCGGCCACGCTGACCCGCACCATCGACGCCCGCACCATCGCGCCCACCGTGGCGCGCATACTGCGCATCAGGTCGCCCAATGCCGCAAAGCTCCCTCCGATCAAATAACAACATTCACAATCCACAACACAACAATCCACACTGACAATGTCATTTGTATCATTCATAACCAAGCTTTTCGGCAACAAATCGACCCGCGACCTCAAGGAGATCGAGCCCATCGTGAGGCAGATCGAGGAACTCGGGCCACAGGTAAAGGAACTCACCATAGACGGCCTGCGCGACGCCATCACCGACATCCGCAACGACATCAAGACGGCCGTCGCCCCCTTTGAGGAGGAGAACGCCAAGATACGCCTCGAGGTCGAGGACCTCCCCTTTGACGAGCGCCAGCCCCTCTGGGACAAGATAGACAAGAACGAGAAAGAGATACTCGACACCATCGAGGAGAAGCTCAATACCCACCTGCCCATGGTATTCGCCGTGGTGCGCGAGACCGCGGCCCGCTTTGCCGCCAACGAGACAATCACCGTCAAGGCCACGCAGATGGACCGCGATCTGGCGGCTCAGGGCAAGGACTTCGTCACCATCGACGGCGACAACGCCATATACCGCAACCACTGGATGGCCGGCGGCAACGAGATGACATGGGACATGATACACTATCGCGTCCAGCTCATCGGCGGCATCGTGCTGCATCAGGGCAAGATCGCCGAGATGGCCACCGGCGAGGGCAAGACCCTCGTGGCCACACTCCCCGTGTTCCTGCGCTCTCTCTCGGGCCGCGGCGTGCACGTGGTCACCGTCAACGACTATCTGGCCAAGCGCGACTCCGAGTGGATGGGCCCGCTCTACATGTTCCACGGCTCGACCGTAGACTGCATCGACAAGCACCAGCCCAACACCCCCGAGCGCCGCAGGGCATACGAGTGCGACATCACCTTCGGAACGAACAACGAGTTCGGCTTCGACTACCTGCGCGACAACATGGCCATGAGCCCCGCCGACATGGTGCAGCGCAAGCACTATTATGCCATCGTCGACGAGGTCGACTCGGTGCTCATCGACGACGCCCGTACCCCCCTCATCATCTCGGGCCCCGTGCCCAAGGGGGACGACCAGCTATTCGACCAGTATCGCGCCAACGTCGAGAAGGTCTATGACGCACAGCGCCGCCTCGTCACCAAGATTCTGGCCGAGGCCAAGACCAAGATTGCCAGCGACGACAAGGAGACCCGCAAGGAGGGTGCCCTGCTGCTGTTCCGCGCATTCAAGGGCCTGCCCAAGAACGGCGCCCTCATCAAGTTCCTCTCGCAGGACGGCATGAAGAACCTCATGCTCGAGACCGAGGCATACTACCTTCAGGACAACCAGCGCGAGATGCCCACGGTCACCGATCCCCTCTACTTCGTCATCGACGAGAAGAACCGCAGCGTCGAGCTGACCGACAAGGGCATCGACGAGCTGACGGGCAAGAGCGACGACCCCAAGTTCTTCGTGCTCCCCGACATCGCCTCGCAGCTCTCCGAGGCCGAGACCATCGCCGATCCCGCCGAGCGCAGCCGCGTCAAGGACGAGCTGATGCAGAACTATGCCGTCAAGGCCGAGCGCGTCCACACCGTGACGCAGCTGCTCAAGGCATACACCCTGTTCGAGAAGGACGTCGAGTACGTGATAGACGAGGGCAAGATCAAGATCGTCGACGAGCAGACGGGCCGCATCATGGAGGGCCGCCGCTATTCTGACGGACTGCATCAGGCCATCGAGGCCAAGGAGCACGTCAAGGTCGAGGCCGCCACGCAGACGTTCGCCACCATCACCCTGCAGAACTACTTCCGCATGTATCACAAGCTGGCCGGCATGACCGGTACGGCCGAGACCGAGGCGGGCGAGCTCTGGGACATCTATAAGCTCGACGTGGTCACCATCCCCACCAACCGTCCGGTGGCCCGCATCGACATGGACGACCGCGTCTACAAGACCAAGAAAGAGAAATATGCAGCCGTCATCGACGAGATCGTGCGCATGCGCGACGCCGGACGCCCCGTGCTGGTCGGCACAACGTCGGTCGAGATCTCCGAGCTGCTCAAGCGCATGCTCGACATGCGCAAGATAGACTGTCAGGTGCTCAACGCCAAGCTGCACCAGCAGGAGGCCATGATCGTGGCCAACGCCGGCAAGAAGGGCATGGTCACCATAGCCACCAACATGGCGGGCCGAGGCACCGACATCAAGCTGACGCCCGAGGTCAAGGAGGCCGGAGGTCTGGCCATCATCGGCACCGAGCGTCACGAGAGCCGCCGAGTTGACCGCCAGCTGCGAGGCCGTGCCGGACGTCAGGGCGACCCGGGCTCGTCGGTATTCTTCGTGTCGTTCGAAGACCAGCTGATGCGCCTCTTCGCCACCGACCGCGTCATGAAGATGCTCGACACGCTGGGCCTGCAGGAGGGCGAGGCCATCGAGAGCAAGATGGTCACCAACGCCATCGGCAACGCGCAGAAGCGCGTCGAGGAGAACAACTTCGGCATCCGCAAGCGCCTGCTCGAGTATGACGACGTGATGAACAAGCAACGCACCTACATCTACAACCGCCGCCACCACGCACTGCTGGGCGAGCGCATCGGCATCGACATCGCCAACATGATGTGGGACGTCATCGAGAACTTCGTCAACAACACATATCCCGCCGACTATCAGGATCTGGCCCTCGACCTGTTCAAGACCCTCACCATCGAGGCCCCCTTCACCGAGGACGAGTTCAAGAACCTGAGCAAGGAGGACGCCATCGAGCGCATACACGCCGCCGCAAACGAGGCATTCGCCCGCAAGAGCGACCGCATCATCGAGGTGGCCGTGCCCGTCATCACCGACTGTGTCGAGAACCGCGGATACAAGGGCCGCATCGCCGTGCCCATGACCGACGGCAAGAGATTCTTCAACCTCGTCGTCGACCTCGACGAGGCATACCGCACGGGTTGCAAGTCGATCGTCAAGGAGTGGCACAAGGCCGTGCTGCTCGTCACCATCGACGAGCTCTGGAAGGAGCACCTGCGCGAACTCGACCAGCTGCGCCAGAGCGTGCAGAACGCCTCGTACGAGCAGAAAGACCCGCTGGTAATCTATAAGGTCGAGTCGTTCCACCTGTTCGAGTCGATGCTCAACCAGCTCAACATCAAGGCCATGTCGACCCTGATGCGCGGCCAGATATACGTGCAGCCCGCACAGTCTCAGGCACCCCGTCCCGCACAGCCCGAGACACACGAGCCCGAGGCCGCCGAGGCCGAGCAGAAGCCCGCACCCGAGCAGCCCAAGCCCCAGCCCAAGGTGGAGCGCGCCATGCCCGAGAAGAAGGAGGACTACTCGCAATATCGCGCCTCGCGCGAGAATCTGCCCGGCGAGGCCGCAAACCGCGCCGCATCGCAGGGCGCATCGCAGCGTCAGGCACCCCAGCCCGCCAAGGCCGGTCCCCGAATCAACCGCAACGATCCCTGTCCCTGCGGGTCGGGCAAAAAGTACAAGAACTGTCACGGCAAAGGTCTCTGAGAAATAGCCGATTGAACTGAACTGCGGGTCTGAAATGCCTCTGAGGCACGTCAGACCCGCTTTTTTTGCCTCCCAAAAATTTGGAAGTCTGATACATTATCGCTAATTTTGTGTCAGCAAGGGCGGGAAACGCACCCAATCGCCACCCGCCCCGGACCGGAGGATTCCTTGTCTGCCATGCCGTCCGAGGCATGCCGCAAGTCAAGTAGACGCGCTTCCCACACGGTCCGGCAGACCTGCCCATGGGTCTGTCGCAAAGATGTATCAGTAATTGTTCGGCACCGTCTTGCCGAGATGTCATGGCCGCCGCCGGACGCGCGGCCAGATGTTTCGACATACCAGAAAATGACGAGAACAAAGACCATACAACAAAGCGAATCAACAGAAACTCTCAAACCTAAGACCGACGAGGAAAGGGACGTCGACGCCATGTCGCGGTTCCCCATGATAGGGCGCATCATCGAGGAGGAGTTGCGTGCCCAAGAGCGCTCGGTGTCGTGGTTCGGGCGACAGCTCAACTGCGACCGCCGCAACATCTACGACATCTTCAGGCGACACAACATCGACACGTTGCTGCTGATGCGAATCAGCAGGATTCTCGGCGTTGACTTTTTCAAGATCTACAGCGAATCATACAAGACATTCAAGGACAAACGCTCGCGGGTGTGAAATATCATTTCACACTTTCGTGACATACCATACCACATCATATCGGCATTCCTCACGCCCAAAAGACATAACTTTGTAAAAAACTTAATTTCAACCAAATAATAATGGCAAAGAAATCCGCAATCTACGATGAGTACATCATCACACAGGAAGACAACGGCTCGATCCGTGTCTGCCAGATATTCGACAACGTGATCGGCTCGCTTCGCGAGGCCGCAGCGGCAGTCAAGTTCAAGTTCGACCCCAAGTGGAACACCCAGACCTTCGGCCGCGAGATGGTCAAGGCATTCGGCGACGGCACCACCGCCAACGTGGACGAATATACCATCGTGCGCCGCGACAACGGCTCGATCGAGACCTATCGCGTTCACGGCAACACCATCAAGGTGCTCCGCAAGATCGGCGAGATGCTGGGTCTGGCACAGCAGCCCACATGGTTCACCCGCATGTACGGCTCGAAGATCATCGACTTCATCAACGGCGACTACAAGCCCGAGGTCGAAGAGGTAGAGGTAGGCCTCGTCGCCAACCCCGAGATGAGCACCCTCGACCTGCAGAAGGCATTCGAGGCCATGTTCGGCGGCCACCTGCGCATCAAGCAGGGCGTCAAGCGCTGCGACGTCAACAAACGCGGCGAGGGCATCGACATACCCCTGAGCGAGCTGGGCCTGAAGGAGCGCACCGTATTCTCGCCCGACCTCACCGTGGGCGACTTCATCGCACAGGCCAAGGATGCCGGCATGAGCCTGCAGGTGGCCACCAACGACGACTGGGTGACAGCCCTCGACGGCTTCGCGCTCGACTTTGTCGGCCAGATACCCAACAACACCACCAAGGACAAGATGGAGGCAATCCTCAACCGCTAAATCCCAAGTACTATGGCAAAATATACATTCACGGCCGAGGGCAAGCTATCGTCCGACGGCTCGGCAGGAGGCTGGTCATATCCCGCGATATATCACGTCACCGACGAGAATGGCAACAGCGCCTCGTACTATGCCTATGACGGCAACGAGACCGCGCTGGCCAAGAAGGTGGCCGCCGACAACAAACTCGTCATTGCCGCATCGGACGGCAAGAGCGCCATCGCCGACAAGCTGAACAAGAAGTTCAACCCCGACTATGCCACCCCGGCACGCGGCGTCACGGGCACTACCACCACCAACAGAGTGGTGCTCGGCGATGTCCTCGTGGTGCACACCGTGCTCAAGACCGCCGACAAGACCTTCAAGGTAGGCCGCTACTACGTCAAGAAGTAAGCCCCCTCGAGGCAACAAATTTAGGTAGCGTTTTTTTGGCTGTCCGCCAAAAAAACGCTACCTTTGCATCTATTCACCCGCAACAAAAACAACAACATCACATAATGGAAATCATAGGTAAGATCATCGTTGCCCTTCCCGAAGTGGGGGGCACATCCAAAGCCGGCAACCCGTGGAAGAAGCGCGAATACGTGCTCGAGACCATGGAGACATATCCCAAGAAGGTGGCCTTCAACTTCTTTGGCGAGCGCGTAGACCAGTATCCCCTTCAGGTGGGCCAGACCGTCAAGCTGAGCTTCGACATCGACAGCCGCGAGTTCAACGGCCGCTGGTACGTAGACATCCGCGCATGGAAGGCCGAGCCCGCCGACGCCGCCATGGCCCAGCCCGGCGCACCCGCCGCAGCTCCCGGATTCGCCCCCGCCGCATCATACGGCGCCGCGCCCCAGATGCCTCAGGGCTATGCCACTCCCGCCGGCGCACCCACGCCTCCCCCCGCCGTCGATCTGGCACCCTCGGCAACAGACGACCTCCCCTTCTGACACGGGACAAAAGTTTTTTTGATACAATCCGGACAAAAAGTATTAACTTTGCGTCCGGATTTTTCAATTCTATATCTCACAGACTATGAAGACCGAGAAGATTTCGGAGAGAATACACTATATCGGCGTCAACGACCGCACCACGCACAAGTTCGAGGGGATGTGGCCCCTGCCGCTCGGAGTGAGCTATAACTCATATCTGATAGAGGGCAGCGAGAAGTGCGCCATCATAGACAGCGTCGAGGTGAGCCACTCGCTGCAGCTCACGGACCATATCGCAAGCCTCATCGGCGACCGCCGGCCCGACTATCTCGTCATCAACCACATGGAGCCCGACCACTCGGGCGCCATACGCATACTGCGCGCCGCATATCCCGACATCGTCATCGTGGGCAACACCCAGACCCTCTCGATGGTCAAGGGGTATTATGGCGAGGACACCGGCACGCTCGCCGTGGCCGACGGCGACACGCTGAGCCTCGGCCCCGAGACCACGCTGCAATTCGCACTGACCCCCATGGTGCACTGGCCCGAGACGATGATGACGTATCTGCGCGAGGAGAAGACACTGTTCAGCGGCGATGCCTTCGGATGTTTCGGCGCGCTCAACGGCGCCGTCATCGACAACGAGATGAACACCGAGCGCTATTATCCCGAGATGGTGAGGTATTACAGCAACATCGTGGGCAAGTACGGCATGTTCGTGCAACGCGCGCTCAAGAAGCTCGAGGGGCTCGAGCTGGGCACCGTCTGCCCCACACACGGTCCCGTATGGCGCTCGGAGATAGACAGGATAAAGGGTCTGTATGACACCCTGAGCCGCTACGAGCCGTTGGACAACGGCGTGACCATAGTCTATGGCTCGATGTACGGCCACACCGAGCTGATGGCCGAGACCGCCGCCGACGCGCTGGCCGACGCGGGCATCAAGGACATCTCCGTGATCAACGCCTCGGTGACCGACCTCAGCTACATCATAGCCGATATATTCCGCCACAGGGGCCTCGTCATAGCCTCGCCGACATACTCCAACACCCTCTTCCCGCCCATCACGGCGGTCATGGAGGCCATAACCATACGCGGCATACAGAATCGCGAGATAATGACCCTCGGGTCGCACACATGGGCGCAGAAGGCCGTCATCGAGATAGGACACCATCTTGAGAATGCCGGACTGAAGACCGTCACCGAGCCGGTAGTGGTGAAGCAGTCGCCCGACAGCGAGCAGCTGTCGCAGATACGCGCAGCCGCCACTGCCCTCGCAGAAAGGCTGGCTAGTTATTCTAGTTGATATAGTTGGTCTAGTTGAACTAGTTGAACTAGAATAACTAGACCAACTATCCCTGCTGCCCTCTCTTTTTCTTTTGGGTGGTCACGTAGACTGCCGCGAAGATGCCGAGGGCTATCTGCATCAGGTTCTGGCATGTCCATACCACCATCGAGAATGCGGCGCCTTCGGTCTGCGGGATGCCATAGAGCGACAGTGCGAACATCACGGCGATGTTCCACGGGCCCAGTCCGCCGTTAGAGGGGACTCCCATGCTGCACGACCCGAACACGAACACCACCAGTCCCGGCAGCAGTCCGTAGAATGTGGCGGGGTCGCTGATGAGGCGCCGCGTGAAGGGGAAGGCATAGAAACACAGATAGGTCTCGAGAAAGTAGCAGACCCAGATGCCAACGGTGAGCACCACATAGAGGCCGCGCCCGCGCATGGTGAATAGCACCTTGAATCCGGCCCACAGACTGGCCACGGCGCGGTCGAGGTCCTCGACATAGCGCGTGTGCCTGAATATCAGATAGGCGGCCCAGAGCAGCCCTATGGCAATGGCAAGACATCCCCACATCCACGGATTGTCGGTGAAGTCGACCACATCCTTGCCGATGGCATAGTGCGACAGGAAGCTGTCGAGTGGGCCACGCGCCACCACGAAGGCCAGCGCTATGAGCAGCGCAATCACGATGGCGTCTGATATGCGGTCGCCCAGATCGGTGCCGATGACCGTGGATAGCTTGACATTCTCCCGCTTGGTCACATACAGGCAGCGCCAAGCCTCGCCCAGCCATGGGAAGAGCAGATTGAGGGCGTATGCCCCGAAGATGGACACGCTCTCGGCGGTGACCGACATCCTCGGCACGCCGGCGGCCCTGAGCTGTATGCCCCAGCGTATGCCGCGTATCATGCGCGACATGGTCGTGAGCAGCATCATGGCGGCAATCCACCAAAAGTCGCACCCCGACCTGATGACGTGCATCATCTTGTGGAAGTCGACCTTGCCGAACATCCACACCACCAACCCCACGGTGACGACGACCGGAAAGAGATAGCGCAACACCCTCTCGACGGCCGACAGGGCCGAGGGCTTAGGTTTGGGTTTGGGTGATGATGTGGCCGGAGTGTTCATGACGCGAGGTGTCTTGACGTTGATACACCTATTATAACATCACCCGCCGCGCCAAAGTTTTGAGGCACGAAAACACCCGTCCCCGCAGGCCATTTCTGGCGTGCGGGGACGGGTTATCGGATAGAATAAGATTGACGGGAGGGTTATGCCTCGTACTTCTTGACGATGACGGTAGCGTTGTGGCCGCCGAAACCGAACGAGTTGGACAGGGCTGCGCGTACGGGACGGTTCTGAGCCTTGTTGAAGGTGAAGTTGAGGGTATAGTCGATGTTCTCGTCGTCGTCGCCCTCCTCGTGGTTGATGGTGGGGGGCACGATGTCGTTCTGGCAAGCCAGCACGGAGAACATGGCCTCGAGCGCGCCGGTGGCGCCCAGCAGGTGGCCGGTCATCGACTTGGTCGAGCTGATGTTGAGCTTGTGTGCGGCGGGGCCGAAGAGCTCGACGATGGCCTTGACCTCAGAGATGTCGCCGACAGGGGTCGAAGTGCCGTGCACGTTGATGTAGTCGATGTCGTCGGGGGTCATGCCTGCGTCCTCGAGGGCGTTCTTCATCGAGAGCTTTGCTCCGAGACCCTCGGGGTGAGTGGCGGTGAGGTGATAGGCGTCGGCGCTCATGCCGCCGCCGGCAACCTCGGCATAGATCTTGGCGCCGCGAGCCTTGGCGTGCTCGAGCTCCTCGAGGATGAGGACCACCGAGCCCTCGCCCATCACGAATCCGTCACGCGACTTGCTGAAGGGGCGCGATGCGGTCTCGGGCGAGTCGTTGCGGGTCGACAGGGCGTGCATCGAGTTGAAGCCGCCCACGCCTGCGGGATAGATGGCAGCCTCGGCGCCACCGGTCACCATGACGTCGGCCTTGCCGAGACGGATCAGGTTGAAGGCGTCGATGATGGCGTTGTTTGACGACGCGCAGGCCGAAACCACACCATAGTTGGGACCGTGGAATGCATAGTCCATCGAGATGTGGCCCGAAGCGATGTCGGCGATCATCTTGGGGATGAAGAAGGGGTTGTATTTGGGACCCTGCTCGGCACCGTTGACGGCATAGTATCCGGCCTCCTCCTCGAAGGTGTGGAGACCGCCGATGCCGGCAGCCACGATGACGCCTACGCGGTCCTTGTCGAGGTTCTGGGCCTCGAGTATGTTGGAGTCGGCCACAGCCTGACGGGCTGCAACCATGGCATACTGCGCATAGAGGTCGAGCTGACGGAGCTTCTTGCGGTCGAAGTGGTCGTTGGGGTTGAAGTCTTTGACCTCGCAGGCAAACTGTGTCTTGAACTTCGAGGCGTCAAAGTGGGTGATGGGGGCGGCTCCGCTCTTGCCGGCCACGGCGTTGAGCCATGTGGTCTCCACGTCGTTGCCTATGGGGGTGAGGGCGCCGAGCCCGGTCACTACTACTCTTTTCAGTTCCATATGTGTAGTCAGTGGGGTGTGTAGTGTGATTGATGGGGTTGGGATTAGCGGAAAGGGGCTTATACTGAAATAAGGCTCCACCGCGCTTAGAGGCGTGTGGAGCCTTTAGGGGGTTCCGGCCGGGGGCTGGTGGTTATGGCAAACAGCGGCAGCCCGGCGGCGACGGCAATCCGTCCTGATTACTTCTGCGAAGCCTCGATGTAGTCGATGGCGTCCTGTACGGTGCGGATGCCCTCGGCCTTCTCATCGGGGATGGTGATGCCAAATTCCTTCTCGAACTCCATGATGAGCTCTACGGTGTCGAGGCTGTCAGCGCCAAGATCCTTGGTGAATTCTGCGGTGTCGGTAACTTCGTTTTCGTCAACACCCAGCTTATCAACGATGATAGCCTTTACACGTGATGCGATTTCAGACATAGTAGTTAAAAGAGTTTTTGAATTAGTATATTCGAATTTATAGGGATGCAATTCAAGGCGTCGCGGGTGCTCTGCCTATTTTTGCGCTGCAAAGTTAATAAATTTTTCTATTCTGACTAAACTTTTTAACGTATAAAGATGTTAACGGGGCAAGATTTCACATATTTTCATCATTTGAGCATAGTTTTTGGCCTGTTTTTCAATCTCTTTAACCTTTGGCCGACCAACACGGGCACTCTCCGGGGCGTTGTTACTGAAAGCGGCGGGATGCGGAGGCACCTGCCGGAGACCGCAAAAATATATTTGCCGGTCTCGAAGTTTTTTATCAATTTTGCACACGTTTTTCCAATAACCGTTATGAAGAATTCATTTCTCACCGCCGCGGCCATCTGCACGGCGGCCATCCCGATGCTCTTCGCCTCATGCTCGAAGGGCGACACCTCCGACGCATCGGCCGGCAAGGCCGACGCGGCCATCTCGGAGTTTGCAGTCAACCAGTCCATCAAGAGCTCGGACCGCACGTATCTCGTCACCTTCGACGGCGATTCGGCATATTTCGACATCTCGACCTCGATACACTGGCCCGAGAAGATAGGCAACGCCGACATCAAGGTGCTGCAGGACTCGCTGCTGCGCTACTGCTATGCCGACACGTCAAAGAGCGTCAACCCCGCCATACTCGACTTCATCGCCAACACGTCGATGGTCGACTCGCTGGCCCCCGGCGAGACAATCACCGCCGTCGAGGCCGAACCTGCCGCCCGCGACGAGATGAGGTCGTGGTACTCGAACGTCACCGCCAGCATCGTCGAGCTGAACGAGGAGATGGTATCATACGAGGTATCGTCGTCGACCTATACGGGCGGCGCGCACCCCTTCACGGCCACTCGCCCCTTCACCTACGACCTGCGCAACGCCAAGGTGCTTGACCTCGGCAACATGTTCGTGCCCGGCAGCACCGACAAGCTCGTCGGCATAATCAAAGGCGCGCTGGCCCGCCAGCTGGGCGTCGACGTCTCCAAGCTGGACAACGCCGGCATCTTTGCCTCGCAGCTCACCTATCCCGGCCAGCCCTATATCGCGGGCGGCGGCGTGGTGTTCCACTACAATCCCTATGACATCGCACCCTATGCCATGGGACCCGTTGACGTGACGGTCTATCCCTACGAGATAGACTCGATACTCAACCCCGACGTCAAGACACTGTTTGCCGATCAGTTCTGAACAAGTCTGTCTGAATAAATAAGCGTGCTCCCGCCTCGGACAATCCGAAGCGGGAGCACTTTGCGTTAAGTTGCGTAAAACTATGATTGCACCTGCGGAGGCAGGAACAATGCATCTTATGTTAACCTATCTAAAACTCGCTTTGACTTCAATATCTTCTGAAGCCGTGTTTTTACGTCAGGGAATAATAAAAAACAAATAACGTATTCTTATGTTTGGTCACCGCAAAGATATGTCATCGGGGCCATAAATGCAATACCCCACGTCATTTTTTCGCCGCCAGCGGCAATATGTATCACAATATGTCAAATTAGTATCATTTTTGCCTTTCGCGGAGGTGTGTATTTTTCAGGGCCCCAATATTGCCGGGTACACATAATTATCGTAACTTTGCACCCGTGTTCAGACACACATCGACACACCATAAAACACATCGGACACCTGACAATTCCATTCAATCACACACACATACGCTATGAAAAGATTCATGACGGCCGGCCTCGTGTCGGCAATGACCGTCCTTGCCTCGTGGGCACAGAGCGGCGAGTGCGGCGCTTCGGCCCACTGGAGCCTTGACGGCGGCACGCTCACCATCTCGGGCGAGGGCAAGATGACAAACTATTTCGACCCCGACGGACGCACCGCCCCGTGGGCCGAATACCGCAGCCAGATCAACAGCATCGTCATCGGAGAGGGCATCACCGACGTCGGCGACTATGCCTTCAACAAATGCGTCGCGGCCACGTCGCTGTCGCTCCCCGAGGGCGTGAAGACCTTGGGCCAGCACTCGTTTGCCGAATGTGAGTCGCTCGCGTCGGTGACCCTGCCCGAATCGCTCACCGAGATAGGGCGCTCCATTTCGAGATACGACCCCAACGAGGGGCGCGTGTTCTATGGCTGCTCGCAGCTCAAGAGCATCACCATCCCGGCAAACGTCACCATCATCGCCCCCAAGTCATTCAGCCTGACCGGCATCGAGAGCCTCTACTGGAACGCCATCGACTGCACCGCCTACAACTACGAGGGGCAGGACCGGTATACCACCGTATTCGAGAACTCCATGCTCGAGCACGTTGTGTTCGGCCCCACCGTCAAGAAGGTGCCCTGCCTGTTCAACAAATACACCTATCTGTCCGACATAACCACCTCGGGCACCATCGAGTATGTGGCGCAGTACGCCTTTCACGGCACGCAATGGATTTGCGACAAGGCGCCCGGCACCTTGTACATAGACAAGTGCCTCTATGCCTATATCAGCAACCAGAGCATCGAGCCGTTCACGATAGACGTGCGCGAGGGCACCGTGGGCATCACGGCATTCACGTTTCACAAGAATTCGCTCCTCACCCGCATCACCATCCCCGAGACGCTGCGCTATCTGGGACGCTATGCCATAGGCGAGTGTGAAAACCTGACCGAGGTCGTCTGGAACGCCATCGACTGCGAGATGCTCGACAACTCGACTCCCGGTCTGGCCGTACACGTGCCCATGTCGCCCTTCGGCCCCGCGCTCCAGAAGATTACGTTCGGCCCCAAGGTGGAGAGGCTCTACGAGGGATTCCTCAACAAGTGCGCCGCCGTCACCGAGCTGCAGCTCCCCGCATCGCTGCGCCGCATCGACATAATGGCATTCCGCGAGATGAACGGACTGAAAGAGCTGGTGATACCCGACGGCGTCGAGGAGATAGACAGCCATATTTGCGAGGACTGCAAGTCGCTCGAGACCATCTCGTTCGGAAAGGGACTCAAGAAAATCAACGGATACTATTGCATCACCGGCTGTCCGAAGATAAAGACCGTCAACTGGAACGTCAGCGACTATGAGTCGGTGACGAGCATAGGCAATTATGTCACCACCGTTGACAACGTCAACTTCGGCGACGCCGTGAAGCGCATCCCCGCACTGGGGCTCAAATGCGCCACCAACGTCACGATTGGCAAGAACGTGGTCGAGCTGACCGACAATGCGTTCTACGGATGGGAATTCGACCACATCAATCTCCCCGACGGACTCAAGAAAATGAGCTACTCGTCGCTGCAATATTGCCCCAACCTCACCGAGCTGTTCATACCCGCGTCGGTCGATTCTCTCGCGCCCAATGCATTCAGCTACTGCTTCAAGCTCGAGAAGGTCATCATACCCATCTCCCGACCCGCTGAAAAATACATAAATGCCTCGAGCGGCGTCAACAACAGCTATCAGATATACGTGCCCGACGTAAACGCATACAAGCGCAACTTCGGCGGCTATGACCTGCACCCGATGGTCGAGACCACGCCGGCCTCGTTCACATACGACGGCAAGGCACACGAGATCTCACTCACCAACGTGATGCCCGGATATGAGGCCGACGTGGCGCCCACCGTCACCGTGAGCGGCACCGACGTCGAGAGCGGAGAGCACACCGTGTGGGTGCCCGCACGCTTTGAGGGCCCCCGCCCCTTCGAGACAGAGGTGGGCGTGACATATACCGTCGACAAGGCTCAGGACAAGCTGGAATGGGCGACACAGCTCGGTCAGGTGCATGTGGGCGACCGCATCGACATCACCCACATGTCCAAGACCCTGTCGGGAGCACAGACCTGCTATTATGTCAATACCCAATACAGTGGCTATAACCCGAGCGTCTATGCCGACGTGGTCGAGGAGGAGGACGGACACATCTATCTGGTCTGCAAGGCCCCCGAAAAGATGAAACTCTGCAGCTACATGGATTGGGGAGACTTCGAGCGGTTCAGAAACAACTGGCTGGGAGACTACGATTATATCTATCAGGACTTCGAAATCGTCAAGGAGTCGGGCATCGAGGGCATCGAGGCAGACTCGGACCCCGAGGTCAGGATATATTCGGTGGCCGGCGTGCTGATCTATGCCGGTCCCGAGAAGGACGCCGTGCTCGAGCCGGGCATCTATGTGGTGAAGTCGGCAGACTCAACGCGCAAGATTGCCGTAAGATAAGACACTGACTCGTACAATTATGACAAGCGCGGCACCGTCCATCGGTGTCGCGCTTTCGTGTCGTGTGACATGAGAAAAGCGGTTTGCGACCGGATGCCGCAAACCGCTCCTCACGTTTCAACTATTTATTTATGAGAGCCTCAGTACCCAGTTTCGCAACTCGATAAAGAGGACGAGGGATGTAATGTTATCGCCTCCCCACGGGGGGCGGCTTTCAATGCTTCTTTCAATGTTAGAACAAACTGCGGCCATGTTTGACGGACGGCCATGAGCAAAAAGTGATTAAAAAACGTCAACGCAAAGGGTTAAAATCGGATTTTTTGTGTTAAAATCACGATATACGCGACCAGTCGCGGGTGCGCGACGACAGTCGCGCCAGCTGTGCGCGCATCATCAGCCCCTCGGGCGAGGCCAGCGCCGGGTCCGCACCGAGCACCTCGACGGCCTTGTCGCGCGCCATCTGCACTATGATGCCGTCGGTGGCCAGATTGGCTATGTGCAGGTCGAAGGGAATGCCGCTCTGCTGCGTGCCCTCGATGTCGCCGGGACCGCGCATCTGCATGTCGGCCTCGGCTATGACAAATCCGTCGGTGGTCTGGGTCATCAGCTCGAGACGCTTGCGGGTGTCCTTGGCTATCTTGCGCTTGGTCATCAGCACGCAATAGCTCTGACCCTCGCCGCGCCCCACGCGCCCGCGCAACTGGTGCAGCTGCGACAGGCCGAAACGCTCGGCGTTCTCTATCACCATGGTCGTGGCGTTGGGCACGTTGACCCCCACCTCTATCACCGTGGTGCTGACCAGAATGTCGGCCTGATGCGAGGCAAAGAGATTCATCTGGTGGTCCTTCTCCTCGGGCTTCATGCGCCCGTGCACGTATGCCACCCTGTAGTCGCGGAATATCTCGCGGATATTCTCATATCCCTCCTCGAGCGATCGGAGGTCCAGCTTCTCGTTCTCCTCGATGAGCGGATACACTATATATACCTGACGCCCCATCCGCAACTGCCGCCCTATGCCCTGATATGTCGCGAAACGCTCCTCGTCATATCGCAGCAGCGTCTGCACCGGCTTGCGGCCCGGGGGCAGCTCGTCGATAACGCTGACGTCGAGGTCTCCATAGACGGTCATGGCCAGCGTGCGGGGTATGGGGGTGGCCGTCATCACCAGCACGTGGGGCAGCACGGTGTTCTTGGCCCACAGGCGGGCGCGCTGGGCCACGCCGAATCGGTGCTGCTCGTCGATGACGATGAAGCCGAGGTTCTTAAACTTGACCTTGTCCTCGATGACGGCGTGCGTGCCCACCAGTATGTGCAGCGAGCCATCCTCGAGCTGGGCGTGTATCTGCTCGCGGGCCTTCTTGCGGGTCGACCCCGTGAGCAGCTTGACGTTGATGCCCATGGGGGCCACGAGGTCCGAGAGGGTCTCGAAGTGCTGCGTGGCCAGAATCTCGGTCGGGGCCATCAGGCACGCCTGCGTGCCGTTGTCGAGGGCTATGAGCATGGTCAGCAGGGCCACGAGGGTCTTGCCGCTGCCCACGTCGCCCTGCAGCAGGCGGTTCATCTGGCGGCCCGTGGCCATGTCGGCCCGGATCTCCTTTATCACCCTCTTCTGCGCGCCGGTCAGCGGGAAGGGGAGGAACTCGCTGTAGAATGTGTTGAAGAAGTGTCCGATGCGCGGGAAGAAGAAGCCGGGCGTCGAGGCCGACCGCGCACGGGCGCGGCTCTGGATGTCGAGCTGAAGATAGAACAGCTCCTCGAACTTCAGCCTCAGGCGCGCCTTCTCGAGCGCGGCGGGCGTGGGTGGATTGTGGATGGTGCGCAGGGCCTCATACAGGCCCATCAGCCCCAGCGAGGCGACGACCGAGGGGGGCAGCGTCTCGTTGACTCCGCGCATGGCGTCGAGCACCTCGCGGGCGGCCAGCGAGAACGTGCGCGACGAGAAGCCGCGGTTTCGCAGCTGCTCGGTCAGCGGATACACGCCCCTGAACTCTATCTGCGTTGCCGCGGCGCCGGGGGCGTCGATCTCGGGATGCACCATGCTCCAGCGCCCGTTGAACGGCGTGGGCTTGCCGAACACCACGTATTCGGTCGAGGTGTGATAGAGCTCGCGCATGGCCTTGATGCGCTGAAACCACACCACCTCCATCACCCCCGAGCCGTCCGAGAAGAGGCCGACAAGCCTCGACTTGGCACCCTCGCCCTGCACGGTGATGGACACGAAACGCCCCCTGACCTGAACGGAGGGCATGTCGTTGCCGCTGAAGTCGGCGATGCGCCTGATGGACGAGCGGTCGACGTATGAGGTGGGAAAATGATACAGCAGGTCGCGATAGGTGCGTATGCCCAGATTCTTCTCGAGCATGTCGGCACGCCGGGGTCCGAAGCCCTTGAGGTATTTTATGTCGGTGTCAAGAATGTCTGCCATCACACTCTATCCTCTCGATGTCTCCGCCGTGCGTAATCTTTATGTTTGCCACGTCGCCCTCGGCCAGACGCAGGCCGGTATATCCGGCGGCCTCCATGACCGAGGCGTCGTCCGTAAACTCGGGCCTGAGCTCCTGACGGTTGGCGTCGAGCAGCTTGCGCCCGTCAAACAGCTGGGGCGTCTGCACGGCGCGATAGGCCGAGCGGTCTACGGCGTGCGAGCGGCCGTCGGCATCCACCACGCGCAGCGAGTCAGTCACGGCCACGGCGGGGATGACCCCGTCGGCACCCGGCAGGGCCTCGAGCAGGCGCCCGAACAGGGCACGGCTCACCATGGGGCGCGCGGCATCGTGCACGCTCACCCACCCCACCCTGTCGGCGTCGACAAGGGCGAGGGCATTGCGCACGCTCTCGGCGCGCGAGGCGCCGCCACGGGCCACGCGGTGCGGCAGGCCGAAACCGTGCTCGCGGCACATGTCGGCCCAGAGCCCGGTCATCTCCGGACTCAGCACCACTATAAGCTCGGCGTCGGGGGCGGCATCGGCCAGCCTCTCGAGCGTAGTCATCAGCACCGGGCGTCCCCACAGCGGGCAAAACTGCTTGGGCAACGGTCCGCCGTAGCGCGACCCGGTGCCCGCAGCCACGACGATATGGTAATTTATCAACATCTCACGCAAAGTTACTGACAATTCGCGAAAATCACCAAAAAACTCACTAACTTTGCAACGTACAACCAAAACTCCCCCCAATGCCACAGGATAACAACCAGCGCCGTTCAGGCAAGCCCGAACATATCTCGAAATTCGATCACGGCGGCCGCATGCCGCCCCGCGACAACGACCTCGAGGAGGCCGTGCTGGGCGCGCTGATGCTCGAGAAGGACGCATACACGGCCGTCTGCGACATCCTGAAGCCCGAGTCGTTCTACGAGCCGGCCAACCAGAAGATATATGCCGCCATCCAGAGCCTCGGCGCCGCGCAGAAGAGCATAGACATGCTCACCGTGACCGAACAGCTGCGCCTGCAGGGCGACCTCGAAGGGGCCGGCGGCGCGCTGCGCGTGTCAGAGCTGACGTCGAGGGTGGCGTCGGGCGCGCACGTCGAGTTTCATGCCCGCATCGTGGCGCAGAAATATCTGGCGCGCGAGCTGATACGCTTTGCCTCGCAGATCGAGGCGCAGGCATTCGACGAGAGCTATGACGTGGACGACCTGCTGCAGGAGGCCGAGGGCAAGCTCTTCGAGATCTCGCAGCGCAACGTCAAGAAGGACGTGACCCAGATCGACCCGGTCATCAACGCCGCCATCGAGCAGATACAGACCGCCGCCAACAGGGCCTCGGGCCTGTCGGGCCTCGAGTCGGGCTATCACGAGCTCGACAAGCTCACCTCGGGCTGGCAGCGCTCAGACCTCATCATCATCGCCGCCCGTCCCGCCATGGGCAAGACCGCCTTCGTGCTGTCGATGGCCAAGAACATGGCCGTCAACTACAACATACCCGTGGCCATATTCTCGCTCGAGATGTCAAACCTCCAGCTCGTGAACCGTCTGATACAGAACACCTGCGAGATCGAGGGCGAGAAGATAAAGAGCGGACAGCTGTCGCAGATGGAGTGGGACCAGCTGATGTCGCGCGTCAAGAACCTGTATAACTCGCCGCTGTTCATCGACGACACGGCGTCACTGTCGATATTCGAGCTGCGCACCAAGGCCCGCCGACTGGTCAGGGAGCACAACGTGCAGTTCATCATCATCGACTACCTGCAGCTGATGAACGCCTCGGGCATGAAGTTCGGCTCGCGCGAGCAGGAGGTCTCGATGATCTCGCGCTCGCTCAAGCAACTGGCCAAGGAGCTCAACATCCCCATCGTAGCCCTGTCGCAGCTCAACCGATCGGTCGAGAGCCGCGGTGCCGACAGCAAGGACGGCAAGCGACCCCAGCTGAGCGACCTGCGCGAGTCGGGCGCCATCGAGCAGGACGCCGACATCGTCTGTTTCATCCACCGCCCCGAATACTACCTGCGCTCCGGACAGGACGCCGCCGGCAACGACATACGCGGTCTGGCCGAGTTCATCGTGGCCAAGCACCGTTCGGGCCGCGTCGACGACGTGAAGATGCGATTCAAATCGAAATACGCCCGATTCGAAAACTGGGACGGCGATCCCGAGAAGAGCAGCGGCACGCGCGTATCGCGCATAAACACAGGCGACATCGAGGGGGGCGACTCGCCCTTCGCGGCACCCGCCGAGCCCTTCAGCGGCGGCACCGTCGACCTGACATCGACCACCGCCTCGAACGACGCACCCCCCTTCTGACACCTCCCTGATACGGAGCGGGAAGCATTGACAAAAATTTTTACGCTTCATAAAACCTTTTTTGAACTTGTCTTGTTAGATAAGTACAAAATAACTCAACCAACAACTATTGTTTTATGAAAAAAGCGTTATTAATCATTGCAGTCCTGCTCGGGAGCATGACCGCATTTGCTCAGAATCTCGACAAGAACGAGGCTAAGCTCATCAAGGCTTTCCTCTCTGAGCCCGCAAAAGAGGGAACCAACGCACAGGCTCTCAAAGTGGCTGACATCAATGCCATCGCCAATATCGAAGGCGTCACCGTACAGGGTGGCCACATCACTGCCATAGAGTGGAAGGACAAGAAACTCGGCGGCACTCTCAACCTTGCCGGTTTCAAGGCCCTGACAAAAGTTGACGTTTCCCGCAACGAACTGACCTCGATGAGCGTTGCAAACTGCACCGCTCTGACCGAACTCAACGCATCGCGTAACAAACTGACCTCCATCGACCTCGACAACTGCTCGCAGCTGCAGGAAGTGGCCGTCTACAAGAACCGCCTCACCGAAATCGACCTCAACAACACTCCGTTGCTCAAGAAGCTCAATGTCTCGAACAACCTGTTTGTAGACCTCGACGTGGCCAACGCATTCAACCTCCAGACCCTCAACTGTCAGGGTTGCCATCTTGAATCGCTCAACGTGAGCGGCTGCTCTGCCCTCAAGAACCTCTACTGCGGCTACAACAAGCTGACCCAGCTCACGTTGGCCGGCGTGGAAGGTCTTCAGAACCTCAATATCGACGACAACGAGATCTCTACCTTCATCGTATCGGGTCTCCCCACCCTCGCCTCTCTGATCTGCTCCGACAACAATATGGTCACCCTCGGCGTCCGCAACTGCCCCGCCCTTCTTGACATTGTTTGCTCATACAACGACCTGACCACCTTCACCGTTGAGGATTGCCCCAATGTCCAGTACGTTGACTGCGCCTACAACGACCTGACTCAGCTCGTTCTCTCGAACCAGACCTTCCTGCAGCGACTCATCTGCAACAACAACCAGCTGACCATGCTCGATGTCTCGTTCGATCAGGCTCTTACTTACATCAACTGCCGCTACAACCAGATTATCGACCTCCGCACCATTGCTTGCAACAGCCTGTCGATGATCGCCTGCCAGTGGAATCCCTAATCAGCCCGTCTGACCCGCTGCACACTCATACTCCTCTCTCCGTTAGCTGACTGATTCTGATTTCCACACGCTATACTGAAACAATCCTCCCCCTCGCCCGCCCCGCGGACGAGGGGGAGTTGTCTTTACCCCCTACGGATATATCACACTGGATACTAAATCATTACGACAGAAAATTACACTTTTCCAATAAAATCAGGGTGCAAAAACTACACTTTTCCAACGATTTTGACCCCCGAAAAATACACTTTTCCGATAAAATCACGTTCAGTTGACCAACTTCTGCACAAATGTGCGCAGTCTGAACAGGATACCGTTCGGGCGTTTGTATGTAGCGCAGTAATCAAAGAGCGCATCGACATCGCGGGCTGCCATGGCCCTGACAAACGGATCCGAGGCACATCGACTGTCGTCGGCAATCTCCGATATGCGATTCCACATCGGATCGGCAAGAAGCCCTGCAATCATATCGCGTCCCGTCTCAACCCCATAGGCTATGGACTGTTCGACAGATGTCTTGAGAATATTCTTCATTTCCACCCTTGCCCAGAACGTGCCTTTGTCATAATTGTAGTCGCGCATGGCCTGTTCCTTTAATAAAAACATCTCCATTGACTGTCTGAGCAGACTTGACTGGTAGCGCGATGTCATGCCGCCGACCCTGTAATTATATCCGATGTCATCTATCGTCACGAACTTGCGTACAAACGGAAACATCTTCATGTTCATCACAAGATCCTCGCCCCATGTCAGACCGCTTGCTCCCGGAAAATGTCTCCGCAGGAAGTCCGTCCGATAGAGTTTGCCACAAAGGTTGACCGGAACAATATTGACTCCGAAGAAACTCACGTAAAGCTCGTCAAACATATCCGGAGTCAGATCCGTGACCCTGTCGCCGCCGTTGGATGGGCTTTCTCTCCTGATAAGGCCAAATCTGTCAAACACGCGCCGCATGCCCATCTGCACGAAATCCGCGTCATGCTCCTCGGCCACACGCACACATCTCGATAATATCCCGGGCGACAGCCAGTCATCCGAATCGACGAACATGGCATACCTTGACTCAGGTGACACAGACCTGAAACCTGTCACGCGGGCGGCATCAACGCCCTCGTTCACGTGTTTGTTTACGACACGTACTCTCGCATCCCTTGCAGCAAAATCATTGCATACTGCAAGACTGTCGTCCGTTGATGAATCATTGACGAGAATTATCTCTATGTCCTGATAATCCTGACTCAACAGCGAACAGACACACTTGCCGAGATAGCGCTCGACATTATAGACTGGTAAGATTACCGAAATCACTATTATGTTTTTATGAGGTTTGATTTATATGTCTCACACCCCGAGGGTGGTGAAGATGCGGTTGAAGCGCGTGAGCCATGTGTGGTCTGTCTCGGCGCGGCGGCGGGCGGCGGCCTTCATGCGGGCCACCTCGGTGTCGCGCTTGGGGTCGAGATAGTGGCGGGCCTTGTCTATCATCTCGTCGGCCGTGCGATAGAGCACGATCTCCTTGCCCTCGTCAAAGTATCCGGCTATCTCGGGGTTGTATGAGGTGAACTGCAGGCCGCCGCACATCGGTATCTCGAATGTCCGTAGGTGCAGCTTGGGTATAGGATTGGAGAGCACGTAGGTGTCGCGCAGCTCGGATATGTTGAGCGAGAGCGAGTGGGCCGAATAGAGCCCGCACATGCGGTCGAAACTGACCGAGGGGTGACCCGCCAGCAGCGGGGTCGAGGTGTCGAGGGCGGCGCCGGGGCGGACCTTGTTGAGGATGGCCGACCACAGCACCTTGCGCCCGATGGGAAAGCGCAGATACCTCGAGGTCTTGACGGCGAGGTCTGCGGGGTCGAGCTTCTTGTGCCCGCCCTTGACCGAGCTGTTGTATCCGGCCTTGACAAGCGCGTCCGAATAGACGTCGCAGGCTATGCCCCCCGACGTCAGGTCGTTGAGCTTGTTGGTGCGGCTGCCGTATGGCGAGCCCACGAATCCCACGCTGCGCAGCGGCGCGTCGACGGGCCGGGGCGTGTATGTGAACGGATTGGCCGCGTATGGCATGAACAGGATGTTGCGGCACCCCCAGCGCTCGAACAGATAGCGAGTCTCGACCGACGTGAGCCACACGACGTCAAACAGCGGGGCTATCCTCTTCTGCTTGTATGGCAGCTCGAGGTTGTCCCAGCATATCAGACAGGTGGGGATCCCCTTGGCCGACACACGGCTGACGGTCTCGGGATAGATCACGTCCTGATCGTCGCAGGTCATGAACAGGTCGCATCCGCCGATGCGGTCGATCGCCTTGACGGCCTCGTCGTTGGCCTCGTCCATGGTGCGGAATGCCGCGGGGTTGAATGTCACCACCTCGTGTCCGGCGCGCCTCAGCTCGTCGATATGGTTGCTGTATTGCCAGCGATACATCGGCGTGTCATACTCGAGGAAGTAATAGAATATCTTCATGTCGGCATCGGGGTGGAGGGATGGATCATTTCAGCTTGTCCTTGCGCAGGCGCGAGAACCCGACTATCAGCCCGTAGCAAAGCAGGAAATGCCGCCCGGCCATGGCGCGGAACAATATGCGCTGCTTGAGGGGCAGGTGCCGCCACGGATACGAGCCGAAGCGGCGCACGAACGCCGGATCTGTCGTCCGCTCGTCAAACCACTTTTTCTTGCCGGCCCGGTCGAGCTCCTTGGACAGGAACACGAACCGCATGTTGGCCCTGAGGGCGCGGACATAAAAGCCCGAGGCATAGTGCATGTCGGCCTCGCCGAATCCGCGGTCGCGGAATATATCCTCGACATGGCGGCAATAGTGCTCCACGCGGTCCATCACCCCGAGGTTGAGCTTGCGGGTCAGGCTCCCCTGCGTGATGCGATAGTGATAATATGTCCTCGGCAGCCACACGACCTTCGAGGCGTGGCGATAGTAGTCGAAATTAAACAGATAGTCCTCGCTGAGATACTCGCGCTCGTTCTCGAATCGCAACGCATGACGGCTCAGCAAGTCGTGGCGATAGACCGCCATGCACGAACTGCCGCCGAGGTCAAACCTGTCCATCTCAGGCGACGGGATGTCGAATATGCACAGCGCCAGCGACCGTATGTCGTCGGGAGTATCAAACTCGACCGGCTCGCCGTCGTATGTCGTCTCCGAGCACTCGCCCGAATCGAGAAACCTGTTGCACCTGAATCGCACCATGTCGGCGCCGCGAGACTCCATCAGCGCCACCGACTCGGCATAGGTCTGCGGCTCTATGATGTCGTCAGAGTCAAGAAACGCCACATACTTGCCCGTGGCCTGCTCCAGCCCCGTATTGCGGGCCGCACCCAGACCGGCATTCTTCTTGTGTATCACCTTGACTCTCGGGTCAGCCGCGGCATAGGCATCGCACATCTCAGGCGCGCCGTCGGGCGACTCATCGTCGACCAGAATCAACTCCAGATCCTCGAGCGTCTGCCCCAGCACCGACCGCACGCAACTGTCCAGATAGCGCTCCGTCTTGTAGACAGGCACTATCACCGACAACAAAGGTCCATGCGACTGATGATCATTCATAATAATTATCAACGCACGACCCACCGCATTTATTGCCGAAAGCCACGCCGAAAGCCACGCCGAAAGCCACGAGGCAACATCCGCAGATTTTTTAACCTTGTCCTTGTGTATGTCAAAACTAATTCATAAATTTGCAACCGAGCGAGAAATTCCACTCGCAGACATTTTGTTTTTCATAGCGTATACATCGCTCTGTCTTGACAATTAGGAATCTGGTAAATTCAATAATTGGAGTCAGGATAGCAGCAACAGTAGACGCCTTAGGATATGTCTATACCCATACCAATTCTGTATTCATATATGGAATCGGTATAATTAGTCATATTCAGCGTGAGGCTTCTGATGTTGCTCGTTCTACTCCAATGGGCAATACCGGGGCATGGTAAAAAACCTGTGTAGATGA
>LUJS01000030.1 GCA_001689495.1 Bacteroidales bacterium M8 | reverse complement strand
TTCACAATAAAAATATTTTCGAATGAAAATGGCCATTTTCGCTATGTTCATTCTCGGATTAGCGGTATCATGGTGGCTGTTTTTGAGAAGAAAACAATATAAAACAATAGTCCAAGAGCATGATATTTATGATAAGACCATGTATCAAACGCTCGCGATCTTATATCCAGTCATCTCTGCAATACTTTTCTTTATAGGATTATATATCGGCTATTTACATAACACTGAAATGTTAAGTCAATAACTCTTGGCTCATGAATCGCAACGGCAATAGGTTTCAGCGTCAAGGATTCATCATCCTTATGGTATGCTCGGCTATAATGCTTGGCATAGGAATCTTTATGTTTGTAACCGACGTCGATTCAACCGGCATCGTGACAGGTCGATACAGCAATCCTACCGAGTGGACTATCTCATGGCAAACTCCATTATTCGGGGCTGTTGTTTTACTGGCATTAGGCATCATGATTCGATTTGATAAACCATCATTACCTAAAATGGATATTCAAGAGAAGCGCACGTTTATATTTGACAAGATTGCGGAATTCCTAAAGGATGATGATTTCAAGAAACGCGGTAATCATTTCTTCAAACGTAACGGTGAGATAGGTTATTGCGTGAACATCCAGAATGACAAATGGAATGATGCCATGCATATACGATTCACACTCAACCTCGGCATATACACAGAGCGGTTTTTGCTTGAGCATTATGATTTCAAACACGCCGGGGTCGCGCCCGCCTTCCCCAAAGAATATGAGTGCGCCGTCAGAGAGAGAATCGGGGATTTATTGCCGACAAACGAGGACAGATGGTATAGTATCACTTCAGATACCGATGTTATGAAGCTATGGGATTATATAGAGCATGACCTTACGGATTATGCAATACCCTTCTTCGCCGGATACAGCACTGCATCGGACGTAGTGCCGACTCAATGTATATATCAGAAAGGAGGCAAGCGATGAAACCAATCTGGTACATAATCGGCGCGGCATGTGTCCTGATTTCTACAATCGGGAGAATGGCAGACTCGTTGTCGGATGTGCTGATGGCATTGGGTGTCATTGCTCTTGTCGTCTTGGTCATATGGCTGTTTGAGACAGGGAAAATCAGACTTAACGAACGCCTCGGCAAGATATTGAAAAAGATTGGAGTCAGCATTATCGTTGTCGTCGGCATAGCGTACCTGTTGCTCATGGCAGGATTTATCACATATACAGTCGCAACGGAAGGCGATTGGCAAGGAATCTTAGTATTGGGGTTAGCCTCCGTAGCATTCGGCATTTCTTGGTATATCAGCAGATGGCGCCGATGGTGGGTGAAGTTTCTCAAGACATTTATGCCAAAAGACAAGATACGTCACGGCGACTGGAAGATGCGTGAAAAGTATTTCTGGACTTTTGATTATGCCTCGAACGCCCAGTATGGGTTACGACCGTCAGGCGGCATTTTTGACGGGCAGGCGAGAGTGTGGCTTGACCCATCGGATGTCGATAAAGATGCTTCCACACGATTGGATGCCTTTGAGGCAATGTTGACGAGGCGTGGCATTAAAGCCAACTGCGCTATGACACACATCCCCGGCTGCATCTATGCCGATATAGTTGCCAAAACCAATTACAAATCAATGAACAGCGACAAACAGGCCGCGTTCCGCGGTGCATTCCACGAACTTGACGGGATGAACTATCAGGGCGACTATTATGCCGAGTATCACGGAGAATTGGGCACTATCCTTTTTGAAAGCTCAGGAGGGAACATAACAAGAGCCATCAGAATCGAGCCGAGAGAGGAATACTATCTTGAACAGGACTGCGGTTTCCGGTCGGACGAAGCATATTATTTCATAGAGCGTGGCGTGGATTGGACAGAGGGCAGATATTCATTGATTTCAGAAAGGGAGTTCTTCACAAATTGGCGTAAACGGCTTGAATATGAAGACAAAGATGATGCATTCTCATTCTTTGTGCAGGCTTCACTGATGTATTTCGCTGCGATAGCCAACGGCGACAAGAAAGAACAGGCCAATAGCCAATGGGATATTGGAAACGCCGCCAAATACCTTATCGCAAATAATGAAAAGGAAACGATGATTGAGTTAATGGACATCTATGACCAATCTGCATATTGGGCGGCACGACTGTTCAGCGACGTACTTGCCACCGAGACCCGAGAAACGGCATTAAGGTTGGTCGAAAACTGCGACAATCCCGAAATCGTCTCGCGCACCAAAAGGCTTCTTACCCAATGGAAGAAAGGAGGCAAGCAATAATGCTCCGAAAATGGCCACCCTCTCCCCTCCCCCAAATTCGTAAATCCTTACGGTCAGAAGGTGTAGGCGAGGGAGATGTAGGCGCCTTGCATGAGGGGTTTGCGGGGATAGAAGTCGGTGAAGGGGGTGCCTTTGTAGGTGAGGTGGCGGTATTGGCTGTAGATGTCGAGGTTTGAGATGGTGTAGCCGGCGCTGAGGCCGCAGGGGCCGATGCCGAGGCTGATGCCTGCACGGACTTCATAAGCCAGCCATTGGCCTTTGTTGGTGCTGATGTAGTCGTACTCGATGACGGGCCAGTCGGGGGTGGATTCTATGCATACCCGCTGATAGGGGATGTTGAGCATTATGCCGGGCTCGGCAAAGAGTGACCACGAGGAGGCGCGATACCTGATGGCGGGTGACTTGAGCACGACCGAGGGGCGCAGATAGAGGTTGGAGGGTCTGTTGTCGTCATCGTCGATGTTCCAGTCCTTGCCCGATGCCCAGCCGTCGTCATAGTAGTTTGCCCAGATGCCCAATGCGCCTCCGATGCCGACATAGCGACATAGCATATAGTGGCCGGAGGCCTCGAGCGAATATGTGTCGGACGAGGTGAGCGTGGCGTTGAAGGCCACGCGACAGCGCGGGTTTTCGTCGTCTTCGGTGCGGGCCCCGAGGAGCAGGGGGATGGCAATCAGTATTGTCAGAATGAGGTGTCTCATCGGTTGATGTGTTGAGTCATTGTCTGCCTACTGAGAGAATGTATCCCTTTTTCTTGATGGATGTTATCGAGACCGATGGGTCTGTGAGCAGGCGGCGTATGTATGTGATCTGTACGTTGAGGGCGAGGGAGTTGGAGTAGCTCGCGTCGCCCCAGATACGGTCGAGTATGGTGTCGCGCTCGACGGGATGACCGATGTTCTCGGCGAGCATCTGGAGTATCTCGGTCTGACGAACGGAGAGCGAGTGGGTCTCGCCATTGTATGTGAGCGACGAGAGGTTGGGCCGGAATATGGTGTCGCCCAGCCTGAACTCGACGTCCTGACTGACGGTGAGGCTGTCAAACCGCTCGTCAATCTTGGCTATGAGTTCTTCGGGATAGAATGGCTTGGGGATATAGTCGTTGCCTTTAAGCGAGAATCCGTGCAGGCGGTCCACCTTGTCGGTGCGGTCGGTGAGGAAGAATATGATGACCCGCTTGTCGTTCTGACGTATGATGCGGGCCATCTCGAATCCGTCAAGCTCGGGCATGTTTATGTCGAGCAGTATCAGGTCGGGGCGGGTCTCGCGATACATTTCCAGCCCTACCCTGCCGTTGTTGGCATAGATGACCTCGTATCCCTCGGCCTCGATGAATCGCTTGAGTAGCATCGAGTTCTTCAGGTCGTCATCAACCAGCAGTATCTTGATGGGTTTGCTCATTGCGGTAGTCTTATGGTGAAACACGTGCCCTTGCCCGCCTCGCTCCTGACGGATATGTCGCCGCCATGGGCGCCAACGAGCAGCTTGACATACGCGAGACCGAGGCCCATGCCGGGCTGTTCGCCGCCGGAGGCCTTGCCGCGGTAAAAGCGCTTGAATATATGCTTGAGGTCGCCCGACGGGATGCCGTTGCCGGTATCGGCGACATGGAGCTCGACGGTTCCGTTCTCCTCGGTCGCCGAGGCGTTGATTTCGACCGACGGACCGGAGTATTTCACGGCATTTTCGACAAGATTGTTGAGTATGTTGTAGAGGTGCGAGCGGTCTGCCGAGACTTCGAGCGCCCCGTCGATGCCGTTGGTGACCGCCACGGTCTTTCCGGCGGGATGCACGGTCGCGGATGCAACGTCGTCAAACAGGTCGTGAAGGTTGACACTGCGGATATTGAGCGGTATCTGCTCGACGTTGTTGAATGTGATGTCCCTGAGCTTGGAGAAGTATGCCGAAAGGTTGTCGAGGGCGTTTCGGGTCTCGGAGATCAATTCCTTTCTCACCTCGCCGTCCTGCATCATCTGCCGGTTGTCCAGCCCCGAGACACACATCTTGAGGGTGGAGATGGGGCGCTTGAGCTCGTGAATCATCGTGGAGACAAAGCTGTTGCGCATCCTGTCGAGGCGCGAGAGCTTAAGCACCGTGGAGAACTGCAGCAGAAGGCAGACTATGAGAAGTCCCGACACCAGCAGGGTGATGGCGAGCGCCAGCCATATTCCCGGCAGGACGTCCGAGAGACCGATTCTGCTGACTATCCTGACGGTCAGGCCCTGCAACTGCGAATATGGTATGGTCAGCGACAGTTCGGGGGCAAATACAGACTCGTGTCTGTCGGTACGTGTCTGCCACACCACGCTGTCGGCCTCGGCCAAGGTGATTTCGGCCCTTATCCCGGCCTTGCGCAACACCGAGTCGATGCCGTCCGCCATGAAGGGGCATTTGCGCTGGACATGCACATTGTTCGTGGCGCTCCACGCCTCGTTTTCGTCCCGCGCCCCCGATGCGTCAAACACGGCCGAATCGGCCGGTGCCGTCAGCTGTTGCTGGGCAAGATCGGCAGCCTGCTTCTTCTGGGCATCGGTGAGTGGCGTGCCCGGCTCCAGCCCGAGAAGCTCGTGGGCGGAAAAGAGGTATGTATAGATCTTGGCGGTGCGGGTTGTCGAGACCGAATCGCCATATTTCTGTTCGAGCGAGAATGTCGGGACGGAGAACGCATTGAAGCCGTTGTCTTTATTATTCAAAGAATACCCCCCGTTGCCGGACGACTTTTCGCGAATCGAATTATAGTCGTCCACGCACTTCACGATTCTTTCGCCCAAATCACGTTCATAATCACTCAGCGCAAACTCATATCGCCCATGGAGCCAATAGACCTGCATCCCGAGGAACGCAAGTATGGCGATGATAGTGATTATGTAGAGTGCCTTGATACGTCTTTCCATACGGCAAAATTACAAAAATACCGTCAGTTGATTGTGCTTTGTATCAAGCTATTTGTGCGACAGTAATAATTTAGTAATAATTCCATAATGTTTGAGTAATGATTATTTTCGGCTCGGAGGGGTGGGTCGGAGTAACTTTGCAGCGTGAAACAAATCGACAAAAACAAAAGACATGAAGAAAACAGTGTTAATCCTCATCGCCGTCATGGCGATTGCATCGGCGGCATACGGCAAGGTGGTGCGCCGTCAGCTCAGCATTTTCCCGAGCTCCGTGCCCGAGACCGAGACCATAGCCACCGAGACGATGGAGTTTGTCTATGACTATCGCTGCTGCGTCGACACGACCGGGGCGCTCAAGGACAACATCTCGAGCGACAACATGCTGCTGCAGATCGGCCCCGACGGGCTGTCGAAGTTCTCGAGCCACAAGAATCTCACCGTCGACTCAATACTCATGCGCTCCAGTCAGGAACAGATAGTCAATGCCGCCATCGAGGGCAAGCTCAGCACCGGAGAGTTCATGACGATCTACAAGAATTACCCGGCGGGAAGGCTGACCCATACGGAGAAGATCTGCATGGACTGGCTACGATATGACGAGGAGATGCCCCGGCAGGACTGGGAGCTGACCGACACGACGACAAACGTGCTGGGATATGAATGTCAGGGGGCGCGATGCAGCTATCGCGGCCGCGAGTGGACGGTGTTCTATGCCGAGGATATACCCCTCGCCGACGGCCCGTGGAAACTATGCGGACTTCCGGGGCTGATAATGAAGGCTTCGGACAAGGAGGGGCACTATACATTCGAGTGCATCGGCATAAAGTCGAAGGCCGACCGCCCCATCACCATCTACAAGGTGCCGTTCAACAACGTGCGGCGCAGCGAATATTATGACACCAAGCACCGATATGAGGTCAATCCATACGCCTATTACGAGGCCACCACGGGCGAGAACGTAACGGTGACCGACGAGGCAGGCAACCCATCGCTCGGCGCATACGACCCCATCGAACTGCCATACGATTACCTCGAACTCGACTGGAAGAAATGAGAAGATACAGCTTTTTTATACTTTCTGTTGCTCTCGGTCTGCTGTCGGCGACGGCGGCAGACCGGGGACAACTTCGGGGACTGGTGAGGGATGCCGCGACAGGCGAGCCCGTGATCGGGGCAATCGTAAGGAGCAAGGGCTCGTTCGCATCCACCGACAGCGAGGGGCGCTTCACGCTGTCACCCAAGAAGGGGGCTGATTCGGTGTCGTTCCGCTGCATCGGCTACGAGACCCTCACGCTGCCCCTGTCGGCCGACATGACCGAGGTGCGGCTCGACCAAAAGGCCACCCGATTGAACGACGTGATAGTCGAGGCTCCCGACATATATGCCAAGGGGGACACGCTGGTGTTCAACGTGGCGAGTTATGCCAATGCGAAGGACAATGCCATAATTGACGTGATAAAGCGTCTGCCCGGCATAAAGGTCGAGGATGACGGTACGATAAAGTATCAGGGAAAGCCGATCAACAAGTTCTATCTTGACGGCAACGACTTCATGGGCGGGCAGTACGGGCTCGCCACCAACAACATATCGCACGAGGATGTCAAGGCCGTCGAGGTGATGGAGAATCATCAGCCGGTCAAGGCTCTCGAGGGCATAGAGTTTCCGGAGGAGGCCGGCATAAACCTCAAGCTAAAGGAGGATGCCCGCAGCCGGTGGGTGGGCGTGGCGCAGGCCGCGGCGGGCGTGCAGCCGATGCTGTATAACGGCTCGCTGTTTGCGATGAGGATGGCCCCCAAGATTCAGAACATGTTCACGCTCAAGGCCGACAACACAGGCCGGAATCCCGCCAATGAGATCATTGACCACGATCTCGACCTGATGTTCGGGTCGGATCATGCCGCGTCCCTTTGGCCCGAGTATATCTCGGCCGATATTGTCGACGCTCCCCTATCCGAAAAACGGACACGCGACAATCTGTCGTGGCTCGCCGACGCCATCACGGCGTGGAAGTCCGGCGACACGTCCATGAGGCTTAAATTCGACTATGCGGGCGACCGGCTTGATTATAATACCGGAGTCGTCACCGAGTATCCCGATTCGCACATCCCGACATTTGTTCAGAACAGTTCTCAGCGCACCCGCAGCCACGAGGTGTCGGCCCGGTTTTACAGCGAGACAAACAAGCGTGGCTATTACCTGAAGGACAAGCTCACGCTATCGGGCAGTTGGGAGAGTTCAGGGTCAGAGATCTCGGGGAGTCAAGATCTCGGGCAGCGCGTCAGGCGAAGGAGTCTCGCGGCAGTAAACGACCTGAAGCTGGTCAAGCGCAACGACAAGAGGCTGTTCACCATCGAGTCGCGCAATTCCTTGAGCCATCGGCCGGACAGATTGACCGTATCGGGCAACGAGGCAGCCATGCAGACCATCGGGACAACGGATTTCAGAAGCACCACCGAAACCCGGTTTGGCAAGCTGACACGATTCGTGAAATACTATCTCACGGCGGGCATCGACCTTGACTATCACCGCATGAGCAACAGCCTCACGGGGCTTGGAATATATGACAATGACGGTGTGCATGAGGCGTTTCTATCTGACATACACATATCGCCACAGGTAGATTACGACCGTGACGGATGGAGATTGTCGCTGGGCATGCCCCTGAAATGGTATCATTATTCAATGTCAGGTCGGTACGACTACATGAATGTGTCACCGCGATTCAATGCAAGACGCCGCCTCGACGCCAAGTCCGAGCTCTCTGCAACGGTGACATACCGGCTCGGCTCGCCGCAGCCGTATCTCAATATCGGCGTGCCGATATTGTCCGACTATCGCAATCTGTTCATCGGGATGAATCCCGACAGATACACCCACGATGCGGGTGCGTCGCTCTCCTATCGCTATCGCAACCCGATGAAGTCGCTTTTCATCAATCTGTCGGCAAGCTACAATTACCGACACAGCCACGTCATGTCCAATCAGATATTCATTGACGATCTGATCGTGTCGACCTATGCCGACAAGCTGTCCCGCAACGAGACTTGGGGGCTGAAAGGGGGACTGAGCAAGGGCCTCGGACACAGCAAGATGGTGGTGGGCCTTGAGGCGGATGCCACAATGGCCACTGCCACGGCCATGCGCGACAATGTCGTGATGCCCTATCGACAGATGGCCGTCGGAATTAAGCCATACTTCAAAGGTAGTATTGTCAGGTGGCTCTCGGCAAACTATGAGGCAGAGTATGGATTCTCGGCGCTCACGATAAACTCAGACCGCAACGACAGCCATACATTGAGGCAGAATCTTTTCGCCACAGTGATTCCCGACGATGCCGTGCAGATTACAGTCGGGGCAGAACATTTCCTCACACGGTTTCCAGAGGGGAATACCGCCGGCCTCCTCCTGCTCGACGCATCGGCGACATGGCGCATCAGCAACAAGATCAGGCTGTCGATCACGGCAAACAACATCCTCGACAAGCGGAGCTATGAGTATGTGAACTACGGCACTCTCTCCCGATCGGAATACCGATTCAACATCCGTCGGCGCTCAATCCTCGCCTCGATTCAGTATAGATTCTGAAAAAGCCGTATTCCCAAACTTTTTGGGACATTTGTCACGGCGAATGTCGATTATTAGTTGAAGTTGTTTAAACTAATTGGATTTAA
>LUJS01000029.1:16990-17162 GCA_001689495.1 Bacteroidales bacterium M8 | reverse complement strand
CAAACCCTTTCTCGGGGCAGACATCCCCCGCCAAAAAACTGTCAACAGCTTCATCAGCGGTACGCACATCGGTGCGGCCCCGAGGTGACGCAGGCATGCCGGCAGGACGGTCGGCGATAGCTCGTGTCAACGAGACAAGCCTTACAGCTTTCCAAACCTCTTTTTCACCTTA
>LUJS01000029.1:0-16911 GCA_001689495.1 Bacteroidales bacterium M8 | reverse complement strand
GGGAAAGTAGATAACCGCCCCTTAACCTCAAGAGCCGATTCTCAACCGAGAACCGGCTCTTTTTTTATACGGCCACTTTATCTTTCCTTCGCCAGAGGGGCAGACATTCCCCGGCCCCGAAAGGGGGGGGCGGATTGATTTGGAATTGCCGTGACCCCGAGGCAAGACCTCAATGCAGTTAAAATAAGCTATAAAACCAACAAAAACATAGCGTTACCGCTTAATATTAAAAAGACTACATTTAAAACGGCAACGCTATGAGAGAATTAGAGTATATTTACAACGCCTTAAATGGCATGATTGTTGATTTGGCCGGCAACCGCAATTTGATTGAAAAATATCTCATTGGATCGAAACAGCACGGAGATGTCTCAAAAATGTTCGTAAGAGAGACGAAACTTTCGTTGTCTCGCCTGCTGATGTTCATGATGATGCCCCGCGCCGGAAGCTGTCAGAGCGAGCTTACCTATTTTTATGGCGGAATAGAGATGGAGGTGCCTAGCAAGAGTGCGTTCTCGATGAAAAGGAAGCTTGTGTCCTACAAACTCTTCCCATTTATCAACAGCGTATTACTTGACCATTACTACATGACGTCCATGCCAAGAAAATGGAAAGGCAAATTCATAGTCGCTGTAGACGGAACGACTCTGACTATGCCGAGGGGAGAGCGATTCGAAGCCCTCTACGGATATTCCACATGGGAGCCGGACAAATCCCTGCGTGTGCCGATGGCACGCGCCATAGTGCTCTATGACGTTTTGAACCACCAGATTATAGAGATAAGGCTGGACAAATATGGAAGTTACGAAGCAGAGATGGCATACGAGACTATCATGAGCCTGCCGGATTATATCAGAAATAACGCCATATTCATATTTGACAGGGCTTTCATTTCCAGCTGGTTCCTGACCGTGTTACAAAACATGGGGATATGCTACATCATGCGATGCAGACGTGGACAATCCAAGGCAATCGACAATTTCTGGAACAACCGGCTGAGCAGCCAGGATGTACTGATTTCCATGTCCTCGGTTTCATGGTATACCAAGGGCAGGGAGCGCTACGACAAGAACGGCATCACTCCCGACAAAAGACGGCCGGTTTTTGTACACCTCTCCAAATCAAAGTTATCCGACGGAGAATACGAAGTAATCTGCTCCAGCCTGTTCGGGATCAAGCTGTCCGCCGCACAGGCATACCGACTGTATGGGCGCCGGTGGGAAATTGAAACCGCCATCGGGATAGAAAAGAACGAATTTCAGATTGAAATTCTCTCCGGGTATTCAAAGAACGCCATACTGCAGGACATATACTGCAAAATAATTTCCTACAACATCTGCTCAATGGCAATGATGGTGGCAAATAAGAGATTGAAAGTCAGAAGCAAGAGGCGGACAGTCTCAAACAAGAGGCAGACAGTCTCAAACAAGAAGCCTCTCAGATCAAGTGTGAAAGTAATACGCCGTTACAAATTGAATATGAACATGGCTCTGTGCTACTTGAAGCAGCTTTTCGTAAAGATTGTGACAGACAGCATAAAGCTACACGCGCTAATTGTCCGGTACATAAGGGAAATATGTCGATATTATGAACCGGTACATAAGAATAGCCACAACAGAAGGGTCTTCAGAGCCTATAAATCTCATGGAAAATATGCAACTTACACGAATTACGCAAGAGTGATGTGAACCTTATCTTAACTGCATTGGGCAAGACCTCGGGGCTGCTTTTCCGAGCCCCACGCAAGGCGGGGCAGTGGTATGCGAGAGCCGGGAGCGCAGCTCCCTGAACTTGGACAGAAGCAACAGTAGATGCCGGCGGTGCGTGAGCGCAAGGCGGGGAGGTGGCATGGACGCGAGGGTCGGGAGCGCTGCTCCCTGAACTTGAACAGAAGCAACAGTAGATGCCGGTGGGGCGGGAGCGCAAGGCGGAGCGGTTGCAAGGACGCGAGAGGCGGGAGCGCTTTTCCCTGAACTTGATGCCGGTGGGAGAGGGCGGTTGCAAATAATCAAAGCCCGGGGTGGGCCGGGCTTTGTCGGGGGGAGGAGAATGGATGTCGTTTTTACTTCTTGAGTTTTATCATTATTTTGCCGTCGGGGTATTCGGGGTCGTCCTTGATGATGTCCATGCTTTGGATTTGGTCGGGGGCGATTGATTTGATGTCGTCCACTTGTTTGCCGTCGACAAAGTATGCCGGATCGGGTAGTTTTTGACCTTTCTTGTCGTTGCCCGTGAGTTTGAACGCTATGGGCAGGGTGTAGCGCACGGCTACATTCTCGCCATTTACCTTACCGGGTGTGAATGCGGGGAGTATCCCTACGATGCGGCAGGCTTCGGCATCCAGCTCGGGCGAGACCGAACGTATGATGACGGGATCTACCGCCTTACCGTCGGCTCCGACCACAAACTGCAGGACAACTCGGCCGTTCACTCCGTCCTGCTGCGCCTTCTGCGGATAACGGATGTTCATGGCTATGAACTTGAGCAATTCGTTTTCGCCTCCGGGGAACTGAGGCATGGTCTCGACGACATCATAGACGTTATTGTCTTGGTTGGCAACCACCTTGCCCACGGGCTTGGATGCCTTGTCGGTGTATGCCACGACTGTCACCTCCTCGATCGAGCCGCCGTCGGCGACAGGCTTGTCGGTCGTTCGAAGCGTGGAGGCTATTGCCGGAATGTTGGTGATTGCGATTGCTGCGGCGAGAGCCGGAACAAGCGCGAGTACGCGAAGCGCGCGCCTTGGCGCTGGAGAGATCTGTTTCATCATTATTATACGTTTTTTGAGTTTTGAATTGTTGAGTGAGTTTGCAAGTGGCATCATTCGTATGCCGGTCGACCGTTCCACGAGCAGCATCTGATAACGGCGGTCGTCGGCACCGGATTCGAGCACATGGCGGTCTGCAAGATATTCGTGGACGGCGGCAATCTCGCGGCCCATGAGCCATGCGCAGGGGTTATACCACTGCAGCACGCAGACAAGGCGTGAGGCGAGGAGATCGACGAAATGGCCCTGACTGATATGTGCCGATTCATGCCGGACAATCATGTCGCAGTTGTTGGCGAAGTCCTCGCGGCCCATGACAATGAGCCGGCAGAAACTGAACGGCGCGATGTCGTCGCATTCGGTCACGATTACCTCAGTCCCGTCCGGGGTCGTGAATCTGGTGCCCGACCCGATGATGACGAGGAGTCTGACCAGTGCGACGCCGCCTGCAACAAGCAATATAGCCGCAACGATGGCATAGGCCATGGCCAGAATCTGCATCATGCCGGGCCCGGTGGGGTCGGCATCGACGGCTTGGGCGGTGATGTCGCCTATCTGTATCATTCCGGAGTCGCCCTGAGGCTGCGAGTCACTGAAGATCTTGATGGCCGGGAACAGAGGCACTGCGACCGAAAGAATCATGATCGACCAAAGCGCCATGCGATTCAGGTCGTGAAACCTTTCGCCTTTCAGGCAGAGTCCATAGGCGCCCCACAACACGGTGAGGACGATGGACGAGAGGAGCGAGTAGCAGAAGAGATCGGTCATGGGGTCAGTCCTCCTGCTTTTTGTCGCGCCGTTCAATCATGTCGATTATCTCGCGCAGTTCGTCGACCGACACCTTCTCTTCCTCGACGAGGGCGGACACGGCCATCTTGTATGAATTGTTAAAGAAGTCGCTGACAATGCGTCCCATCGACTTCTTGCGGTACTCGTCCTGAGGCGTCACGGCATAATATTGGTGCGACCCCGAGATGTTGTTGTGGGCCACATGCCCTTTCTCCTCGAGGATTCTCACGATGGTCGACACCGTGTTGACGTGCGGCCGCGGCTCGGGGAAGAATTCGAGCATGTCGCGCACATAGAGCGGACCTTTGGTCCAGAAGATTGTCATGATTTCCAGCTCACGGTCTGTGAGCCCTGACGAGGGTCTGCGTCCCGGTTTCATAATGTGTGATTGTTTTTGTCGTTGGTATGTGAATTTGTTTCAGTGGCAAATTTAGAACTATTATTTTAGTTTCGCAACTAAAAATATAGTCTTAACTAATTTTAACGTCGAGCCGGGCAAAAAATTAGGGTCGTCTCTTTGGACGACCCTCTTGATGCGATAAATGATTGGTTTAGTCTAATTACTATTATTTTGCAACCGTTATTTTTCTCTGTGTATGGTATTGATTCTTATATCTTGACGACTGCCTAGTTTAGAAGAGGCGTCGGTTATAATCACGATGCAAAGTTACGACGCGATTGTTACAGAGATGTGACAAATGTTATACAATGTTGTGACTGTTAAATGAATTAACATATTTTAAGTAATAATGACCCTTCAAGGGATGATTGGCGGACCGAAACGATGGTTTTTAGCGCGGTTTTGAGTAATTTTGCAGTCACTATGAGCAATGTAACGATATTGGGAATAGAGTCGTCGTGCGATGATACGTCGGCGGCTGTGATAAGGGACGGCATACTGCTGAGCAACGTGATAGCCTCGCAGGATGTCCATGCCGAATATGGCGGCGTGGTGCCCGAGCTGGCCTCGCGCGCACATCAGCAAAACATACTTCCGGTGGTCGACACGGCCATCAAGCGTGCAGGGATAGACAAATCCGACCTGTCGGCCATCGCGTTCACCCGCGGGCCGGGACTGCTCGGGTCGCTGCTCGTGGGCACGTCGTTTGCCAAAGGCATGTCCCTCGGGTTGCGCGTGCCCATCGTCGACGTGAACCATCTGCACGGCCACGTGCTGTCGCACTTCATACGCCGCGACGAGAGCGACGTGGTGCCCGAGTATCCGTTTCTCTGCCTGCTCGTGTCGGGCGGCAACAGCCAGCTGATACTGGTGCGCAACTACAACGACATGGAGATACTGGGCCGCACCATCGATGACGCCGCCGGCGAGGCATTCGACAAATGCGCCAAAGTGATGGGGCTGCCTTATCCCGGCGGTCCGCACATTGACCGTCTTGCCGCCGAGGGAGACCCCAAGCGCTTCAAGTTCGCCAAGCCCCACATACCCGGTCTGGACTATAGCTTCAGCGGGCTCAAGACCTCGTTCCTCTACACCCTGCGCGACAATCTCAAGACCGACCCCGACTTCATCGCCAACAACAAGGCCGACCTTGCCGCGTCGCTGCAGCGCACCATCATCGAGATTCTCGTCGACAAGCTCGACAAGGCTGTCAGGCAGACCGGTGTCAAGACCGTGGCCATAGGCGGCGGAGTGTCGGCCAACTCGGGCGTGCGCGAGGCCGTGGCCCAATATTGCAGCCGCCGCGGACTCAAGGCATTCATCCCCCAGCGACTTTTCACCACCGACAACGCCGCCATGGTGGCCATAGCCGGATACTTCAAGTATCTCGACAGAGACTTCTGCCGGTATGACGAGGTGCCGTATGCCAGAGTGCTTGTATAATTAAGACCCTTCAGACTTATCAATATGGAGATTTCCGTCATAGTGATCGGCGACGAGCTGCTGATAGGGCAGGTCACCGACACTAATTCGGGCATGATAGCCCGCACCATCGCCCCGTATGGATGGAGCGTGCGCGGCGTGCAGACCGTCGGCGACAACGGCGCCGACATCACCCGCGCCATCGACGAGGCATTCGGCCGCACCGACGTCGTCATCACCACCGGCGGCCTCGGGCCCACCAAGGACGACCTGACCAAGCAGGTGCTGTGCGACTATTTCGGCGGCACGCTGGTCGAGGACCCATCGGTGACCGAAAACATATTGCGCATCTTCGAGCGCCGCGGCATAAAGCTCAACGCCCTCACCGCCGCACAGGCGCTGGTGCCCACGTCGTGCCGCGTCATACAGAATCTCGTGGGCACGGCCCCCATCATGTGGTTCGAGCGTGCCGACGGCAAGGTGCTCGTGGCCATGCCCGGCGTGCCGTTCGAGACCCGCACCATGCTCGACGACGCCGTGCTGCCCGCCCTGCTCGAGAAATTCCCCTCCGACACCGTCATCTCGCACTCGGTCGTGATGGTGGCCGGATTTACCGAAAGCGCGCTCGCTGAGACGATAGCCGGAATTGAATCTGCCCTGCCCCCACACCTGCACATAGCCTACCTGCCCAAGCCCGGACTGATCAGGCTCAGGATAGACGGAGTGCACACGGACCGTCGGTTCATCGAGAGCGAGACAGAGAGGGTGGCCGACGAAATATGTGCCCTCATAGGCCCCGAACACGCCATCTCGCGCAAGGACATGACCGCCGCCGAGATACTTCTGGACCGCTGCCGAGCCCGCGGACTCACCATAGCCACCGCCGAGAGCTGTACCGGCGGCAACATAGCCCACAGCCTGACGCTGATACCCGGAGCCTCGGATGTCGTGGCCGGGGGAATCGTGTCATACAGCAACGATGTCAAGATGCGCCTGCTCGGCGTCTCGGCCGATACGCTTGCCGCCCACGGTGCCGTGAGCCGCGAGACGGTTGTCGAGATGGCGCGCGGAGCCATGTCGCAGACCGGCGCCACGGTCACCATAGCCACGAGCGGCATCGCCGGTCCCGGCGGAGGCACCCCCGACAAGCCGGTGGGCACCGTATGGATTGCCGCCCGCGTCGGCGAGGCCGAGATGCAGACCCTCGGGCGATTCAACGGCTCGCGCGAACGCATCATCGAGACCGCCACGACCCACGCCCTGCTGCTGGCCATAAAGCTGCTCGACTCACAGTGCTGACAACACCTATTATATAACGATAATAAAACCGACCATGAAAAATTCAATCATCACGGCCTCACTGCTGCTGCCGCTCGCACTCTCGGCGGCACTCCCGCAGGTATCGCCCGCGCCAGGCAGCGTCGTTTCGCCCGACACACGTCTCAGCATCACCTTCCCCTCGACCCCGACCCCGGCCACCGAGGGAGTGATACGCATCTTTGACGCCGAGACCGACCAACAGGTCGACAGCCTCGACCTCTCCATCCCCGCCGGTCCGACCGAGAAGACCAAATTCCCTAAGGCACTCTACACGCTCGAGCCCTACAACTATAACCGCCCCCGCCAGACCAACGCCACCTGCCGTCCCGGCACCCCCTCGGGCACTGCCGCACGCGACACCTCGCGCTATCAGCTCACCATTATCGGCGGATTCACCGACGGATTTCATTTCTACCCCGTGATCGTCGACGGCAACAAGGCCGAGATATATCCCCACAACAACCTGCTTGAATACGGACGCGAGTACTATGTCACCGTGCCTGCGTCGGCCTTCAGGCTCGAGAAAGGCAAATTCAAGGGGATAACCAAGAAGGACGGCTGGCGTTTCGGCACCCGTGCCGCCGCCCCCGCCGCCGAGCGCCGCGAGCTTGTCGTGGCACAGGACGGGTCGGGTGACTTCGTCACCGTGCAGGGCGCGATAGACCATGTGCCCGACTTCAGTGCCGAGCCGTGGCGCATACTGGTCAGGAACGGCGACTATGAGGAGCTCGTCTACTTCCGCAACAAGCGCAACCTCACCATCGAGGGCGAGAACCGCGACAGCGTCTACATACACTATGCCAACAACGAGGTGTTCAACCCGCACCCCGTCGACGTCAGCACCAACGAGTGGCTTGGCACCTTCCCCTCGCGCCGCGCCCCGTTCATGGCCGACAACTGCACCGACTGCACGCTGCGTAACTTCACCGTAGCCACCACCCTGCCCGGACAGGCCGAGGGCCTGCTGGTCAACGGACAGCGCAACCGCCTCGAGAATCTCACGGTATATGGTGACGGCGACGCCCTTCAGGTCAACGGCTCGATATATATCGAGGGCTGCACCATCGACGGCGGCGGCGATCTGGTGCTGGGCCGCGGCCCCGCTTTCTTCAAGGACTGCGTGCTCAAGGCATCCGGACCCTTTGCATACGTCCGCAACGGCACGTCCAACCACGGCGATGTCTTTGTCGACTGCACGCTGATAGGCAAGGGCCCACACGCCGTCTTCGCCCGCACCAACGGCACATATCCCCAGTGCGAGTTCGTGCTGATAGACTGCCGCCTGCAGGACATCCCCGCCGAGGGATGGAGCGGACTCGAAAAGGGTGGAGCCGAGTACGTGAGATACTGGGAGGCCGGAAGCGTCAACCTCGGCGACGGCAAGCCCGCCGACACCTCGCGCCGTGCCAAGGGCTCGCGCGTACTCGACCCCGAGGCCGACCGCGACCTGATAGACCTCTACCGCGACCCCGAGTGGGTGCTGGGTTGGAAACCGTAAACATGTAGAGTTAAAAAATGTAATGTATTGCTAAAAAGATTCAAACCCTTTTGGCAAAACGGCATAAAATGATTAACTTTGCAGTCGAGTTTTGTGGCTCATCTCTGAAAGTCCGCGGAAAGATGCACCGTCCGGGCGATATGAGACGTGAGATGGCGGCCACAGGCTACCCCGTCAAAACAAAAACAATAAAAGAGATAAAAACCAACAGCCATGTCAAAAATTTGTCAGATTACCGGCAAGAAAGCAATGGTGGGCAACAATGTGTCGCACTCCAAGCGTCGCACCAAGCGCAAGTTTGATGTCAATCTCTTCAACAAGAAATTCTTCTGGGTTGAAGAGCAGGCTTGGATCACCCTGACCATCTCGGCCGCAGGTCTCCGCACCATCAACAAGAAAGGCCTCGACGCAGCCATCAAGGACGCTGCTCAGAAGGGCTACATCACCGAAATCACTTACCTCGACATTTAATATAGAAGAAGATGGCAAAGAAAGCTAAAGGAAATCGCGTTCAGGTCATCCTCGAATGCACCGAGCACAAGGCCAGCGGAATGCCCGGCACTTCGCGCTACATCACCACCAAGAACCGCAAGAACACAACCGAGCGTCTGGAGTTGAAGAAATACAACCCCATCCTCAAGCGAGTTACCGTACACAAAGAAATCAAATAATTTCACTGACTCATGGCAAAGAAAACCGTCGCCTCTCTCCAGAAGGGAGAAGGCCGCACCTATAGCAAGGTGATCAAAGTAGTCAAGTCGGCGAAGACAGGTGCATACACCTTCCAGGAACAGATGGTTCCCAACGACGCCGTCAAGGACGCTCTCAAGTAAGAAGCATCCCCGCACATATACCCATAACGCCGGGCCGCAGTCTGAAACCCAGACCGTGGCCCGGCGTTGCTCACGGGCAAACATTTTGGCATACACACGCACTTATTGAAAAAATTTGCGTAACTTTGTGAATTGATTGTAAAACCTCTCCAACCATCCGGCACTGTCGCCAACAATAACAACCATCCAATCGAATATTGCTTCACACAACCCCATAGGGCATAAATACAGACAATAGGGCATATGTCAGCAACAGATAACAAACGGATTGCCAGAAATACAGTTTTTCTGTATTTCAGGATGCTTCTGGTCATGGGCATCTCGTTCTATACAAGCCGTGTCGTGCTGCAGACCCTCGGGATTGACGATTTCGGTATCTATAACATTGTCGGTGGCGTTGTCGTGCTGTTCTCTTTCATGAGAGGTGGGATCACGACAGCCATACAGCGATACATCAACTATGCCCTCGGCAAGAATGATCAAGGTTATGTGCAGCAGATTTTCATATCGAGTTTTCATATCCTCGGCTGGCTGTCGGCCATTCTGTTCGTCGTGCTCGAGACGGTAGGCCTCTGGTTCGTTAACCACAAGCTCTCCATCCCACCCGGAAGCATGTATGCTACCAATGTGGTATATCAGCTCTCGATACTCACATTTATCGCCGGAGTGTTGCGCAGTCCTTACGAGTCATTGATAATGGCGCACGAAAGGATGTCTTTCTATGCCTATATCAGCATTATAGAGTCCCTGCTCAAACTTCTCATAGTTTACATACTCGTCATTGTCAGTGCCGACAAGCTCATGCTCTATGCCGCCCTCACTCTGGTGGTGACGCTGGTGATAAGCTTCATCTTTGCGATATATAACAAAATCCATTTCCGTCTCCGGGTCTTCGGGCGCTGTGACAGAGGTACCGTGCGTGACCTCACATCATTCTCGGGCTGGAATATTTTCGGTTCCATAGCCGACATAGGTTATCAGCAGGGCACCAACGTCATACTCAATATGTTTTACGGCGTCGCGTTCAACGCCACCATGGGCATAGCCAATCAGGTGAAGAACGCCGTGTTCAGTTTTGTAAGGAACATTATAATAGCCGCCAATCCACAGATATACAAGCTTCACGCTGCCGGGGAAACCGACGAGTTTGAGCATCTCGTGCTTCGCATCTCCAAATTTGCCTTCTTTCTGTTTTTGTGTATAGCTATACCGCTGATATTCAATATGGAATATATCTTGTGCCTTTGGCTTGCCGATTTGCCTCCAAGGTGCACCCGGTTCTGTGTGCTTATCATTGTCTTCTGCCTTATCGACACCCTGACCGGGCCGCTGTGGACTGCGGCACAGGCTCAGGGCGACATCAAGCTCTATCAGATATACACCAGTGCCATCATATTGCTCAATCTCCCGCTTACATACATATTCTTTCGATGCGGTTTCGCGCCCGAATATCTGCTATACGTACAGATCGCCGTGGTGATATTGACACTGATATTCCGAATTTTCTTTTTGAATTACAAGAAGATAATATCCGCATCGGGCTATCTCCGCAAGGTGATACTTCCCGTCACGGTTGTCACTGCCGGCAGTCTGGCGCTATGTCTCGTCATCAATACCGTCCAACCGGCCTGCGGTCTCGGACGGCTTGCGGTCAACACGCCGTTATATCTTATTGTCACTCTTGCGGCCATCTGGACGGTCGGGCTGAATTCGTCCGAGCGAAAATTGGCAGCTACGTTTTTGTCGAAATTCCTGAATAAGACTAAATCGTCAGGCGTATGAGAATAATGTTTGTCGGGAGCTATCGCAATCCCGGTGGCCCGAACGAGGTGAACCGAAACATCATCAGCCATCTACCCGGGAGTGTGTCATATCAGAAACACACCAACCGCTTTCTGTTGCGTTCGGAGTCGCTGCTCAAGATCATGATGTGCGATGTCGTGGTCTTCTCGGGGATGATGTTCAGACCATACGAACTCTCTCTGGCAAGACTGCTGGGCAAGAAGATTATCTACATCATGCACGGATGTGCCAAATTTGAGAGTGGCGAGTCTAACAGTGCAGAGAAACAGATATTCAGATATGCCGACAGAATCCTGTGCGTCAGCCACACATATTCCGAAATGGTCAAGCGTGCGTTCCCGGATATAGCACACAAGGTCGGGGTGCAGATGAATGGCATCAACTGGGCCGAGCTGACAGCCTTGAGGCAGGCTTTCGACAAGTCGGGTGAGGCCAAAGACCCGCGTCGCATCATACTGTTTGGCGGCGGACGTACCGAAAAAAAGAACCTCTATGTCTGCAAGGCCGTCCAGCTCATCAACGAGAGCGGCCTATACGACCTCCATGTCGACGTCTACGGATATTACAGGGACACCGACGATTCGCCCCTGATTGTGGCAATACCGTGTGTTACATTCCATCACGTCATCCCTCACGATCTTGTGAATGTCGAACTGGCAAAGTCGCGTATGTTTATCCAGAATTCCCAATTCGAGTCTTTCGGTCTCGCATTGATTGATGCACTGTCGCTTGGATGCGATGTGCTGTTCTCGACAAACACCGGGGCCAAAGACATAATCACCGCCAGACAGGAGTCTGACATCATCAACGACATAACAGATGTCGACGAGATTAAGGACAAGATACTCAAGACTCTTGAATGCCCCAACAACAAGAGGCTATATGACTCGATAGACAAGGAGAAGACATCCCTTCAGGCGGCGGTAGACAATCTCATGTCCCGCTGTCTCGAATGATTTTGTCATGTCGCGGATTCATAAGTCGAGTTTTTTCACTACCTTTGCACCCTGAAAACATAATCGCAAATGATAGCTGTCAATAATTTAGGTATACAATTCGGTAAAAGAGTACTCTTTCAGGACGTGAACCTCAAGTTTACGCCCGGCAACTGCTATGGCATCATCGGCGCCAACGGCGCGGGCAAGTCCACGCTGATGCGCATTCTGAGCGACCAGCTCACCCCGACGCACGGCTCCGTGTCGCAGGGTCCCGGCGAGCGCATGAGCGTGCTCGAGCAGGATCACTTCAAGTTTGACGACTGCACCGTGCTCGACACCGTGCTGCAGGGTCACACCGTGCTCTGGGACATCATGAAGGAGAAAGAGGCTCTCTATGCCAAGGAAGACTTTACCGACGCCGACGGCATCCGCGCCTCCGAGCTCGAGGAGAAGTTTGCCGAGCTCGAGGGTTGGAACGCCGAGGCAGATGCCGCCGCCCTGCTGAGCGGTCTGGGCATCAAGGAGGACAAGCACTACATGCTGATGCGCGATATGAGCGGTAACGAGAAGGTGCGCGTGCTTCTGGCCAAGGCTCTGTTCGGCAACCCCGACAACCTGCTGCTCGACGAGCCTACCAACGACCTTGACCTCGAGACCGTGGCATGGCTCGAGGACTATCTGTCCAAGTTCGAGAACACCGTGCTCGTGGTGAGCCACGACCGTCACTTCCTCGACTCGGTCTGCACGCATACACTCGACATCGACTACAACAAGCTCACCCTCTTTGCCGGCAACTACAGCTTCTGGTACGAGTCGTCGCAGCTCGCCCTGCGCCAGCAGCAGCAGGCCAACAAGAAGGCCGAGGAGAAGCGCAAGGAGCTCCTCGAGTTCATACAGCGATTCAGCGCCAACGTGGCCAAGTCAAAGCAGACCACCTCGCGCAAGAAGATGCTCGAGAAACTCAACGTCGAGGAGATCCAGCCCTCGTCGCGCCGCTATCCCGGCATCATCTTCACGCCCCAGCGCGAGCCCGGCAACAAGATACTCGAGGTCAAGGGCCTCTCGGCATCCATCGACGGCGAGGTGCTGTTCAAGGACGTGAACTTTCAGGTCGAGAAGGGCGACAAGATCGCCTTCCTCAGTCACGACCCCCGCGCCATGACGGCCCTGTTCGAGATAATTATGGGCAACCGCAAGCCCGACTCGGGCACCTTCGAGTGGGGACAGACCATCACCACCGCCTATCTGCCTTTGGACAACACGTCGTTCTTCAACACCGACCTCAACCTCGTCGACTGGCTGTCGCAGTTCTCCAACGACAGCTCGGAGATATATCTCAAGGGCTTCTTGGGCAAGATGCTCTTCTCGGGCGAGGAGGTGCTCAAGAAGGCATCAGTGCTCTCGGGCGGCGAGAAGATGCGCTGCATGATAGCGCGCATGATGATGACCGACGCCAACACCCTCGTGCTCGACTCGCCCACCAACCACCTCGACCTCGAGTCGATTCAGGCATTCAACAACACGCTTCAGGCCTTCAAGGGCAACGTGCTGCTGTCGAGCCATGACCACGAGTTCATCCAGACCGTCTGCAACCGCATGATCGAGCTGACACCCAAGGGCACCATCGACAAGCTCATGGACTATGACGACTATATCACCGACCCCAAGGTGCTGGCCGCCAAGGAGAAGATGTATTCCTGATCCGTATCCGACAGGACAATGACAACCCGCAATACCGCCCGGAGCCGTATTTAGGCCGGGCGGTATTGCTGTTATGAACAAACGAGACAACCATGAGACAGTCCAACATGGAGCTGCTGCGCATAGTCAGCATGCTGATGGTGCTTGCCGTCCATATAGACGGCGCCTCGCTGGGCCTGCCCGAACTCGGCGGAGACATTGCCGCCCTGACCCCGCGCACGGCGTGGCAACTTGGCTTCGAAGCCCTCGCCATAGTCGGCGTCAACTGCTTCACGCTCATTTCGGGCTATTTCGGCATCAGGCTCAGGCTGCGCGGAGTGGCCTCATATCTGTTCCAGTGCGTGTTCTATGCCGTCGGCATCTATACTGCCGTCGGGCTGTCCTTTCCGTCGCAGTTCTCGTGGACGGGGTGGGCCGAGAGCTGGATGGTGCTGACCCATACAGACCTGTGGTATGTGCCCGCATACTTCGGGCTGATGCTGCTGGCGCCGCTGATCAATGCCGGATTCGACGCGCTGTCGCGCCGTGAGGCAGGGATTCTTACCTCGGCCTTCGCGCTCTTCAACGTCTGGGCCGGATGGTGGTGGGCTGGCTCGTTCAACCCCACGGGCTATACCCTCGTGCAGCTTGTGCTGATGTATATGGTCGGCAGATATGCGGGCCGCCACGGACTGCTCGGCTCGTGGCAGGGGAGGGGAGGAGTCGTGAGATTCGGCCTCGCCTACCTGCTGCTCTCGGCCGCTATTGCGCTCCATGCCTGCCGGAATCCGTCGATGGCCTACGCCTACAACTCGCCGTTGGTCATGCTGTCGTCCGTGGCGCTGCTGCTGATGTTCTCGCGCATGCGGCTCACGTCGTCGGCGATCAACGCCGTGGCCCGGTCGGCCTTTGCCGTCTATCTGATACACAAGGCACCCCTGATATGGGGCAACCTGATGCGCCCTGCCGTGAGGTGGATGTGGGCCGAGATGTCGCTCTGGCTCTTCGTCGTGTCCTCTCTGGCGCTGATGGTGGCGATTTATGGCGCCTGCATGTGTGCCGATTGGGTGCGCAGACGAATATTTAACGCCCTTTATCGTGCTTGATTCACAAAAAATTCGTATCTTTGTGACCTTGAAACACAGGGGGTCGTCCGTATGGCTCCCTCAAAACCAAAGAACTAAAAATGTCAACCATCAAAATCACATTTCCCGACGGCGGGATTAAAGAATTCGAGAGCGGCATCACTCCGCTCCAGATAGCCGAGAGCCTCTCGTCACAGCTCGCACGCGACGTTCTCGCCGCCTCTGTCGACGGTCAGGAATGGGACCTCACGCGCCCCATCGACGCCGACGCATCCATCAGACTCTTCAAGTGGGAGGACCCCGAAGGCAAGCACGCCTTCTGGCACTCGTCGGCCCACCTGCTCGCCGAGGCGCTGCAGGAACTCTATCCCGGTGTCAAGTTCGGCATCGGCCCGGCCATCGAGAACGGCTTCTACTATGACATAGACCCCGCAGGCCACACCATCACCTCGGCAGACTTCGAGAAGATCGAGAAGAAGATGCTCGAGCTGGCCCGTGAGAAACAGCCCATCGTACGCGCCGACATCGCCAAGGCCGACGCCCTCAAGCTGTTCGGCGACCGCGGCGAGGAGTACAAGTGCGAACTTATCTCCGAGCTCGAGGACGGCCACATCACCACATACACTCAGGGTGCCTTCACCGACCTCTGCCGCGGACCACACATCCCCGACACCGCCCCCATCAAGGCAGTCAAGATAACATCGCTCGCCGGAGCATACTGGCGCGGCGACGAGAAGCGCAACCAGCTCGTCAGGGTATACGGCATCACCTTCCCCAAGAAGAAGATGCTCGACGAGTACCTCGTCCTGCTCGAGGAGGCCAAGAAGCGTGACCACCGCAAGCTGGGCCGCGAGATGGAGCTCTTCGCATTCTCGCAGAACGTAGGCGCCGGCCTGCCCCTCTGGCTCCCCAAGGGTGCCGCCCTCCGCGACAGGCTCGAGCAGTTCCTGCGCAAGATACAGCGCCGCTATGGCTACCAGCAGGTCATCACCCCGCACATCGGCAACAAGAACCTCTATGTCACCTCGGGTCACTACGCCAAATACGGCAAGGACTCCTTCCAGCCCATCCATACTCCCGAGGAGGGCGAGGAGTATCTGCTCAAGCCGATGAACTGCCCCCACCACTGCGAGATATTCCGCGCACTGCCCCGTTCGTACCGCGACCTGCCCCTGCGCCTCGCAGAGTTCGGCACCGTCTATCGCTACGAGCAGAGCGGCGAGCTGCACGGACTGACCCGCGTGCGCGGCTTCACGCAGGACGACGCGCACATCTATTGCGCCCCCGACCAGATCAAGGATGAGTTCCTCAAGGTGATGGACATCATCTTCTACATCTTCAAGGCTCTCGACTTCAAGAATTTCGAGGCACAGATCTCGCTGCGCGACCCCGAACACAAGGAAAAATACATCGGATCTGACGAAAACTGGCATCTGGCCGAGCAGGCCATCATCGACGCCTGCGCCGAGAAGGGCCTCAAGGCCCGCACCGAGCTGGGCGAGGCCGCCTTCTACGGTCCCAAGCTCGACTTCATGGTCAAGGACGCACTGGGCCGCCGCTGGCAGCTCGGCACCATTCAGGTCGACTACAACCTGCCCGAGCGTTTCCAGCTCGAGTATACAGGCTCGGACAACCAGAAGCACCGTCCCGTCATGATACACCGCGCCCCCTTCGGCTCGATGGAGCGTTTCGTGGCCGTGCTGCTCGAGCACACCGCCGGACGCTTCCCGCTGTGGCTGGCCCCCGAGCAGGTGGTGATACTCCCCATCTCCGAGAAGTTCAACGACTATGCCGCCGAGGTTGCCCGTGAGCTCGAAGCCGCCGACATCCGCGTCAGCATCGACGACCGAAACGAGAAGATCGGACGCAAAATTCGCGACAACGAGCTCAAGAGAATACCCTATATGCTCATTGTTGGCGAAAAAGAAGCCGAAAATCGCGAAGTTTCTGTAAGAAAACAGGGCGAAGGTGATAAAGGTTCGATGAAAATTGCTAACTTTGCAGCCGAATTGACCAAGGAGGTCAACGAGATGATCAACCATTGATCCATATAACTCACCCAAGTCATTAACTTTATCCCCCCTGAATGGAGAAAAAACCCTTCTATCCTCGTCCGCCACGTCCGGCATCGACCGGCGGGCCGCGCCGTCCCTTCGTCCCCAATCCCCGTGACAAAGACCCACATGCCACCAACGAGCGCATCCGCGCCCGCGAGGTACGTTTGGTGGGCGACAATGTCGAGGCCGGCATCTATTCCATTCAGGAGGCCCTGAAGATGGCTCAGGAGCAGGAGCTCGACCTCGTGGAGATCTCTCCCACCGCCGAGCCCCCGGTGTGCAAGATTCTTGACTACCAGAAGTTCCTCTATCAGCAGAA
>LUJS01000028.1:10901-11026 GCA_001689495.1 Bacteroidales bacterium M8 | reverse complement strand
GAGGACTATTATGTCTGCCCGATGGGACAGCACATGACGCGCATCGGCACATCCCACTCAAAGACTGCAAGCGGTTACCGCAGTGAAAACACCCGCTACCGCGCACGGAACTGCAAAGGCTGCCC
>LUJS01000028.1:0-10725 GCA_001689495.1 Bacteroidales bacterium M8 | reverse complement strand
CACAATGGACTTTGCCTTCTTCGCCATAGCCTTCAACATCAAGAAAATGTGTTCAAAGATAGCGAAACAGACCAAAAACGGGGGGAATACGCCCCATTTTGGCCTGTTTTTGCCTTTATCTCGAATTTTACTGCCTGAGAATCGGATACACTGGAAAAATCCTCAAAAATCCATTGCCTGAGAAATATCCAAACCTCAACGCTCAAAGAATGAAGGCTGTGCCGTAAACCTTAATTACGACACAGCCTCACCGCTTTAATAGCCTATGGGCTTGCCCATAGGTAAAATCGCAACATCCAACCATCACGCGGTCCCCGCACGGGGATCGCCGCCCCACGCGCGAAATTATTCTCGCAATCTGATGTACCAGAATAGTTTTGCGGTCGGGGATGTGTCCCTGCGGGATTGCCGTTGTGGAGGGGTTATGATGCGGGGGGGATCCGCGATGATTCGCGCGCGGGGCCGCGATCCCCGTGCGGGGTCCGCCGGCATGGGGGTGTCGCGTGTTGACCTATGGGCAAGCCCATAGGCTATTAAAACGGTGCCCCGCATCCGCGGGGCGCAATCTGATGACCAGAATGGTTTTGCGGTCGGGAATGTCCCTGCGGAATTGTCGTTGTGGGGGTATGATGCGGGGGGATCCGCGATGATTCGCGCGCCGGGCCGCGATCCCCGTGCGGGGACCGCCGGCATGGGGGTGTCGCGTGTTGACCTATGGGCAAGCCCATAGGCTATTAAAACGGTGCCCCGCATCCGCGGGGCGCAATCTGATGTACCAGAATAGTTTTGCGATCGGGGATGTCCCTGCGGAATTGTCGTTGTGGGGTTATGATGCGGGGGGATCCGCGATGATTCGCGCGTGGGGCCGCGATCCCCGTGCGGGGACCGCCGGATGTTGGGATGTCGCGTGTTGACCTATGGGCAAGCCCATTGGCTATTGAAACGGTGCCCCGCATCCGCGGGGCGCAATCTGATGTGCCAGAATAGTTTTGCGGTCGTGGTTGTGCCCCGGCGGGACATATTTTGTCGGCGTGGGTGTCGGTGATGGGCGATGATTCGCCCGCCGGGTGTGTCAGATGCCGAAGAGGTCCCTGTATATGTCGAGGGCGGCGGTGATGGTGTCGGCGGGGACGATGCAGTCGATGTGCGGCTCGCCGGGGGCCGAGAGGAGGGTGAAGTTGATGGCCCCGGGGGTGTCGTTCTTCTTGTCGTGGGCCATCAGGGCGAGCAGGCGGGGATAGTCGTCGCAGTCAAACCGGGGCACGGGATAGCCGTGGTCGCGCAGGTAGGCGGTATATTGATGCAGCACGGACGAGGGGAAACCCTTGAGCATGTGCGACAGCACCATCTCGACGGCCATGCCGGCGGCGACGGCGTGGCCGTGGGCCAGCGTCTCGCCCCGCCCGAGGGCCAGCGACTCGAAGGCGTGTCCGGCGGTGTGACCCAGATTGAGGGCACGGCGTATGCCCTGCTCGGTGGGGTCGAGGGTGACGATGCGCTCCTTGACGCGCACGCTCTTCTCGAGCAGGCCCAGCAGGCGGTCGGGGCTGTCGGCCACGGGGTCGAAGCCCAGCAGCTCGGCAAACTCGGCGGGGCCGCTGAGCAGGCCGTGCTTGAGCATCTCGGCATATCCCGAGGTGATCTCGGCGGCGGGGAGGGTGTCGAACGTCGAGGTGGAGATGACCACGGCCGTGGCGGGGGCAAAGGCTCCGACCTCGTTCTTGAGTCCGCCGAAGTTGATGCCCGTCTTGCCCCCGACGGCGGCGTCGACGGCCGAGAGGAGCGTGGTGGGGACGTTGACGAACCTGATGCCCCGCTTGAAGGTGGCCGCGGCAAATCCGCCCATGTCGGTGACGACTCCGCCACCTATGCACACCACGGCCGAGCGGCGCGTGGCGCCGCCGTCTATGAGTCCGCGCCAGATGGCCGAGAGGGAGTCGAGGTTTTTGGCGGCGTCGCCAGCGGGCACGGTGATGACTGGCCAGTCGAGGCCAAGACGGGGCAGCACGTCGCGGGCCACGTTGCTGTCGGTGACTATGTGGACGCCCGCGGGGGCCATCTCGGCGATGATGCCGCGCAGGGCGTCTGATATGGTGTTGGTGAAGAGGAGTGTCTGGTCCATGACAGTATCTATATATTAGACGGTATCTATATATTATATGTGTATCTGCATGAGTGAGGTGAGCAGGGTGGCGACCCTGTCGGCAAAGTCGGTCATCGAGGGGAAGACCACGTCGGCGCCGGCGCGCCACATCTCGTCGGCGGGGATGGGGCCGGTGGTAATGCCGATGGTGAACGCGCCCGAGCGGGCTCCGGCCTCGACGCCCATCGGGGCGTTCTCTATGACGATGCTCTGCCACGGCGCGACGCCTGCCAGCGACATGGCCTTGAGATAGGGCTCGGGGTCGGGCTTGCCGTGGACGACGTCGCGCGAGGTGATGCGCAGCCGCTCGCTGAACAGGCCGGGGAAGTCGGCGGGAATGCGGTCTATGAGGCTGTTCTGGCCCGAGCCGGTCACCAGCACCCGCTGCAGGCCCATGTCGCGCAGTGTCGTGACCATACGGAGCGCGCCGGGCATTGGGCTGACGGGGGGCAGCTCGCGGAAGTAGAGGGTCTTGAGGTGATATAGGTCTTTCTTCTCCTGCTCGGTGGCCTCGCGCCCCAGTCCGCGCTTGAAGAGCTCGTTGATGGTGTCGGCGCCGGTGCGGCCCTCATAGAGATAGAACTCGTCGCGGGTGCACTCGATGCCGGCCTCGGTCATCAGCCTGTGCCATGCGGCGGTGTGGTTGACCATCGAGTCGTAGAGCGTTCCGTCCATGTCTATCAGCGCGGCGCGGGGGTCGACGCGGACAAGGCCGTGGCGGGTGAGATAGCGGGTTATCTCGGTCGAAAAGGGTAAGGTTGAGTTCATCGTCGTCTGAAAATGTTCTTGCGTTTTTTCTTTGCCGGGGGCACGGAGTCGGCCGCGGCGGGGGGTGGCGGGAGCACTCCCTGATTGATGAAATAGAGTGAGTCGGCGTGCGATATGGTGTCGCCCGTGGCATCCTGCACCCCGATGATGGCACCCTCGGTGCGATCGAAGTCGAGGCTCTTCATGGCGGCCTTGCGCACGCCGCGCCTGAATACGTTGCGTATCTCGTTGACAAGGTTGACCCTCGTGGTGTCGGCTATGCTGACGGTGCGGGCCATGCTCTTCTCGTTGAACCGTGCCTTGCCCAGACGTATCTTCATGTCGTCGGGGTTGCCGCTGATGTTGATGCCGAACTTGAACGGCAGGGGCGACTTGAGCACGGCCACATGATAGTCATAGTTCATGGCCAGATCGTTGCTGCCGGTGACGCCGAGGCGATAGCGGTCAAGGTTGAACATGAAGGGGAACATGCGCAGCTGCGAGTCGTCTATGATCATCTCGACGGTCATCGAGTCTATCATGTTGCGATTCTTGTTCTTGAACATCAGCCACTTGCCTATTGTGCGGAAGGTGTCGTCGTCGATCACCACCAGCGAGTCGCCCGAGATGCGCACGGCGGCCTTGAGCGAGGGTATGTCCAGATTCATGCCGCGGTCGAGGCCGGTGGTGGCGGCCAGATCGGCGTTGATGACGCCCCCGATGCCGCCCAGCAGGGGCATCAGCGAGTCGATGGCGGGTATGAGGTCGAGGAATTCGGCGATGTGGAAGTCCTTGATTCTCAATCCGAATGCAAACGTGGCATCGTTGCGGGTCGGGGCGGTGTAGAGGGCGTTGAGGTCGATGGCGCCGACGTCGGTGCGGGCCGAGAGCTCGTTGAGGTTGAGGGCGCCGTCAAAGGCGCTGAGCACGCCCCTGAAGTCGCGGAAGACCAGATCGGAATAGACTATGTTGCGGGCGTCGACGTTGACGGTGGCCTCGATGTTGGAGGGTATTACGAGTATTGCCAACGAGTCGGTGACGGTCTGCGCCGAGGGGCCGATCGAGCTCTCGTCCATCGTCTCGTCGTCGGGAGTCGTCACCACGGCCAGCCCGGCCTCATCGCTCTCCGAGAAGGCGGCTCCGGCAAATGCGGCCCCGGCTATCTCGTTGACGTTGATGGTGTCGCTGTGCAGGTCGAAGGCCACGCGCAGCGGCTGTGCCCGGCGGCGTCCCGCCGAGGTGAGGGCGCGCGAGATGTTGCTGACCGTGCCGTTGATGGTGAAGTCGCTGTGCCCCACCCTGACGCGGGTGTCGGAGATGACGACCGAGTCGGTCGAGAACGACATGTCGAGGTCCCTGACCCTCGACCTGAGGGGGAAGACGGGGGTGAATCCCGTCATGCGCTCGGCCTTGAGCTTGCCGCGGGCCTCCCAGCGGCGCAATATCCGGCGCAGCGAACGGTCTACGGTGAGGTCGTCGTTGTGGCCGAGGGTGTCGGCCCGTGCCCCGAGGGTGTCGCGGCGCGGACGGCGTCCGGCCGAGGCAAGGGCCATGAGCGAGTCGCGGTGAAGGTCGGGATGGAGCCGCCGCAGCGAGTCCAGACGGGCCAGACGGCGGGTGTTGTATTCTGATGTAGAGGGGTGTACTGTGAGCCACGACCGCGTGCCCGAGAGCATGGCGCGGTTGAGGCGGTCGGCATAGAAGGCCCTGTCGGCGGCTATGTCCAACGTGAGGCGCGGACGGCGCGACTCGCCCCTGAAGCGGGTGAGCGAGATTCCAGCCGTGGCCTTGCGCAGGCGCAGGCGGGCCGAGTCGGCCTCGCTGCGCAGCGAGACGAGCCGGGCGCTGACACGTCCGCCAATGGGATTGATCTGCGTGGTGTCGCCAAGGCTGCCCGAGTTGCGGCACCCTATGCCGGCGGTCCACTCGGCGCCCCGCAGCTCGAGTCCGGGCATGTCGACCGAGAGTGTGTCGAGCTTGAGCGAGACAGTGAGCAGCGAGTCGACACTCTGCCCGGCACGGACAAACGATGACGAGGTGCCGAACCTGAGCTCGGCGAGGCGCGAGTATGCCTCGGCCTCCATCTCGGGCACCGTGGCGGTGAAGTCGGTCAGCGTGGCCGAGCCCTTGATGCGTATGCGGTGGAAGTTGCGGACGTCGAGCCACGAGCGGCGCAGGGCAAAGGTGCAATCGGCCTTGAGCAGTCCGCCGAGGCGCACGGGGAGCCGCTCGAGCAGTGCCTTGGGCAGGATCTCGAACTTCAGGCCACCCTTGAAGATGCCTTCGGCCTCGGGGTCGCTCATTGGGTGCGACACGCTCCCCTCGAGCGAGAATCCGGTACCGAGTCCGCGGGCGGTGAGGCGCTCCAGCCTGAGCACCGAGCGGTCGAGGTCCTTGCCGTCGATGTCGCACTCGGCCCTCAGGGCCAGCCGGTCGAGGGTCAGGCGGTCATAGCGCACGCTCCCCTCGGGTATGTCGAGGCGCACCCTGACGCTCGGTATCGAGTCCGTGCCGGGCACAAAGGGGGCCGTCGAGCTGACGTCGAGCGCCACGTCGAGGCTGGCGTCGACGCGGCCAAGCTCGCCACGTAGCGCGGGGGGTATCAGGGCTATGATCTCGCTGACGGGTGTCGACGGCAGGCTGAGGCTGAAGCAGTTGACTGTCAGCGGCTCGGCCAGCGATATGTCTGAGGCGAATCCGGCTCGGACCTTGCCGACGGATATGTTCATGTCCTCGAGGGCGAGGGCCTCGGGGTGGCGCGGCGACCACCCTATCTTTCCGTCTAACCCTATGTCCGTCAGGGGTATGTCGAACGGGGGCATCGACACTGAGGTCTGTCCGCCCAGCTCGAGCGAGTATCGGGGCGCCCCCTTGCCGTCGAAGGCAATGGCCTTCATGTCGGCCGTGATGCTGATGCTGTCGGGCAGCGAGACGTAGCGGGCCGTGAGGGCCGAGTCGACCCTGAACGAGTCGAATGTTATGTCCGGGATGATGGCGGGCGAGGAGTCCTCTTTCTCCTCGTCGGACGGCGGGAAGATGTCGAGGCTGCTCACCTCGGGGGTGGCCTGCACGATGTTGACCCGCGGGCGGTCGAGGATGACGTCATAGAGCTCGATGGTGCCTGTGAACAGCTTGGGTATGTTCAGGGCGGCGTCGAGCCCGCGCAGGTCGAGCAGCGAGTCGGCATAGGCTGGCAGCGAGTCGCGCACGGCGGCGGGGAGGGTGTCGAACGCGCGGGTGCGCACGCCGAGGTCGCGCACCGAGAGCTCGAAACGCGGAAAGGTGGAGTAAAAGCTGATTTCGACCCGCCCGAGCGATATGTCGGCGTCGAGATACTTCTCGGCCTGCGTGCGCACTATCGGCGTGAGCCGCTCGGGCTTCAGGTAGCTCACGGCCACGGTTATGGCCGCGAGTATCAGGAGCATGACCGTCAATAAGGCCACACCCGTCCATTTGAGTATGCGTATGTATGCCGGACGCTTTCTGACTGTCTTTTTCTCGTCCATTGCCTGTGGATTAACTTGTTATTTCTTGTCGGGACGCGCCGTTATGTGAAAACAGGGCTGTCCCCTCTCATATTTCACCCAGAGTTTGCCCTCCTCGCGCATGGCTCTCAGCACTTCGCCAAGAATACCCTTGAGGTCGTCGGTGCTGCGGGCGGGCTCGGGGGCTCCGGCCATGAAGACGGCATAAGAGATGTCGAACGTGGTGCCCATCTGGTGTACCGACGAGTCGATGGCGTTGCGGTTGCGTCGGCGCAGCCTCTTGACGGTGCGTGGGGTGCGCAACAGGCTTGTCACCTTGATGCGATAGTCGCCTCCGCCGCGAGCTTGGATCGAGTCGCGGAACCGCCGCCCAATCTCTCTGAGCCGTCCTGCTGCCTCGGGCACGAGATAGGGACGTGAGAATATGAGGGTGTCTACGTAATAGTCCTCGCACGATGTCACCTTGACTATCGGCTTGCGCAGCTGCCAGTGCGAGCGGGTGTCGCTCAGTGGTGTCAGTCCGTATGCCTCGGCCTCGGCCCAATGCACATAGTTCGAGTCGTTGAAATATTTGCGCATGTCGCCGAAATAGTTGACCTTGATGCGTTGGGTGGGCTCGGGCATCTTCTCGAGATGACGCTTGTAGAAGCTCACCGAGTCGACTTTCTCGAGATCGTTCACCGTCGTCCCCTCGAGTATTTGCACCACCGGTGCCTCGTCGGCCACTATCTCGGTGCCGTCGGGCTCGGTGCGGTGGGTGGGCACGCACATCACCACGCAGAGGGCGATGAAGAAGAGTATCGGGGTGAATAGCTTGATGGCCTTGATCGGGCTGAACTTGCGGCGACGACGGCGGCGCGGCGTGCCTGTGGGCAATGGACTATTCGCCATACTGTCCCTCCTTTTCGGGCGGCAGCGTGATGCCTGCAAACTCCAGAGCCTCAAGGCGTTCGACACAGGTGCCGCAGCGGCCGCAATGTGTGGGGCCCCCCTTGTAGCACGAGTAGGTGAGCGAGTAGTCGACACCTAACTCCTTGCCTCTCAGGGCTATCTCGCCTTTGGTGAGCCCAGTGTAGGGAGCCCAAAGCTCGAGATGGTCGAACGTACCGGCCTTGATGGCCTCGCCGAATGCGTCTATGAATTCGGGACGGCAATCCGGATAGATGGTGTGGTCGCCCGAATGGTTAGCCAGCATCACGCCCCTCAGGCCGCGGCTCTCGGCCAGCCCGGCGGCCACGGCGAGCATGATGCCGTTGCGGAAGGGGACGACCGTCGAGCGCATGTTGTCGTCGGCATATCCACCCTCGGGGATGGCGTCGGCACCCTCGAGCAGCGAGCTCTTGAAATACCGTCCCATGAAGGCCAGATCAATCTCGATCCACTCTATGCCCGCCATCTCGCAGTTGATGCGTGCACAGCGCGCCTCGCGACGGTTGTGGTTTGAGCCATACTGGAACGTCACGGCCAGCGCTATGCGGTCGCGATAGTCCCAGAGCATTGTGGTGGAGTCCATCCCACCCGACAGGACAAGCAACATATCCTTAGCCATGGCCGTCAGAAAGTAGTGGGGAATGATGCGGCCATCCTCTGGGCGGCCAGTTCCTGATGCTCGGCGTCGCCGTGGCACGCAAATGGGTGTATGGCAATGCCGCCGCGGGGCGTGAAGATGCCCTTGACCTCGATGTAGCGGGGATTCATCAGCTTGACCAGATCGTTGAGGATGATGTTGATACAGTCTTCGTGAAAGTCGCCGTGGTTCCTGAACGAGAACAGATACAGCTTGAGGCTCTTGCTCTCGACCATCCTCTCGCGGGGAATGTATGATATGATTATTTTTGCAAAATCCGGCTGCCCGGTCTTGGGACAGAGCGATGTGAACTCGGGACAGAGGAATGTCACGAGATATTCCCTCTCGGGGTGCTTGTTGACAAAAGTCTCAAGCACCTCGGGGGCATATTGTGTAGGATAGCTCACGCCGGTATTGCCCAGCAGAGTCACCCCATCAAGTTCATTTTCAGTACGCATATCTAAAATCATTTAGAATTGCAAAGTTACGAAAACCTCCCAACATTCCCAAATCCACCTGTGGGGAGGGATGCCCGTATCAAATCAGGTGCAGGCATCTCGTCACCCGGTTCACGTCCCGATGTGAAACGATATGGGTTCATCCCCTGTTATGACTCATATTCGTATTGTTAATCCACAAAATTACAATAATTTATGATATATCGTATTTTTAGAGTCTAAAATCATTTGGCATAGTTTTACGTAGACTTTTATGGACGGAAGAAGGCGTGGCGATAGCGCGGGTCGTCGGGGAGACGTTCGAGATGCCGTTTCAACACAATACCCTCGGGGCTATAGAAATGTATGTCCCTGACGAACTCCTGCCAATTCGCGAGAGCATCGCGGTAATATGCCGACAGTTCGTCTGATGTAAACGAAGGCGGTTCATTGACAATCTGAATCCCCTCATGCCGCAGTCGGGCCACAATTTCAGGCTTCGTACGTTCGGGATAATCCTCCAGATACATATCCACCGCCCCGTCCGAAATACAGCATTTCAGTCCCGGGGTTGCAAGACGATTGTACCACACGTCTCTGAGCATCTCTTCGGGCATTACTATGTCGCCACACTTGAATTCCTTAAAAATCCGATCGGTGATAGCCTTGTCATGGCAGAAAAAAACAGCGCGTACATTCGGAAAAGCGTTAAAATTCTGGTCAGCTTTCATTTTCAGCAGAAAACCGGCATGGTTCCCACTTCGCATAAACACCTGCTTGCCTATTGTGGTGAGACGGGCTCCGTAATTCTCGTAGCTGAATGAGCGTGGCTCTATGCTGTATAAGTAAAGTACCCCCAGCTTGTCGCCATCATATCTCACATAGCGGTCGTTGTCGAAATCAAAAGTGGTCACCGCGAAAAATTTTGCAATATCTATGCATGAGGTGAGGTCAAGATATTCCGTGCAGTTGTAATAGTGCTGCGAAAGTCCGAGATAGTTCATCTCGAAGACAAAGCGATCGTGGAACAGCTCTATACCGCCACCGAGAAGCTCCACCAGAGGATGCGTGTGTAGTAACATCGCCAGCTCGTAAGTCTGCATATGTTCCGACAGCATCCTCTCCTTTACCCTCGGTCTGAACAGCGACGGCGTGCATCGCTCGAAATATTCGCTCTGCCCCCTGAACAGATATTTATGGTTGTGGAGTATTGGCTTGAGAGAGAATCGCCCCGATTGCATCTGATTCACAACAAAACCGTTGTCACCAGCCGCTCCGAAATCATAATAGCCCACATTGGCGGATGCCCAAGGGATACGGAACATGCCGCGTCCGTAGTCAAAGAAAAATTGCTCGTTGGCAATCTCACTCCGATACACGTCGCGTTTCAAGGCCTCCTTCTCCATTCGTATGAGATAATCGGCAGCTTCGTCCACATTATCGAACGGATTGTCTTTCGAACCCTTTTTCCCATTATTAAATAGGAGGCTTCATCAGTTCTGATTTTACAGCAAGGTCACGTAGATTGGTGGCACGGATATTCCCCTCCTTGTCGGAGAATCTGATAGCAAAGAGTCCATGTCCTTGCTTATCCCTCACCGGTGCCACCATGGCAGGCATCCCCAGCCTTTCAGTCATGAAAGTGGCTATTGCCCTTAAGTTGATACCCGGGGTTAAGCCATGCTGAATACCTTTGATGGTCATGAGGGCGAAGCTGAACAGTCGGGCATCACCATCAACAAGATCACTCTCGATACCATCGGTAGCAAACCTGTACCATTTCCAAGCATTCATATATGCCCAACTACGATGCTCAGTAGGACGTTCAATCGAACAAAATGCAGTAAACGGAACGTGTATGACGAACTTTCGGTTTCTGTAATCTACATTTGGCGGGGTCATCTTATGCTTCTGGTCAAAACGCAGTTCCTCGACAATCTCGGGCCATTGCTCGATAGGCAGTTTAAGAAAACGAAGTGCCTCACAAAAAAATTCTCGTATAATCTCAACAACGTCGTTCATAGCTTAGATATATAATTTCATTTGAAGATATTTTGCAAGATTTGCAGGAAACAGATTTACTATCAATGGTAACAAAGTTAGCAAAAATTTTCCTCTCAGAAAAGAAAGACAGCAGAATAATCGCAAACGACACAGGCTGAGGCGCCCCGGCATCGGGGACATCAGCGGTCGGCCGGAATTTCAGACAGGACTGCAGGGGCTTAACATATTCTCGCGTTAAAGGGCACTCGCTAAAAAGGCGATGGGTTAGATATACAAAAAGAGCCGGTTCTCGGTTGAGAATCGGCTCTTGGGAGTTTAAGGGGCGGTTATCTACTTTCCCAC
>LUJS01000027.1 GCA_001689495.1 Bacteroidales bacterium M8 | reverse complement strand
GTGGGAAAGTAGATAACCGCCCCTTAAACCTCAAGAGCCGATTCTCAACCGAGAACCGGCTCTTATTTTTTTTCGGATATTTTTCGTAACTTTGCGCCATGATGAAATTTGCCTCAAACATACTGATTCTGATCCTGCTCTCGCTCATGGCCGTGGCCTGCGGCGGCAACGGGGGATATGTCATAGAATGTGACTTCGAGGGTCTTGGCGACCGTGGCGTCGAGATGGTGACCTCGGACGGCCGCAAGGTGACCCGCCGCCAACTGCACCCGCGCGAGGGACGATTCAAGGCCGAGGGACAGAGCACTCAGCCCGAGCTGGTCGAGCTATTCACGCTTGACGGCGGCAGCCTGCTGTTCTCGTGCGTGGCCTCGGACGGCGACCGCCTGAAGGTGAGGATGAACATGAAGGAGGGGCCCGCCTCGCTGGTGATCGAGGGTCCGGACGACTGGAAGGATTACGGGGCATGGATTGCCGAGAACGACTCCCTGCTCGAGCACGGGGATGACGCCGAGGTGAACAGGCTGATCCTGTCGTATGTCGACGCCCACAAGGAGTCGTCCACCGCATCGCTGCTCGTAGCGACCCGCTACAGGGCTCACGGCAACGAGCTGAGGGCAGACTCCGTGATGAACCTGATAGAGCAGCAGGGGCGCCCTGCGTGCGTCACGGCATCGTTCATGGCCTCGCTGGGGCGCGGGCTGGAGCGCCAGACAATGCTCAAGCGCTTCATCGTGCCCGCGGGACGCGACACCACGATCACATACGCGGCGTCCGAACATTCGTACACACTCTTTGCAATCAATTCGGAGCGCAAACCCGACTCGGTGAAGGCACGGCTGCGCGCCCTGTACAAGGACCTGCCCGCACGCCGCCTCGACATAATGGAGCTGAGCGTGGCGCGCGACTCGGCCACTTGGCGCGGGCAGATACTCAACGACTCGGCCCGATGGCATCAGGGATGGGTATCTGGTGGCGTGGCCTCGCCCCGACTCCGGGATTTCGCCATACCCCGCCTGCCATACTATGTGCTGGCCGACAGCATGGGGCAGGTTGTCTATACGGGCGAGTCGCTCGACAGCGCCGACCGGATGGTCAGGACGAGGCTGGCAAGATTCGCCAAGAAACGCGACGAGGAGAAGGCCGACCCGGCAACAGTGAAGGAGGCCAAGACGGACCTGCCAAAGCCGCGTCAGGCCAACGGCCCGGGCGTGCTGAAGATGAAGGCCGCCGGGCAATAACCGAGGGGTTTTCTCGTTGATATATAGATTGACAATCTGTATATACCGATGAATAAAATCCTCTCCCTGATTTTTCTTTCGATAATTAGTTCGGTCCTCCTCGCATCGTGCATCGAGGATGGCTTCGACACATCCCCCTCGGCCCAGCCGGTGTTCTCGGTCGACACCCTCGACATGGGAGTCACCTTCACCGGACAGCCCACCCCCACGCACCGTTTCGTTGTCCACAACCGGCAGTCAAAGCTGATTTCGGTGAGCCGGATAGGGCTGCGTGCGGGCGAGGACGAGCACTTCCGCATAAATGTGGACGGATTTGCGGGCACGGACTTCACCGACGTCGAGATACGTCCCAACGATTCGATATTCGTATTCGTGGAGGCCACACTGCCTCCCAACTCGACCCCGCGGCTGACGGATGTGGTGAGTCACCTTGATTTCACCACCAACGGCGTGACGAGCAGCGTGGTGCTGCTGGCGCGCGGACAGGACGTGGACCGCCGTCGCGGGCATGTGGTGGAGAGCGACGAGCGCTGGGACGCCACATATCCCTATCAGATATTCGACTCGCTCGTGGTGGCCAAGGACGCTACCCTCACACTCGAGCCCGGCGTGACGCTGCACTTCCACGACAAGGCATCGCTGCGGGTCTACGGCAAGATCGTGTCGGAGGGCACGGCAGAGAAGCCCGTAAACATGTGCGGCGACCGCACGGACAACGTGGTGGGCGACATATCGTTCGACCTCATGGCCTCGCAGTGGGACGGCATCGTGCTGCGTCCCGAGAGCCGTGGCAACAGGTTCGTGCACACGGTGGTGCGCAACACCGTCAACGGCCTCGTGGCCGACTCGCTGTCGCAGGCCACGTTTGTCAACTGCCGCCTGCGCAACTCGGCCACATACCCCCTTGCCAGCCTTCACGCCGACATCACCCTCATAGGCACCGAGGTGGCCGAGGGCTCGGCCGGACTCTATGCCATGCTCGGCGGCACCGTCAAGGCCAATCACTGCACGTTCGCAAACTATTACCTCTTCTCGGCACTCGGTGGCGCTGCGCTGCAGTTCAACCACTATAACGCCGATACCGACAACGGCTCGGGGATGCCCTATCTCAAGGCCGACATATCGAACAGCATCATCTATGGCAACGGCTCGGACCTGAACGAGGGCGACCTCACGGGTACGGAGATATTCATCCGCTCGACCTTGCTGAAGAGCGAGGGCGAGGATGACGAGAACTTCATCGGCTGTTTCTGGGACACCGACCCGATGTATGGCACCGTGCGCGAGGATTATTTCTTCGACTATCGCCTCAAGCCCGACTCTCCCGTCGTCGGCGCGGCCAATCCCGATCTGACGCTCCCCGAGGCCGCCACAGATCCATACGGCGTGCAGCGCCTTCCCCTCCCGACCCCCGGAGCATACCAGATGCCCCTGCCGACGGAGGAGTGACCAAACAACACCGGACAATTTTAAGGTTTGACTTTAAAATTGTCCGGTGGTGTATTGCCCTGACCCCCGGGCGGGGGCCGGGAAAATGGGGTATTAATCGTTGGGACCTATGGGCAAGCCCATAGGCTATTAAAACGAAGCCCCGCATCCGCGGGGCAGGGTTTCGCATCGCACAGGATGCGAATGTGCAATAGTTAGCACCCACATCCGCGGGGCAGGGTTACGCATCGCACAGGATGCGAATATGCAATAGTTGGTGCCCGCATCCGCGGGGCAGGGGGTGCATCGCAGAGGATGCGAATATGCAATAGTTAGCGCCCGCATCCGCGGGGCAGGGTTCCGCATCGCACGGGATGCGAATATGCAATCGTTTGCGCACGCATCTGCGGGGCAGGGGGTGCATCGCAGAGGATGCGAATATGCAATAGTTGGCGCCCTGAGGACGCTTTGGGATTGGGTCAGGCGATGTATTTTTCGTAGGCCTTGAGGAAGTGGCGGAAGGGGGGGATGCGCATGAGGCCTTGTTCGAAGAGGAGCCAGCCGATGATGGTGACGGTGATGCCGGCCAGTACGTCGATGATGTAGTGGTGGAACGAGTAGACGGCCGTAAACCAGATGCCGAGGCAGATGAAGGCGAAGAGCGCCCTGAGCCACCATCCGCAGCGTGCCTTGAGCGAGTATATGAAGGCTACGAGCATGTATGCGGCGTGCAGCGAGGGAAAGGCTGCAAAGACGTTGGAGTTGCGCGAGTATAGGCCGTCGAATATCGAGAGGCCCGTCATGGCGTCCCATCGGCCCAGTCCGGCGGTCTCGCCGTGCGTGCCGGGGATGAAGTCGAAGCCGTGACCGGCGACATACCACGGCGGGGCGGCGGGATGGACGTAGTAGAGCGCGAAGCCTATGAGGTTGACCAGCAGGAAGACGAGCGAGAAGTGCAGGTAGACGTCATACTGGCGGTTGAAGTAGAGCCACACGCCAAACAGTATGGGCACGGGCACCCAGCACAGATAGAAGCATCCGGCCATGAAGTCGAGCACCGAGTTCTGGTGCAGCGCCCACCACTCGTTGGGGGTGAGCACGACGCCCTGAACGGTGATGCCGAAGGCACTCTTCTCGGCCTCGTAGAGGTCGCGGATGTCGACGGGATTCACCTCGTAGTTGGGCAGGATGTTCATCCAGTCGTACGATATGCCGAAGACGATGAACGGCAGCAGGGCTACCACCAGACGGCGCGTGACCGAGGTGGCGAAGAGCATGGCGGCGAGGAAGAGCGCGATATAGAGATGCTCGGGCCTGAAGCCCACGAACGTGGCCGTGACCGCGAGCCACACGCACAGGGCGATGGCTATGACGGTGCCCTCCTGCCGCGAGGGCAGGCACCTGCGACGGTCAGCGGCGGTTGTCAAGCTGGCTCTTTGCATGGCCTATACGGGCAAAGGCGGTGATGTTGGCGAAGATGGCGATGATGCCCATAGCTGCAATGAGTATCCACTGGGCGTCGAACTCGGCGGGCGAGACGTTCTGACCCACGAGTCCGGTGGCGATGGCGCCGAGGGCGGTGACCACCACGCGCTCGGGGCGCTGCATGAATCCGATCTTGCACTCGAGTCCAAGACCCTCGGCGCGGGCGCGCACGTAGCTGACCATGATCGAGCCGACGAGGGCGACAAAGGTAATGAGGGCGGCGCCGACATGGCCTGTCTGGATGAAGTAGAACGAGATGCCGCCGAGGGTGAAGAGCTCGCAATAGCGGTCGAGCACCGAGTCGTACATGGCGCCGAATGTCGAGGCCATGTTGCCCAGACGGGCTACCTGACCGTCGAGCATGTCGAACAGCGAGAAGAGGATGATGAGTGTTCCGGCCAGCGTGACCAGCGGGTAGTTGAGGTTGACGGGCGATCCGGTATATCCGGCCCAGACGAACACGGCGGCTGCGGCGATGTTGCCCAGCAGGCCGATGGTGGTGACCATGTTGGGGGTGACGCCGATGCGGATGAGCATGCGTACAAACGGATTGATGACGCAGTATATGCCCTGCTGGAGCGCGTCGCGCATTTTCTTGAATGTCGAGGGCGTTGCGGTTTCCATTGTCATATTGGATTGTGCCATTGTTTATGCAGTTACTTTAGTCTTCTGATGGTTTTTTGGTGCGGATGATTGAGTTGACCAGCTTGATGGCGTAGGGGTCGAAGCGAGTGTTGCGGTAAACGAAATTCTTCTGCAGCAGGAAGTTCCAGAATATCGACACCACGAGCGAGACGCTGAGGCGGGCGGCGGCATAGTAGCCGTTGGGGCGGAAGCCCAGATCCTCGAGGAACGTGAGGTGCTGCAGCAGTGTGTAGACCAGCTGGGTGCCGTAGACGTTGAGGCAGAGCGAGCCCATCCAGATGATGAGATACTTGACTGCAACGGCCTTGACGGGCACCGACGAGGCATGGAACGTGAAGCGATAGTTGATGCAGCAGTTGACGATGCCTCCGGCCACGGCTCCGATGGCCGTGGAGAGCCACGGCGCGAGATGGCAGAACGCAAACAGCACAAAGCCGGTGCCCATGTCGATCCACGACGCTATCTGCGACGATACAGACGAGCGCAGGAAGGTGGTGACGATGTCGCCGCCGTTGACAAACCGGTTCTTAAGCCTCATGAATTTCGTTAACATTGCGTTTTCGGGAGGGGAGAGGGGGAGTTTGAAGTTTAGTGATTAAAGTTAAGAGAGTGGGAGAGGGGTCAGGAGCGGGACTTGATGCGGGTCAGTATCTCGCGGGCTATGACGGCCGACGCCTCGTTGCGGCAGGGGGCGAAGGTGGGCCAGTCGTTGAAGTCGATTATGGTGAACGACCCGTCGTCGTGGACCAGAGCGTCGCCACCGTAGACCACGATGTCGAGTGTCTCGGCGGCGCGGTCGCATGTGCGCCTGAACTCCTCGAGGTCGAATCCGTCGGGGCCGGGGCCCTCGGGGGGCGAGAGCAGCGGGAAGGAGTGATAGAAGTATTGCGTCCCGGCCACGCCATAGAACTTGAGCTTGACCCCGTCGAGGTGCCTGTTGATGACGGCACGGCGTATGCCGCGCAGGAAGTATTCCTGAAGCATCTCCTGAGCCTCGGCCGAGTGGCGGACGTATGTCACGTCCTCCTTGTGGCTGGCAAACATCTCGCCCTTCTTGATCCACGCCCTCGAGATGCCCATGGCGTCGAGGCGCGAGGTCACGGTCTGGTTGGTGTCGACCATGATGCTCTCGGGATATGGTATGCCCGAGCCGATGAGTATGCGCGCCATGCGCTCGCGTATGCAGTTCTCGATGCCATAGGCCGAGTTGATGACCAGCGTCCCCTTGTCCTCCATGGCCTGAAGGATGGGGAGCGAGCGGCGGTCGCGGCACATGTTGATGACATACTCCTCGGTCACGTTGCCGGCAATGAGCTGCTCCTCTGAATAGACCTTGACCTCGCAGCCGCGCTTGCGCAGCTGCTCGCAGGTCAGATTGAGTATGGCGGCATCGTTGCCGATGTGGTTGGGCGAGTATGCCGCCGCACGCATTATCGCGGCTATCTTTATCGAGGCCATGACGGGTTATGCTTTATTCGTTATCGGGTTCCGAGGGCTTGGCCGCGTCGGCGCCACGGGTCTCGGGGGCCTCCTCCTTGCGGGGCTTGGGCTCCTTTGGCTCCTTGGGTTCCTTGGGCTGGCGGGGTTTCTCCCTGACGTCCTTTTCTTTCTTCTCCTTGGGCACGCGGTCGCTGCCGCGGTCAAAGTTCTGCTTGCGCAGCGGATTGGCGGTCGCCTCGGCCTCGCGCCCGCGGTTGCGATATATGTCAATGGCGGCATATATGGCCTCGCGCAGCGACTGCGGGTCGGCCTCGCCGCGGCATACGATGTCGTATGCCGTGCCGTGGTCGGGCGACGTGCGCACGTAGGGGAGTCCGGCGGTATAGTTGATGCCCCTCTCGCCGGCTATGAGCTTGAAGGGTGTGAGGCCCTGATCGTGATACATGGCCAGAATGCCGTCGAACTTGGTGTATGCGCCGCCGGCAAAGAAGCCGTCTGCCGGATAGGGGCCGAATGCCAGTATCCGCTTGCGGTTGGCCTCGGCTATGGCCGGGGCTATGACGTCGGTCTCCTCCGAGCCTATCACCCCGCCGTCGCCGGCATGTGGGTTGAGGCCCAGCACCGCGATGCGGGGCGAGTGCACGCCGAAGTCGGCCACGAGCGATGCGGCCAACTGCTCGATGCCCTTGAGCACCGCCTCGCGGGTGATGTTGCCGCTGACGTCTGACAGGGGGCTGTGTATGGTGACCAGCGCCACCCTGAGCCCCTCGGCGGCCATTATCATCATGGCCTTGTCGCCCTCGCCGCCAAGACGCGACTGCAGGTACTCGGTGTGGCCGGGAAACTCGAAGTCGTCGCCGTGGATGGCGTTCTTGTTGATGGGGCAGGTGACCAGCACGTCTATCAGCCCCTCGCGCAGGTCGGCGGTGGCGCGCTCGAGGGCCGCGAGGGCGGCATTGCCGCCGGCCTTGGTGGCCTCGCCGGGGTTGACGGGGGTGTCTTCGGGCACGACATTGATGATGTAGTTGCGTGCCTGCGAGGGGTCGGCGTCTGCCGCCGACTCGACCACGGTGAGCCTCACCTCGGGGAGGTCCTTGATATTCTTGCGATAGAACGAGGCTATCTTGGCCGACCCGTAGACCACCGGGGTGCATATCTCGGCAATGCCGGGATTCTCGAGGGTCTTGAGCAGCACCTCATAGCCTATGCCGTTTATGTCGCCGTGGGTGATGCCCACGCGGAGTTTTCTGTTTTCCATTTTTCAGAACAGGGGTTTACTGTTGGTAAGCCGATACGATACGGTCGAAGTTGACGCCCATATCCTCGAGTTCGTGTATCATGGCCTCTGAGTCGCCGCCCATGTCGGCATAGTCCTGCAGCAGGTATACCATATAATAGACCTCGATGAAGCGGTCGTTGATCTGGAGTGTCTGATACAGGTGGGGGGGCAGGCTCTGATAGTACTTGACATTGCGGGCATAGCGCATCAGCTCGTTGCGCAACAGCTGTCGACCGCGTTCGGCGGCCTCCTTGTTGCCGGTGCCCGCGGCTATGCGGTCGTATATCCGGGCCATCTTCTGGGGTATCTGCACGGCATAGGGGGATGCGGCCTCGGGGAGCTTCTCCTCGACGATCCGTACCAGCTCGAGCGCCTTCTTGTAGCGGTCGGCCTTGAACGCGGCCAGCGCCACGGCCTCCTCGTCGGACACGCCTGCCGAGTCGGCCCTCTCGGCCATTATGGCCTCGTTGACCAGCGCCGTGGCGGCGTCGAGGATATATGAGCGGGTGGTGGTGACCATACGGCGCACGGTCTCGTCGAGATAGATCTGTCCGGGCTCGGTCACCTTGTCGAGGCCGCCCCAGCGGAACTTCTCGGTGATGTTGCGGTATGCCTTGTCGGTGTTGACGGCGACGATGTCGCGGTCGGAGTTCTCGGGATTGACCACGGGGGTTATCTCGTAGGCCATGCCGGTCGAGCGCATGTAGGGCTGCAGGCCCAGATAGTACTCGGAGGGCACGGTGCCGGCCACGTAGACGGGACGGTCCCATCCGTTCTTGATGCTGGTGGCCAGCATGTCGAGCGAGAGCACCTGACTCAGCGTCATGCCCTGATGCGATGCCGAGCCGGGGTCGTTGAGCATGTCGGCGACGATGACGGGGTCGGCCACCGCGGCCTCGGCCTCGGTGATGCGTCCGGCCTTGACGGCCTGCCCGAGATCGACGGGGATGAACATGTTGGGATGCTTCATCATCGGCGCGTTCCAGCGGTTCTTGCTCGACGCGGGGTCGTATATCTGTCTGAGCGAGGCATATACGTTGGTCGGTACGGTGTCGGCGTCAGATGCGAAATAGCTGAAGCTCATGCGGTCGTAGGCATAGTCCTGAGGCTTGGCCTGCATGTCGATGGCCGCGGCCTCGTATGAGGGATGGCGCATCTGGTTGGCATACCAGTCGGTGGTGAGATAGCTCAGGTTGACCACGCGCACGTCGGTGCGGTGACCCTCGACCTCCTGCGCATACCAGAGCGGGAATGTGTCGTTGTCGCCGTTGGTGAATATGATGGCGTTGTCGTCGAGCGAGTCGAGATAGTTCATGCCAAAGTCGCGTGTGGTGTATCGGCCCGAACGGTCGTGGTCGTCCCACGTCTGCGACACCATCTGCAGCGGCACGGCAATGCCGACGATCAGTGCCACGGCCACGGGTATCCACTTCTTGGCGCCTGTCAGGGCGGGCTCGGCGTGGATGTCGGCCTCCTTGGGACCTTTCTTGGCGCTCTTGGGGGCGAGCTGCGCGGTGAGTATGTTCCACAGCGCGGCCACGCCGATGCCTATCCAGATGGCAAAGGCATAGAACGAGCCGGCAAAGGCATAGTCCCTCTCGCGGGGCTGGCCGGGGGTCTGGTTGAGGTAGAGCACGATGGCGATGCCCGTCATGAAGAACAGGAAGAACACCACCCAGAACTGCTCGATGCCCCTCTTGGACACGAACGCCTGCCACAACAGGCCGATGATGCCGAGTATCAGCGGCAGCATATAGAACACGTTGTGGCCCGGGTTGCCCTCGCCCTCAGACCACGGCAGCAGGCTCTGGTCGCCCAGACGGGGATTGTCGATGAAGGGGATGCCCGAGATCCAGTTGCCGTGGTTGACCTCGCCGTTGCCCTGAATGTCGTTCTGGCGTCCGGCAAAGTTCCACATGAAATATCTCCAGTACATGTGGTTGAGCTGGTAGATGAGGAAGAATCTCAGGTTCTCGCCCTGAGTGGGTATGATGCGGTCGGTATATTGCAGCACCTCGCCGTCGGGTGCCACGTATTGGGTGGCCCTGACGGGCTTGCCCTGCAGGCCGCCGATCCAGTCGGAATACTGCTGGGTGTGGGCGCCGCTATATATGCGGGGGAAGAGCATGTTGAGCTCGGGGGTCATCTTGTACTCCTTCTTGTATCCCGTCAGCACATACTTGTCGGGATCGTCGGGCGACGTCTTGGCCACCTTCGAGTAGTCGGCCTTGCCCTCCTCATAGACGGGCGATGTCGAGCCGGTGTTCATGTCGGCCTCGTAGACCACGGACGAGTTGTTTGTCTGTCCGTAGAAGAGGGGACGCTCGCCATACTGCTCGCGGTTGAGGTATGACGCCAGCGAGAACACGTTGTCGGGGGCGTTCTGGTTCATCGGCGGGTTGGCCGACGAGCGTATCAGCAGCAGGGCATAGCTCGAATATCCCACGAATATCACCAAGATGCTGGTGACCACGAGGTTGAGTATGCGCACGGGCAGTTTGTCGGCCATCCAGAGGTATCCGGCCACGGCGGCGAGGATGACGACGGGGATGATCCAGCTGTCGCCGATGAAGGGGATGCCCGAGAAGAGTATGGTCAGCAGCACGCTCCAGCGTATGGCCTTGACCGAGCGCTGCAGGTAGAGCTCGCGCATGGCCCAGATGAACGTGGCCACGGCCAGTATGGCATATATCAGTACGCCGCCGTTATAGGGCAGGCCGAGCGTGTTGACGCAGAACAGTTCGAAATACTGGGCCACCTCGATGAATCCCGGCACGAGTCCGTAGAGAATCAGGCCCACCACCACGGCCGACACGGCCAGCGTGATGAGCGACCCGGTGGCGGTGGCGTTCTTGGTGAGGCGGTAGTAGAGCACCAGAGCTATCGCCGGGATGCAGAGCAGGTTGAGCAGGTGCACGGCGATGGAGATGCCTATGACATAGGCGATGAGTATGAGATACTTGTCCGAATGGGGCTCGTGGGCGCGATTCTCCCACTTGAGTATCAGCCAGAACACCAGCGCCGTACAGAACGACGAGAAGGCATAGACCTCGCCCTCGACGGCCGAGAACCAGAACGTGTCGCTCCATGTATAGGCCAGCGCGCCGCACAGGCCCGAGCCGAAGATGACGAGCATCTTGGCGAGCGGTATCTCGGTGGCGTCATCGCTGACTATCAGGCGCTTGACAAGGTGCGTCACGGTCCAGAACAGCAGCAGTATGGTGCCCGCCGACAGCAACGCCGACATGGCGTTGACCATCAGGGCCACCTTGGACACGTCGCCGAAGGCGAAATTGACGAAGAATCGGGCCGCGAGCATGAAGATGGGGTTGCCCGGCGGGTGGCCGACTTCGAGTTTATAGCCCTGCGAAATGAACTCCGGACAGTCCCAGAAGCTCGCCGTCGGCTCGAGGGTGAGCAGATAGGTCACGGCGGCGACCACAAAGCAAACCCAGCCGAGGATATTGTTGTAGAGATTGTATTTTTTCATGAGAGGGAGTGGACTATAGTTGGTCTAGTTGTTCTAGTTGAACTAGTTGAACTAGAACAACTATTGTTGTCATTAATAGAACTTGATGATACCCATGGCCTTGCGCACCTCGGCGAGGGTGGCGGCGGCACGCTCGCGCGCGCGCTCGGCACCGCGACGCACCACGCGGGCAAGGAACTCGTCGTCGTTTCTGATGTCGAGATAACGCTCGCGTATCGGGGTGGTCACCTTGAGTATGTCCTCGGCAAGCTGTTTCTTGAGGTCGCCATAGCGAATCGAGCAGTCGGCATAGGCGTCGCGATACTGTTGCACCACCTCGGGCGACGATGTCAGGGCCATGAGGGTGAGCAGGTTCTCGACCGGCTGCGATATGGGCTGGTTGGGCTCCTTGGGGCCCTCGTCGGTCACGGCACGCATCACTTTCTTGCGCAGCACCTTCTCGTCGTCCACCAGATAGATGCAGTTGCCCTCGCTCTTGCCCATCTTGCCCGAGCCGTCGAGGCCGGGCACCTTGACGGGCGCGCCGCCAAAGTTGAAGTTCTCGGGCTCGGGGAACAGGTCGACGCCATAGAACGAGTTGAAGCGGCGGGCAAAACGGCGAGTCAGCTCGAGATGCTGCTCCTGATCCTTGCCCACAGGCACCTTGTGTGCCTTCTGTATCAGTATGTCCACGGCCATCAGCGTGGGATACGTGAGCAGGCCGGCGTTGACGCGCTTGTTGGTCTCGGCGCCGATGATCTGGCGCTCGATGTCGGCCGAGTCGTCGGTGATGCCCAGTTGCTTGCGGGCCTTGTCCTTGAACGACGCGGTGCGCATCAGCTCGCCTATGCCCACGTGCATGTTGAGCAGCAGATACATCTCCGAGACCTCGGGGACGTCGCTCTGCACGAATATCGTTGCCTTCTCGGGGTCGACGCCCGCAGCCAGATACTCGGCCAGAATGTTGCGCACGTTCTCGTGCAGGGCCTTGGGGTCGGGCGCCGTGGTCAGCGCGTGGAGGTCGGCGATGAAGTAGAGGCAGTCGTAGTCGTCCTGCATCTTGACGAATTTACTGAGTGCACCATAATAGTTGCCGAGGTGCAGATTGCCAGTGGCGCGTATGCCCGAAAGCACAATCTCTTTATCGTTCATATATGAAGTGTGATGTCGATTTGGTCTGTGAAATTGACTTAATATACGTTTAACGCGCAAAGTTACAAAAAATTTCCCGACCGCACCCCCTCAAACCCCTGCCAAATTGCCCCCGGCCCCACAAACACATATCATCATCACCGAAAAAATGTTAAAAGCGGGGCGGTGTGGTGATGAATGGGGCGTGGGATTTTGTTATATCGCATATATATGATATATTTGCGATATAAATTATATCTGACATGCGAACAATATCCCTGAACAGTGGTACGGAACGTACCAAAAAGCTGATTGAGTTGCCCAACGATGTGTGCCGACGTCTGGCGGTGCAGGCCGCGGCGATGGGCATGAGTGTCAAGAAACTCATCGAGACTCTGGTCATCAATTCGATGGACGATGCCGACGATGAGGCGATATATGCCTATCTGGTCAAGACAAGACCCGAGGGGGGTGAGATGATCTCTGCCGACGAGCAGTCCGAGTTGTTGGCCCGACTCAGGGCAAAGGCCAATAGCGATGAGGTATAGGCTGTCGCGCGACTTTTCGAAAAGTCTTGAGAGGCTCGGGGGCAAGGAGCTGCGCTCGGCGCTGACGATGCTCGACGAGGTCGAGGGTTGCGACACGCTGTCGGAGCTGACTGACTGCAAGAAACTTACGGGCTATGAGAATGTCTACAGGATCCGTGTCGGCTCCCGCAGGGCATTCTTTACGTTTCATGTCGAGATTGTCGACGACGAGGTCTTCTTCAGATACCTCGTGTCGCGCGGGCAGGCCTATGACAAGGCCATGGAGAGGGCTTTGAGAAGGGCTGACGCGGATTAGGGCTGCATCTCGGCGAGGAGGCGGGTGCAGAGGCGTTCGTGGCGGCGGTTGGTCCAGAGCATGACGATGTTGAACAGGGTGAGCTCGATGACGAAGTATATCCACGGCTGTCCGGCAAAGAGGGTGGCGAACAGGAAGATGGTGCGCCAGTTGAAGGTCATGAAGTTCTCCCACTTGCACAGGGGGCGGCTGGCGTCGAGGAACTTGCGGCGGAAGTCTTCGGGTATTCCGTCGGGCCACCGTCGGGCCACCTCGCGGCGCAGGCGCTGCATGGCGGGGGTGTCGGCCTCCTGTCGGCGGGTGTAGGCCAGATAGCAGACCGAGATGAGTTTCCTGAAGAAGTCGCCGCTCCATGTCAGGGCGCGCTCCTTTTCTTCGAGCTGGTCTGACGAGTCGAGCTCGCTGCCCGAGCGTCCCTTGAGGAAGAACAGGTGCAGCTGGCGATAGTAGTCGGCCAGTGCGGCCTGCCTGCCGTGACAGATGCCTGCGGTCACGGCCAGTGTCCAGATGACCCACGGATGCTCGGCCCACCAGCCTCCGCCGTGCACGGTGCGCAGGCAGACGGCTATGTAGATGGCCGCAAACCAGAAGTCGCCAGACACGCCGTCGAGTATGCGCCCGAGGCGTGAGTATTGTCGGGTGAGGCGTGCCAGCTGGCCGTCGGCGCTGTCGAACGAGTTGGCCCACATCAGCAGCAGCATGCCGATGACGTTGACCCACATCGCGGTGGGATAGAAGCAGATGCCGGCGGCGATGCCTATGAATATCGACGCTATGGTCACGGCGTTGGGGCTGATGCCGAGGCGCCTGAACAGGCATGCCCATGCAAAGCCTATGGGGCGGTAGAACGCGAGGTCTATGTGCTCTTCGGTGTCGAGGCTCTTGAGCGAGTCGCGATACTGTTCGCGCAGGCTCTTGTGGCGCGGCTTCTCGCCGTTGGCCTCGGCCAGAAATGCCTCGGCGGCCTCGCGGTCGTGGGTGCAGTCGACGTCGAGGGCCTTTGCCATCTCGAATATCCTCACCCTCAGTGGCGTCTCGGCGGCGAGGATGCGCTGGAAGTCGCTGAGCGATTTGGGATACCCGTACCTGCGGGCCACGACCTGCATGGCCTCGGAGGTGAGTCCGTATATGCCGGCCGAGACGATGGCGCCCTCGGCGAATGGCTCGCCGCCATAGCGGTAGTCTATGATCTCGCTGCCGTCGGCCGACAGGCGCCCGTAGAGGGGGCTCTCGTCGTCGATATAGCGCGTCAGGGCCATGCACACCTCGCCGTCGGGCATGTGGCCGACCTCGCGGACAAACCGCGCGAACTCGCTGTCGGCGAATATGGCATCGACCGTCATGGCTATGAACCGGCCCTCGATGCCCTCGGCGGCGAGGCGCAGCGAGGTGTAGGAGTTGTCTGACACGATGGGCTTTATGACCAGCGGGGCGCCCTCGGCGCGCAATCCCTCGAGATAGGGCACCAGCCCCTCCATGCGCGAGTTTGCCACGATGTGTATGCTCTCGCAGTCGCCCATGGACATGAGCACCCTGACGAGGCGGCCTATCATTGGCTGTCCCATCACGGGCACGAGGGGCTTGGGGGTGTCGATTCCCTCGGCGGCAAAACGCGAGCCCAGACCGGCGGCAAGTATTACATAGTTCATGGCGGAATGTTTTGAGTTGACAAAAATAATAAATATCCTTAATATAAACGGAAAAAGCGGGTGTTTTTCCTGAGAATACACCCGATTTTCACTAACTTTGCATTCAAAACAGACAATCACTTATCACATGAAACCGACTAACCTACTTGCTATCGGCGCCATTATGTCAACAACGATATTTGCCGGTTGCGGCTCACATTCAGAAAAACTCAGCTATCCCGCGGCTCCGCAGGACGGCACCACCGACACCATCTTCGGGATGGAGGTCATAGACACCTATCGCCCGCTTGAGAACGACACGTCGGCCGAGACGGCCCGCTGGGTCGAGGCCGAGAACGCCCTGACTCAGGAGTATCTCTCGAAGATTCCCTATCGCGACAAGATACGCGAGCGCCTCACGGGCCTGAGCGACTATGTGAAGCGCGGTCTGCCGTGGCGCGGCGAGGATGGCCGCTGGTACTTCTTCGAGAACGATGGCCTGCGCAACCAGTCGGTGCTCTATCGCGCCAAGGATGCCGCCGGCACAGACCGCGAGGTGTTCCTCGATCCCAATACCCTCAGCGACGACGGCACGGTGGCCCTGACGGGCGTATTCCAGTCCAAGGACGGACGCCACACGGCATATACCATCTCGCGCTCGGGCTCGGACTGGACCGAGATATATGTCATGGACACCGAGACCGGCAAGCTGACGGGCGACCACATCGAGTGGGCCAAGTTTACGGGCGCCGCGTGGGACGGCGACGGATTCTATTACAGCGCATATCCCCGCCCCGAGGCTGGCAAGGAATACTCGCACGCCAACGAGAACCACACCGTCTATTATCACAAGCTGGGCACGCCCCAGAGCGCCGACGTCATCGCGTTCTCAGACCCGGCGCACCCGCTGCACTTCCACTCGGCCGGCGTGGCCGAGAGCGAGCCCGTGACCTTCGTCTCGATAGGCGGTCAGGGCGTAGGCGAGGCCCTCAAGGTCAAGAAGAATGGCGTGTGGGTGGACATGGTCAAGGATCAGGACTATACCAACGGCGTCATCGACGTCATCGACGGCAAGGCATACATACTCACCTCGTATGGCGCTCCCAAGAACCGCATCATGGTGGCCGACCTCAAGGGCAACCCCGCGCGCGAGGCGTGGACCGAGCTGATACCCGAGGCCGCCGACGCAGTGCTGACCGGCGCGCAGTTCTCGGGCGACAATCTCTATCTGACCTACGAGAAGGATGCCGCATCAAAGATCGAGGTGTGGAGCCGCGAGGGCAAGAAGGTGTCTGACATCGCGCTGCCCGGCTATGGCGACGTGGCCCTGTCGCTGTCGCGCAAGCACCCCGAGGATGTGTTCTACTCGTTCACGTCGTTCAACGCCCCGGCAACCCTCTACTCATACGACCCCGCCACCGGCGAGAGCGTCAGGATATTCCAGCCCGAGGTCAAGGGGATAAACCTCGACGACTATGTGACCGAGCAGGTGTTCTATCCCTCGGCCGACGGGACCAAGATACCCATGTTCCTGACATACAAGAAGGGCCTGAAGCGCGACGGCTCGAACCCCGTCTACCTCTACGGCTACGGCGGCTTCAACGTGTCGCTGACCCCCGGCTTCTCGCCCTATCGCATGTTCATGCTCGACAACGGCGTCATATATGCGCAGACCAACCTGCGTGGCGGCTCGGAGTATGGCGAGGAGTGGCATCAGGCCGGCACCAAGATGAACAAGCTCAACGTGTTCAACGACTTCATCGCCGCCGCCGAGTATCTCGTCAACGAGAAATGGACCAACCCCGAGCTTATCACCATCGAGGGGGGCAGCAACGGCGGCCTGCTGGTGGGCGCCACCGTCAACATGCGCCCCGACCTGTTCAAGGTGGCCTTCCCCCGCGTGGGCGTGATGGACATGATGCGCTATCACCTCTTCACCATCGGCTGGAACTGGGCGTCGGACTACGGCACATCGGCCGACTCGCCCGAGATGGCCAAGTATCTGCTTGACTACTCGCCCCTGCACAACATCAAGAACGACGGCACCCCCTATCCCGCCATCATGGTCACCACCGCCGACCATGACGACCGCGTGGTGCCCGCCCACTCGTTCAAGTATGCCGCCACGCTTCAGGCCGCCGATACAGGCGACGCTCCCAAGCTGATACGCATCGACTCGAAGGCCGGACACGGTGCCGGCAAGCCCGTGGCCAAGGTGATAGACGAGTACACCGACATATACTCGTTCATGTTCCACAATCTGGGCATCGAGCCCGAGTTTCCCGCCGAGGGCAAATAAGATTTGAACCGCAGGCTTCTGCCGCTCGCAGCGGCACTCACCCTCATGCTTCAGGGGTGTTTCTTCACAGGCGTCGAGTCGACCCCCAAGATAACGGCGGGCGACGTGCGCCGCGAGGAGACACCTCTGACGCGCGAGGATACGTTTCTTGCATCGGTGGCCGACGCTCCGCCATCCACATGGAGCATCGGCAAGCCCTTCGTGGTCACCGATCCGCGCATATCGCGCGTGTTCGGCTTGGACGACGCCGAGGGTCAGGCCCTCGCGGGCAAGACCATCACCTTTGCCGGCATGGCCGAGTCGGCCGGAATCACCGGCTCGGGCGTCACCGACATCACCTTCAGCTCGCCCGAGGGGCGGCCGTTGGTCTACAGGGTCAACCGCCCGCTGTCGAGTCTGCTCGAGGGCGAATCTCTGGCGGTGCCCTTCACCATCCAGAGCGATATGGCCGCCGAGGCCGACATGGCCATGCGCGGACTCAGGGTCTATACCCTCACCGGCGTCTGGCGCGACAATCTCGACAATCCGGTCAAGGGGCTCAAGTTCGTGCCCGTCACCATCGACTCCGTCTCGACCGGCAACGCCCTCTTCCCCCTGCGGGTCACGTTCACCGACGCCAACGGCCACCGCGGGTGCCTATTCATCTATCCCGGGGCCAAGGACAGTGCCCCCCGCACGTTCGGCTCGGTCTTCTCGTTTGCCGACCCGCGCAAACGCTATCCCACGATCTCTGACGAATACTGGGAGCTGATAACCCGCGGCCGCGTCGTGCCCGGCATGACCACCGCCGAGTGTCGTCTGGCGCTGGGCAACCCCAAGGAGGTAAACCGTGGCGCAACACAGAGCTATCTCCGCGAGACGTGGAGCTATGAGAACGGCCGCTATCTCCTCTTCGAGGACGGAATATTAAAGATGATACGATAACCACCAGCCCCGCACGGTTGCGTGTTCGCATCGGTACGGGATGCGAGGGACGCAATGGTTGTGTGTTCGCATCGGTGCGGGATGGTGGCATCCGTATGGCGTAATGGTTGCATCGGTGTCGATGTGGTATATGCGAATTTGTCCCCCTGCCCCGCGGATGCGGGGCTTCGCATTAATAGCCTATGGGCTTGCCCATAGGTATCGGCGTATCATCCCCCCAATTTTCCGGCCCCCGCACGGGGGTCGGGGCCGTAGATAATTTGCCGCGCGGATTTGTGCGGTTAGGTTTGTCGGTGGGGCCCCGACCCCCGTGCGGGGGCCGGTTTTTCGTGGTGTGTGCGTGTTACCGCGGGGCAAGCCCCGCGGCTATTAAGGCGGAGCCCTGCGTGCGCAGGGCGCAAACGGTTGCATATTTGCACCCTTGGTGCGATGACGGGGCGCAACGGTTGTGTATTCGCATCGGTGCAGGATGCGTGGCATCCGTATGGCGTAATGCTGCATCGGTGGCGATGTGGAATGTGCGAATTTGTCCCCTTGCCCCGCGGATGCGGGGCTTCGTTTTCATAGCCTATGGGCTTGCCCATAGGTATCGGCGTATCATCCCCCCAATTATCCGGCCCCCGCACGGGGGTCGGGGCCGTAGATAATTTGCCGTGCCGATTTGTGCGGTGAGGTTTGTCGGCGGGGCTCCGACCCCCGTGCGGGGGCCGGTTTTTCGTGGCGGCGTGTGTTACCGCGGGGCAAGCCCCGCGGCTATTAAAGCGGAGCCCTGCATCCGCAGGGTGCAAACGGTTGCATATTCGCATCGGTGTGTAGAATTTGTCACCCCTGCCCCGCGGATGCGGGGCTTCGCATTAATAGCCTATGGGCTTGCCCATAGGTATCGACGGAGCATCCCCCCGATTTTCCGGCCCCCGCACGGGGGTCGGGGCCGTAGATAATTTGCCGCGCGGATTTATGCGGTGTGGTTTGTCGGCGGGGCCCCGACCCCCGTGCGGGGGCCGGTTTTTCGTGGTGGCGTATATTTCCGCGGGGCAAGCCCCGCGGCTATTAAAGCGGAGCCCTGCATCCGCAGGGCGCAAACGGTTGTGTATTCGCACCCTTGGTGCAATGGCGGGCGCAAACGGTTGCATATTCGCACCCTTGGTGCAAAGGCGGGGCTTCGTTTTAATAGCCCATGGGCTTGCCCGGCAGAGGGGTATGAAAAAAGCTGCCCGGCGGCTCACGCCGACGGACAGCAACCGAAGTTTATAAGTGTTTTATGTTAGGCCTAATCTTATAAACGAGTCTATATCAGGGAAAATAATTAATCTCAGTTATATTAATAATTCCTGCTTATTTACCAATGTAATCAACTATTCTTATTGCAATCTTGGGCCATTCGTGATTCACCACGCTGCCCTCGCCGGTGGCGGGCTGGTTGTGGAAGTCACAGTCGGCGTTTTCGATCCAGTGCAGGAAGCTGTTGTGATATCCTGTATATTTCTTGCCCTGATGCTCTATTTCCTTGCTATACTCGCCCTTGCCGTTGTCGCCGGTGTGGGTCGAATAGATGGGTGTCGTCTCGCAGGGCCATGTGAACGAGCCTGTGGTGACAAACATCTGTGGAATCTTGTCGGCCACGCCACCGTTCTGGTGCGGACGCTTGACGGTGACGTCGCCCTCGTCGGTCTTGACCCTGACCATGAATCCGCTCAGGTCGCCGCTCTCGATACCCATCGTGAAGTTGCCGTCGTGGCTCAGGCGCACTGTCGCGCCGACGCTGAACGAGCCGCTGACATTGATGGGCTTGAGGTCCGAGCTGCCAAACCACGAGTGCCATTCGCCGTCGTCGCCGATGGTGCCGTCGACGATTTCCTGACCCTCGCCCTTGCCGGTGACGGGCTTGCCGTTAAAGATGAGCTCGACGGGGAGCGTGCCGCCGGCCGCGAGTGCGGTGACATAGACATAGGGGTGGGTGTCGCCGGCTACATACTGAACGCCGAACACGACGTCGTTGAAGTCATAGTCGAACGAGCCGCCGAGGTCCTCGCAAGCGACAATCCACTGGAATACCTCGGGATCGGGATCCGGGTCGGGAGTGGGGTCGGGATCGGGTACGATCTCGCCGCCGGGATTGTCGGGCAGTTCTTCGCGCAAGTGGTCGAAACCATAGACACGGAACACCATGTCGTTCATGTCGAAGTTAGCCCCTGCGGATATATGCCAGTCCTCGAAACACAGATAGCGTTTGTCGTTGCCGTATGAGTCGTGCCCGGCCTTGAGCGTAGCCACATAGCTGGACATATATGTCTGGTCCTCGCCGTTCTCGTTCTTGGTCGTAAATGGCTCGTTGAGTGCTGATTCAGAGTACATGACGAAGGCACGCTGCTCAATCCAGAAGCCGAACTCGGTGACCTGATCGAATTCTATCTTTACGCCATGCGAATGATAGATGTCATAACTGCTGAATTCATCCTTGACGGCTTTGCCGGGATTTCCATCGGCCATCGTCAGTTTGTTAACGCCGAAATTATAATTGATTGAACTGATGTCCGTAAAGGTGTTCTCCCATCTGTATCCCAAGAGAAAGAGTTCGTTGGGGAACATGGATGCTATCGCACCATACATTTCGGCTGCGAGTGTCTTGGTCTCCTTGTCATCGCTTTTCAGCAATGCGAGGGAGTGCTGGTAGTCAATGTAACTGCCATCGCTGCATTTGTAGAGATAAGCCCCCTCTGTAAAGAGATTTCCGTTCTTGTCGGCGTGTGTCGTTCCGTCAGCCTTGCAGAATATGTCGTCAAGTTTTGCTTCGACAGCCGCATTGTATATTTTCTCTGTCCAATCGTCCGGAATATCTTTTACATTCCATGGATCAAACCATTTGTCTGTCCAATTATTGTCCACGGTGCCGCGTTTGAGCTGATCGATGAGTCCGTCGAAGATTTTTACGCGGACTACGTAACGTGTTGTCTCGTCGTATCCGCCATCGGCATTCGGCGTTCTGTAGGTCACCGGCTCGGCACCCTCTGTCCCCTCGGGAACATAATAGTAGACGCCGATTTTATTATTGTTGTATTCACTTGTGTCCCAATACTCGGGGAAGATGTAGAACGATTTGCTCTTTGCGTAGAAGTTGTCAGTTACCTTGCCGAGATTCGACTCAGTGATGTTCGATATTTCTCTGTCGTTTTCCTTGAGGTAGTGTTCGATGACATTTACCATCTCATCTTTGGTGAGGGTCAGATATGTAGGCTCCTCGGTGAGTTCGGAAATCGTCACTGTGCGGACGCCCTCGAAAGTACCCTCGTTGAGCGCTCTCGATGCGGCGGTGGCGTTGACGGTCGAGCCGGGTGTGGCGGGATAGTCCTTGCCGTTGACGCGGACGGTGATGTCGGTCACTCCTTTGGGGAGGTCGAACGGAAGCGTGCGTGTGCCATTGACGTCTGTGTAGTCTGCGAAGAGATAACGCTTGCCGTTGTGCGTGGCGATGATTTTGACGCGCGAGGGTGACGCTGTGGTCACTGTGACACCGGTGTGTGTGGCGGCGGTCCAATCGTGGTCGGGGTCGACGACGCCGAATGTCTTGATGAAGTCGCGGGCATAGAGTTCGTCCGCCGGAACAGTAATCTCGTCCACTCCACAAGACTGTAGCGCCATGCCTGCAAGAAACACCGCGCTAAGTTGAAACAGGTTAAAACGCATTAGGTTTTCTTTAGGTTTGTTGGTTTGTATTTGTGTTAAGGTTTGACTCCCGCAAGCCTAAATAAATCAGTGCATTTTAACGCTACGCTTACGAAAGTGTACAAAAGTACAATGAAAATTACCCCCCCCAAATTTTTAACCTACGTTAACTAAATAGGCGGTAAGTGAAATGTAATTTAACACAAATTTGTCCCCCTGCCCCGCGGAAAATGGTTGCGTGTCCGCATCGGTGCGTGGAATTTGTCACCCCTGCCCCGCGGATGCGGGGCTTCGTTTTAATAGCCTATGGGCTTGCCCATAGGTATCATCGGATCATCCCCCCCCAATTATCCGGCCCCCGCACGGGGGTCGGGGCCGTAGGTAATTTGCCGCGCGGATTTGTGCGGTGCGGTTTGTCGGCGGGGCCCCGACCCCCGTGCGGGGGCCGGTTTTTCGTGGTTGCGTGTGTTCCCGCGGGGCAAGCCCCGCGGCTATTAAGGCGGGGCCCTGCGTGCGCAGGGCGCAAACGGTTGCATATTCGCACCCTTGGTGCAATGGCGGGGCGCAATGGTTGCGTGTTCGCATCCATGCGGGATGCGGGGCATCCGTATGGCGTAATGGTTGCATCGGTGCGTGGAATTTGTCACCCCTGCCCCGCGGATGCGGGGCTTCGCGTTAATAGCCTATGGGCTTGCCCATAGGTATCGTCGGATCATCCCCATTTTTCCGGCCCCCGCATGGGGGTCGGGGTTGTAGATAATTTGCCGCGTGGATTTGTGCGGTGAGGTTTGTCGGCGGGGCCCCGACCCCCGTGCGGGGGCCGGTTTTTCGTGGTTGCGTGTATTTCCGCGGGGCAAGCCCCGCGGCTATTAAAGCGGAGCCCTGCATCCGCAGGGCGCAAACGGTTGCATATTCGCACCCTTGGTGCAATGGCGGGGCGCAAACGGTTGTGTGTTTGCCCCATGGCGCGATGGCAGGGCGCAAACGGTTGTGTGTTTGCCCCATGGCGCGATGGCAGGGCGTAAACGGTTGTGTATTCGCACCCTTGGTGCAATGGCGGGGCGCAAACGGTTGCGTGTTTGCTCCCTTGGCCTCGGGGGCGTGCCTTACTGCATGGATTGCATTTCGACGAGGCGGGTGTAGTAGCCGTTGCGGGCGAGGAGTTCGTCGTGGGTGCCGCGCTCGACGATGCGGCCTTCGTGCAGGACGCATATCAGCGAGGCGTTGCGGATGGTGGAGAGCCTGTGGGCTATGACGAGCGTGGTGCGGTCGCGCATCAGGGTCTCGAGGGCTTCCTGAACGAGTTTCTCGCTCTCTGAGTCGAGGGCCGAGGTGGCCTCGTCGAGGATGAGCACGGGGGGATTCTTGAGGATGGCGCGGGCTATGGAGATGCGCTGGCGCTGTCCGCCGGAGAGGCGGCAGCCGCGGTCGCCGATGACGGTGTCGTAGCCCTCTTCGGTGGCGGTGATGAAGTCGTGGGCGTTGGCAATCTTGGCGGCCTCGACGACCTGCTCCATGGTGGCCGAGGGGACGCCGAAGGCTATGTTGTTGAATATGGTGTCGTTGAAGAGTATGGCCTCCTGATTGACGTTGCCCATGATGGAGCGCAGGTCGTGCACGCGCAGGTCGCGCACGTCGATGCCGTCGATGGTTATGCGCCCCTTGTCGACGTCGTAGAATCGGGGCAGCAGGTCGGCCAGCGTCGATTTGCCCGAGCCGCTCTGTCCGACCAGCGCGACGGTGGCGCCGGGCTCGATGCAGAGCGATATGTCCTCGACGACTTTTTGGTCGGGGGTGTAGCCGAAGGTCACGTCGTGATATTCTATCTCGCCCTTCAGCTCGGGGAGGCGGCGCGGGTGCTCGGGGTCTTGGATGGGGTTGGTGGCCGAGAGGATGGCGTCGACGCGCTCCATCGAGGCGAGGCCCTTCTGTATGGAGTACATGGCCTTGGAGAGGTCTTTGGCCGGGTTGATGATTGAGTAGAAGACGACGAGGTAGTAGATGAACGATGCGGCGTTCATGCTCGACGTGCCCGACAGGATGAGTGTGCCGCCGAACGAGAGGACGATGGCTATGGTGGCGGTGCCGAGAAACTCGCTCATGGGGTGGGCCAGTGACTGGCGGCGCTGCACGGAGCAGGTGATGCGATAGAATTTCTGGTTGGCGCCGTGAAAGCGGTCCATGACCTTGGGCTCGGCGTTGAATGCCTTGATGATGCGCAGGCCGCCGAGGGTCTCCTCGATGAGGCTCATGAGGGTGCCCCACTGCTGCTGTCCCTCGAGCGAGGCGCGTTTCAGCTTCTTGCCCACGCGGCCCATGACGGTGCCGGCCACGGGGAGCAGTATGAGCACGAAGAGGGTGAGTTTCCACGATATTATGATCATCATCACCAGACAGACTATGATCATGATGGGATTCTTGAACAGCATGTCGAGCGATGCCATGATGGAGTTCTCGATCTCGGCCACGTCGCCGGTCATGCGGGCCATGACGTCGCCCTTGCGCTCGTTGGTGAAGTATGATATGGGGAGCCTGACTATCTTGTCGTAGACGTAGTTGCGTATGTCGCGCACGATGCCGGCCCTCATGGGGATGATGAAGTAGTTGCTGAGATATGTGGTGCCGGTCTTGAGTCCGGTCATCACCACCAGCAGGGCGGCGAGGGCTGTGAGGGTGCCGACGGGGCCCCACTCGGCTATGCGCTCCTGAGTGAACCAGTAGAAGTTGTTGATGCAGACGTCCTTGAGCGACGCGCTGCCCACGGGCATGTAGTCATAGACCCCCTCGCGCACCTTGAAGAGCATCTCGAGGATGGGTATGATGAGTGCGAAGGAGAATAGTGTCAGGAATGCCGACAGGAAGTTGAATATGATGTTGAGGGCGAGATATTTCTTGTAAGGCGGTACGAATCTCGCCAGCAGTTGCCAGAGTTCTTTCAAGGTAAATGTGGTTAATGGGGCCTATGGGACTTATAGGACTTATAAGACCCATTGGGCTGATGGGATATATATGTGTCCGGTGTTGGCATGGCTGGCCTACAACCCTCAAAAGCCCACGCCGACGGGGTCGGTGCAGGCTTTGGATATTGTCGGGGCCGTGCCGTGATTATTCGGCGGGAGTGGCGGGTGCTTCGGGAGCGGCAGGTGCTGCAGGTGCCTCGGTGGCGGGGGCTGCGGGAGCTGCGGGTGTGTTGAAGTCGCCGGGAACGGTCTGCTCGGTGGGGACGGTTGCCTTGACACGCGAGCCTACGGTGATGGCCTGAGGCATGCAGAATGTCGAGAGGATGGCCAGAAGGCAGATGATGCCTGCGAGACCCCATGTCAGCTTTTCGATGAAGCTGTTGGTGCGGCGAACACCCATGATCTGATTCGAACCTGCGAACGAGGATGAAAGACCGCCGCCCTTGGATTTCTGAACGAGTACCACGCAGATGAGGAACACGGAGCAGATGAGGGTCAGGATTATGAGTACAACGTACATGGTTTATGTTTAGATGATTGATTATTAATGGTTTTGCGATTCCTTGACCAGCATGAGCTTGGCAAGAAAGCGTAATTGGTCTGCAAAGTAAGCACTTTTTTTTGGATTATTCAAACTTAGAGTGTGAATAATTTCAAAAGCCTTGTCATATCGCTTCTGGCGGATGTAGATCTTGGCGAGGCTCTCGGAGAGCGACGAGTCTTCGGGCGGGGCCTTGCGGGGTGTCTCGTGCACCACGGGCTCGGGCTCGTGCAGGGGCTCGGCGGGGGGTATGGTCTCTTCGTCTGGGCCTCCGGCCAGAAATGCGTCTATCAGTGCGTCGTGGCCGGTGGCGGGGGCCTCGGTGGCGGCGGGCGAGGGGATGTGTCCCTCTTCCTGCTCGAGCAGCGAGGTATAGTCGGGGGGCACGGGGTTGAATATCAGCCTCTCGAGCAGGGCGTCCTGCGCGGGGTCCGAGCTGCCGTATGTCTCGAGAAACTTGGTGATGGCGTCCTCGGTGGTCACGGTGGACTGCTCGGGGGGATAGAATTCGGTGAGTCTCTCGGCCTCGGGCGACCCGGCCATGAAGAGCGACGCGGGGTCGGGCGAGTTGAGGGCGATGCGGCGCATCAGCAGGCGTCGGGTCTCGGGGTCGAGCTCGGCGGGGATGCGGCGCAGGGCCTCGACGGCCGGCAGCGTGAAGTAGGGGTAGAGGCGTGCGGCCTCGGCGGCATCCTCGGCCGACATGGTGGCCTCGGGGTCGCCGATGGATGACATCAGGCGTTCTAACAGTTCTGTCATGGCGGTGGGGTGGTGGTTTACCAGTTACCGAGGGTTGCGTTGAATATCAGGTCTACGAGCTCGCCGGTTATCTCCTCGCAGAGCTGGTCCTGAACGTCGGACAGCATCTCGGACGAGTCGAAGTCGCGGTATGCGCTGAAAGTCTGGTCTATGTCCTTGCCCTCCTGCTTGTTGTCGGTATATCGCACCCTGACCTGTATGGTGAGTCGGGTGCGCGAGGCATAGGCGTCCTCGGTCACGGCCTGAGGCGAGAGGCTGTAGCCGGTTATCTCGCCCTCGAGCTGCAGGTCGCTGCCCGAGTCGACGGTGCGCAGGCGCGTGTTGGAGTCGATATAGTCGAGCAGCTTGTTCTCGAACATCTGCTGCAGGGGCGGATAGACCAGCGCCGCGCGTATCGGAAATTCGGATACCTGTATGGTGTGGTAGACGTTATAGTCTATCGCGGCGCCGTTGAGCGTGAACCTCGGGATGCATCCGCCGAGGCACAGGGTCAGTGATATTATGATGGTCCGGAATAGAAAAGAGGCTTTCATCAGCACAAAATTACGATTTTCTTGACGAACTGCCAAATTTTCACTAACTTTGCTATTTGAATTTACATTCCTTGACAGATAACTCCTCAAAACACGATATGATTGAATCTCCCTATCGGCGCGGAGCCGATGACGGCCTGCGTTTCGGGCTGTATCTCGGGGTGATGTTCTTCGCCTCGATCTTCTCGGCTTCGTTTCCGCTCCTCTCCTTTCTCTCTCTTGCCATGATCATCGCCGTGCCGGGGGTGGTCTATGCCATGATGCGGCGCTATGAGCGCAGTCTTGGCGCGGCAGCCTCGTTTGCCATGCTGTGGATGCAGGGCGTGGTCATCTTCTTCTGCGGCATGCTCATAGCGGGCACGGCGCTGACGGTCTACATGCGCTGGATCGAGCCCGACTTCATAGCCGGACAGCTGGCGGCGCTGGCCTCGCTCGAGGGCACGATGCCCGGCACGTTTGTCGACGAGGCAGCCTCGGTGGCCTCCGAGATGCTCGAGGCTCGCTTCATCCCCTCGGCCGTGTCGGTGGTGATAGAGCTGATAATGCTCTCGATAGTCACCGGGTCGGCGCTGACCATCTGCCTGAGCGCGTTCATGAGCCTGCGCAGGCGCAATACAAATCTGAAAACACTGTAAAGACATTCTGATGGATATATCGGTAGTCATACCCCTCTACAACGAGGCCGAGTCGCTCCCCGAGCTGGCCACTTGGATAGAAAGGGTGATGAAAGAACACGACTTCACGTATGAGGTCATCTTTGTCGACGACGGCTCGACAGACTCGTCGTGGGAGGTGATACGCACCCTCACGGCCGCCAATCCCGCCATGAAGGGGGTGAGCTTCAGGCGCAACTACGGCAAGTCGCCGGCGCTCAATACCGGATTCGGCATGGCGCAGGGCGATGTCGTCATCACCATGGACGCCGACCTGCAGGACTCGCCCGACGAGATTCCCGAGCTGTATCGCATGGTGATGCGCGACGGCTATGACCTCGTGTCGGGGTGGAAGAAAAAGCGCTATGACCCGCTGTCGAAGACCATCCCCACCAAGCTATTCAACGCCACGGCGCGCAAGGTGAGCGGCATCAAGAACCTGCACGACTTCAACTGCGGCCTCAAGGCATATCGCCTCGAAGTGGTGAAGCACATCGAGGTCTATGGCGACATGCACCGCTACATACCCTATCTGGCCAAGAATGCCGGTTTCGACAAGATCGGCGAGAAGGTGGTGCAGCATCAGGCGCGCAAGTATGGCGTGACCAAGTTTGGCCTTGACCGCTTCATCAACGGCTATCTCGATCTGGCCACGCTGTGGTTTACGGGCAAGTTCGGCGCCAAGCCCATGCACTTTTTCGGCCTGCTGGGCTCGCTGATGTTCCTGATAGGTTTCATTGCCGTGATGGTGGTGGGCTTCGGCAAGCTGTATGCCATGTATGCCGGCCACGCCTACAGGCTGGTCACCGATTCGCCATACTTCTATCTCTCGCTCACCATGATGGTGCTGGGCTCGATGCTCTTCCTGACGGGATTCCTCGGCGAGCTGATAGTGCGCAACTCTCCCACCCGCAACCACTACGAGATTAAAGAGAAAATTTGAAATAATGCACAATGCTTAATGCACAATGCTTAATGCATTATGAATTGAGCATTAGGTATTTAACTATAAAGGACATGACCTCAGACATATTGCCTCATTTCTATTCGCTGGTCAAGCACCGCTATTCGTGCCGCGATTATTCAGACCGTCCCGTCAGCGACGACACGCTCATGGCCGTGCTCGACATGGCGCGTCTGGCACCCTCGGCCTGCAACCGTCAGCCGTGGCTCTTTCTGATAGCCGACGGCGATGACGAGCGTCAGGCCATCCTCGACAGCTACAAGCGCGACTGGATACGCACCGCCCCCCGCTTCATCATCGCTCTGGGCGACCACTCGGCGGCATGGCACCGTCCCGAAGACGGCAAGGACCACACCGACGTCGATGTCTCGATAGCCGTCGAGCACATCTGTCTGGCCGCCACCGCCCTCGACCTCGGCACGTGCTGGGTGTGCAACTTCGACCCCGCGCCCATACGCAAGGCATTCAACATACCCGACCACCTCGAGCCGGTGGCCATCATACCCATAGGCTATCCCGCGCATCCCGATGCCGTGCCCGCCAAGACCCGCAAGAGCCTCGACGAGATTGTCCGCAAAGGCAAGTTCTGACCCGCAATGAGAAGACTGCTGCTCATACCGCTGGCCGCGCTGGTGCTCGAGGGGTGCAACTCGGTGGGCTGTACCGACAACCAGAACTCGATACCGCTGGCGGGGTTCTACTCGATGGCTACCTTCGACGCCCTGATGCTCGACTCGCTGGCCATCGGGGGTGTCGGCGCGCCCGGCGACTCGCTGCTCATGTCGCCCTCGCAGCGCAACACTCAGGTGTATCTGCCGCTGCGCTCGTCCAAGGACCGGACCGAGTTCTACATATCATACAAGCAGAAGGCCCTCGACGACCCCGCGCTCAACGACACGCTGAGGTTTGTCTATGAGTCGATACCCTATTTTGCGTCAGAGGACTGCGGCGCCATGTTCCACTATCGCATATCCCGGCTCACGTACACGCGCCACGTCATCGACTCGGTTGGCCTGCTCGACTCGACCATCACCAACATCGAGCGCGAGACGGTACGCATATATTTCCGCACCTCAGAGACAGACACAGATGACAGTCAGCAATAGATCATCACTGCTCAGACCGATAGCCCTGCTGGTGCTGGTCTGCATGGCCCTCTGCATGTCGGCCCAGAGGCGCGTCACCCCCGTGGTGCCGCGCGAGCCGGGTCAGGTCGAGACACCCGTCAAGGAGCAGCCCATAGACCGCTCGAGGCTGGTGACCACCACCGACGCGCAGGGCAACACTATAACCGTGGACACCGTGACGGGCAAGGAGTTTGTCGACACCACCATCATCAAGGGTCCCCCGCCCATGGAGTATCCGCTGATATATCAGGCCTCGGCAGGCGTCAACCTGTGGGACCCGCTGATGCGCGCCTTCGGCCAGAAATACGGACTGGGCGACGTGTGGGTCGAGCTCAACATGCACAACAGGTACATGCCGATCTTCGTGGCCGGCGTGGGCAACTGCAACGACACCCCCGCCAACAAGAACTATACGTTCAAGACCGGCATATCGCCATACTTCAAGATCGGAGCCTCGTACAATTTCCTCTATAACTCGAATCCCGACTACAAGCTGATGGCCGGACTGAGATACGGCATCGGATTCTCGAGCTGGAGCGTCACCGACGTCACCGTCGACGAGGGATACTGGGGCGATCCGGCCCACTATGCCCTCGACGGCATCAACAGCACCACGGGCTATGTCGAGGTGGTCTTCGGCATCCGCGTCAAGCTGTGGCGGTGGCTGTCGGCCGGGTGGAACATCATATATCACTCGGTGCTCCACGAGAGTGCCTCGCCACACGGCCAGCCCATGTATATCCCCGGCTACGGCATGCGCAAGGGTGCCATAACGGCCAATTTCTCGCTGGTCTACACACTTCCGATAAACAAAAAGAACACTCCCGAGGTTGATAATTTATAGACACACTCCATTCACCTCATTGTTTCGCACGTTATGATCGAACGCATCGTAATCATAGACAAGGTAGATCCGGTCAGCTTCTACGGAGTCAACAACAGCAACATGCAGTTGATACGCAACCTCTATCCCAAGCTGCGCATGGCGGCCCGCGGATCGGTGATCAAGGTGATCGGCGACGATGCCGAGACCGCCGACTTCGAGGCCAAGATAAAGGAGCTCGAGGAATACTGCTCGCGTTTCAACAAGCTCACCGAGGACGTCATACTCGACATCGTCAAGGGCAAGGCCCCCGCACAGCCGCATCACGACGACGTCATCATCTATGGCATCAACGGCAAGCCCATCTCGCCCCGCAACACCAATCAGGCGCTGCTGGTCAAGGCGTTCAACGAGAATGACCTGACATTCGCCCTCGGCCCCGCCGGCACGGGCAAGACCTATATAGCCATAGCCCTTGCGGTCAAGGCGCTGAAAAACCGCGAGGTGCGCAAGATAATACTGTCGCGCCCGGCGGTCGAGGCCGGCGAGAAGCTCGGTTTCCTCCCCGGCGACATGAAGGACAAGATCGACCCCTATCTGCAGCCCCTCTATGACGCGCTCGAGGACATGATTCCGGCCGTCAAGCTCAAGGAGTACATGGAGAGCAACGTCATACAGATAGCCCCGCTGGCATTCATGCGCGGCCGCACGCTCAACGACGCCGTCATCGTGCTCGACGAGGCCCAGAACACCACCGTGCACCAGATCAAGATGTTCCTGACCCGTCTGGGCATGAACGCCAAGATGATAATCACCGGCGACGCCACGCAGATAGACCTGCCCCGCAGCGTGCAGTCGGGTCTGCTGCAGGCCCTCAGGGTGCTCAGGGACGTGCCCGGCATAGGCCGCATAGAGTTCGGCAAGAAGGACATTGTGCGCCACGCGCTGGTGCAGCGCATAGTCGAGGCTTACGAGCGGTTCGACCACGAGAAAAAGGAGGACACCGCCCCCACGGGAGAGGCCGAGTGATCAGTCGCCGCTCATCTCGCCCGGATTGAGCAGGAACAGCCTGCGGGTGGCGCGCGAGACCGCCGTATAGAGCCATCTGTAGAAGTCGAGCCCCTGCGACTCGGGGGGTATGCCGCCCAGATCGACAATCACGTTGCGCCATTGCGCGCCTTGGGCCTTGTGGCATGTCACTGCGTATGCATACTTGACCTGCAGGGCATTGAAATATTCGTCGCGCCTCAGTCGTCTGAGGCGCGTTTCGTATGTGTCGGTCGGTGCGTTGGCCTCGGGGTCGGCCATGCGGGCCTCGGCCAGCGCCTGCATCCGCTCGCGCGACAGCGAGGCGCTCTCGTCGGTGAGGGTGTCGAGAAAAATGCGGCACCTCACGTCGACATCCCTGTCGGGCAGGTTGAGGGTCACGATGGCAAAGCGGAATCCGTATCGCTCCTCGGTGGCATGGATGGCCGTGACCACCGCCACGTCGCCGTTGGCTATGAAGTCGAGGTCCTTTATCTTGGCCGCCCACGTATAGTTGTTCTTGGCCACGAGCAGGCGCTCGCCCTTGTTGAGTTCTTCCTCAAGGTCGAGTATGCGGCTGCGTATGCCCAGATTGAACGCCGTGGCGCGTTTGTTTGAGCGCGTCACGATTATGGTCTCGCCCGGGCCGTCGGTGCGATAGCACTCGCCCACGATGTCGGCCACGTCGTTGCCGTCGGTCACGAACATGTCGTCATAGCCCTCGACGGTGAGCCGTGGGGCCGGGAGCGGGTCCATCAGCATGGCGCGCCGCAGCCAAGTGGCGTTGCGCAGTATGCCCGAGTCCTTGGCCTGACGCACGGTGTCGGTGAGGGTGGCGCGGCTCACCTTGAGTCCGAGGCGCTTGAACGATGCCGCCTGCATGGCCGGAGACTCGGTCGAGCCCACCGGGGGCAGCTGGGCCACGTCGCCGAGCAGTATCAGGCGGTTGTTGTCGGGGGTGAATACATATTCGGTCAGGTCTTCGAGCAGGTTGAGGTCGCCCGCCTCGCCCGAGCCGTCGCCTATCATCGACGCCTCGTCGACAATGAACACTGCATTGCACAGGTTGTTGTGCTGCAGGAATCTGTTGCCCCCCGTAAGGTCGCCGGTCGGCCCGCGGTATATGCGCCGGTGAATCGTCGTGGCCGGGTGCCCGGCATGTCCGGCAAAGACCTTGGCGGCACGGCCCGTGGGGGCCATCAGCACCACCGGCCGCCCCACGGCGGTGAGACACTTGACCAGAGCTCCCGTCAGCGAGGTCTTGCCCGTGCCGGCATAGCCGTTGACGATGAAGACACTGCCAGTCTCGGAGTGTCCGCCGCAAAACCGCGCCAGCGCGTCGATGAGCTGCGACTGCTGGTTGTTGGGCGTATATGGCAGCGCACCCCTGACACTGTCGGCAAACTCACGTATAGTCATCGGTCAAAGGATTTGTTTTCTGCAAATATAGCCAATCACGGCGTATTATCAAAAGAAATTTGTAATTTTGCAGTTAAATCAGGACTAATATGGCCGATAGGACCAATATCGGACTTATCTGACCTATCGGTCCCGATTGCCCGATTGTCTAATCTTAATTCTCAGACCATGACCGGTGACTTCCTCCCTCAGAGAGGCAATTACAGGGACCTGATTGCCTTTCAGAAATCGGAATGTGTCTATGATGTCACGTTTCATTTTGCGAAACGCTTTCTCTCTGTGGGCGACCGTACCGTCGACCAGATGATACAGGCTGCACGCAGCGGCAAACAGAATATTGCTGAGGGGTGCGCGGCGTCGACTACATCAAAAGAGACCGAGATTAAGCTGCTCAACGTGGCCCGCGCATCGCTGCAGGAACTGCTGCTCGACTATGAGGACTATCTGCGCGTCAGGGGCCTCGAGTTGTGGGACCTCTCGGACCCGAGGTCCGTGCAGAGTAGAAACGCATGCCGTGCGCACAACGAGTCGGCCTATTATAGGGAAAGGCTTGCGGCAAGGAGCGATGAGACCATAGCCAACATAGCGGTGACGCTGATACATCAGACCGACATCCTGTTGCGCAAGCTCATCGAGAACGCCAAGGAGGAGTTTCTCCGAGAGGGCGGCATACGCGAGCAGATGACAAGGGCACGGATAAACTATCGCAACAACAATCCTCAATAGAATGAAATACTTACTCATCAACATACTCCTCCTCGTCTCGGTTCTGGCTGTCGGCGGGTGTCGCAGGCAGGGGGTGGCCGAGGTGACGGGGGGCGATGTCGTCGCTAACGAGTATGCCCGCGGATTCGAGGTCAGCGAGCTCCCCTCGGGCGTGCGGCTGCTCGACATACGCGACCCCGAGGGGGTGCAGGCCGAGACATTCCACTATGCCCTCATACCGCGCGGCTCGGGTCTCGAGGCCCCCGAGGGATATACGCCCATCGAGGTCCCCGTGCGCTCGGTGGTGTGCATGACGTCGCTGCAGCTCTCCAACTTCATACGTCTGGGACTGTCGGACATGGTCACGGGCATCACCTCGACCCGCCATCTCAAGGACTCGACCGTCAATGCGCAGCTGCGCTCGGGACACACCAAGAAGATAGGCATCGAGGGCAACTTCGACCGCGAGGTCATCATGGCCCTCAGTCCCGACATAATACTGGTCAGCCCGTTCAAGCGCGGCGGATTCGACGCCCTGCGCGATGCCGGCGCCCCCACGGTGCCCCATCTGGGATACAAGGAGCTGACCCCGCTCGGTCAGGCCGAGTGGCTCAAGGTGACCGGCCTACTCACCGGCCACGAGCGCGAGGCCGCGGCGGCATTCGACTCGATAGCCGCGAGATACAACAGCCTCAAGGCCATCGTTGACTCGGCCACGACGGCATCGGGCCGACGCCCCGAGGTGTTCAGCGGCGAGATGAGGGGCGGTAACTGGTATGCTGTGGGCGGACGCAGCTTCCTTGCCGAACTGTTTCGCGATGCCGGCGCCGACTATTTCCTCAGGGACAACACCGAGTCGGGTGGCGTGACTCTCGACTACGAGACCGTGTTCGCGGCGGCCTCCGACGCCGACTACTGGCGCATAGTCAACAGCCACGACGGCGAGTACGGCTATGACGTGCTCCGCGCCTCGGACGAGCGGTATGCCGGATTCAAGGCGTGGAAGGACCACGGCGTCATCTATTGCAACATGAAGGAGAAACCCTTCTATGAGAAGATGCCCGTCGAGCCCGACGTGATTCTGGCCGACTTCGTCAGTGTGTTCCATCCCTCGCTGCTCCCCGGATACGAACCGGTCTATTACCATCTGCTGGACAAGTGAACGCCGTCAGACTACTCTTCGTCATCGGGTGCATACTCGTGCTGCTGGCATTGAATCTGATGCTGGGCAGTGTCGACATACCCGTTGGCGATGTCGTCAAGGTACTCACGGGGCACGGTGCCGAGACAGGCAACGTCACCGAGACCATCATATTGCGCTCGCGCCTGCCGCAGGCCCTCACCGCCATAATGGCCGGGGCCGGACTGGCCGTGAGCGGACTGCTGATGCAGACGGCGTTCCACAACCCTCTGGCCGGCCCCTCGGTGCTCGGCATCAGCTCGGGCGCCAGTCTGGGCGTGGCCTTCGTGGTGCTGCTCTCGGGCAGCATCGGCGGCGTGGCCCTGAGCCGTCTTGGGGCCGTGGGCAGCGTGGCCATAACGCTCTCGGCCATAGCCGGGTCGCTGCTGGTCATGGCCCTGATAGCATTCACCGCCCGCAGGGTGCGCGGCAACGTCACCCTGCTCATAATGGGCGTGATGATAGGATACATAGCCAACGCCGTGATCGGGGTGCTCAAGTTCTTCAGCGCCGAGGAGGACATTCGCGCATACGTCGTGTGGGGTCTGGGCAGCTTTGCCCGCGTGTCGGGAGGCGAGACCACGGTCTTCATAGTGCTGATGTGCTGTCTGCTGCCGCTGTCGTTCCTGCTGGTCAAGACCCTCAACCTGATGCTGCTGGGCGATGCCTATGCCCGCAACCTCGGCCTCGACATACGCCGTGCCCGCCTACGTGTCATAGTCTGCTCGGGCGTGCTCGTGGCCGTCGTCACGGCCTATTGCGGCCCCATAGTGTTCCTCGGCCTTGCCGTGCCTCATCTGTGCCGCGGGCTGTTCCGCACCTCAAACCACGCCGTGCTGCTGCCCGCGTCGCTCTTTGCCGGGGCGGCACTGGCCCTGTTGTGCAACCTCATAGCCCGCCTGCCGGGATTCGAGGGCGCGCTGCCCGTCAACTCGGTCACCGCCCTCATAGGCGCCCCGGTGGTGATGTGGGTGCTTTTCAGAAAACAGAAAAACCGCCAGTCATGCTGACCATTACCCTCAGGAACCTCACCACGGGCTATCGCACGCACCACGGGCTCAAGACCGTGAACCGCGACATCGACGCCTCGCTCCGGTCGGGCGAGCTGACCTGCCTGCTCGGCCCCAACGGCGCGGGCAAGTCGACCCTGCTGCGCACGCTGTCGGGCTTCTCGCGCCCCGTCTCGGGCGTCATAGAGCTGATGGGCAGCGACATAGCCTCATATACCCCCGACCGCCTGTCGCGTCTGGTGGGGGTGGTGCTGACCGAGCGCCTCATGGTCAGCGAGATGACCGTATCAGAGCTTGTCGGCATGGGGCGTGCCCCCTATACGGGCTTCTGGGGACGTCTCACCGCCGCCGACCGCCGCATAGTGGCCGACTCGCTCGCCGCCGTCGGTGTGTCGGAGATGGCCGGACGCGCCATACAGACCCTGAGCGACGGCGAGAGGCAGAAGGTGATGATAGCCAAGGCACTTGCGCAGCAGACACCGGTGATTCTGCTCGACGAGCCCACGGCATTCCTCGACTATCCGAGCAAGGTCGAGATAATGCGCCTGCTGCACCGGCTGGCACGCGACGAGCAGAAGACCATCTTCCTCTCGACCCACGACCTCGAGCTGGCCCTGCGCACCGCCGACACCGTCTGGCTGATTGACAAGGAGCTGGGCGTCGCCACCGGCACCCCCGAGGATCTGGCCCTCGACGGCTCGCTGGGACGGTATTTCGAGCGTCCCGGCATCGAGTTCGACCCCGCCGAGGGGATGTTCCGCATATCCATGTCGGGCGACGGCGCGTCGGTGTGCATCGAGGGCACCGGACCGGGCCGCATTTTGGCCGAGCGCGCGCTGCGCCGCGCCGGATTCCGCCCCGGCGCCGAGGGGATACCCGTCACGGTGACCGAGGCCGGATACATGGCCGGCGACAAGAAATGCGCCACGATAAGGGAACTTATCATGGCGCTGTCCGGTCAATAGTCGCTGAATAGCTTGGGCTTGATGACGAGCCCCACCCTGAGCTGCGAGTGGAACTCCTTGAAGGCGAGCAGGCCCTCGCCATATCCGTTGTAATACTGTACGAACAGATACTGGTTGTCGCGCTTGAAGATGCGATAGTTGAACTCGACGATGGTGTTGTAATTGAGCTTCCACCCCTTGCGCTTGACCAGAGTCACGGCCAGTCCGAAGCGCTGGTTGAGCGACGTATAGCTGCACCCAACCTGATAGATGCCGCAATAGTCCAGAATATCCTTGTTCTCCATGCCGTCGATGATGGGTATCCAGAACTTGCCGTGCACCATGAGCTGCGGGTCGATGATGATGCTGCCCGAGAGCGAGATCTTGTTCCACGAACGCGAGTCCGTGCCGTCGCGGCCGTTTGACTCGTGCTCGGCTATCAGGCTCACCTTGCCCACGTATCTGTTCTTGACAAACAGCGGCTTGGTCAGGCCGATGCCCGGGTTGAAGTTGAGGTCGGTCATGGGCATGGAGTTCTGCAGCACGTTCCAGAAACACTTCTGCGAGTAGAACAGAAACAGATACGTGCCCCACGGCAGGGTGCTGCGGGTGAGTCGCTGCGCTATCGAGATCTGAAACTTGATGTTGGTGTTGTCCTTGCGGATGCGCTGGCCTATGGGCGGACCGAATATGAAATAGTTGTCCTTGTAGAGTCCGAAATAGGGGCCCGAGTCAAAAGCCTCGCGCACGCTGTCGGAGTTGACCTTTATCTCTTCCTTGCCGACCTTGTCCACGATCTGGCCGTAGGCCCCGGCGCAGGGCCAGAGCGTCACGGCAAGCACGGCGAGCAGCACACGGATGATGGTTCGATGCATAAATAAACAGTGTTTTCTGATAACTCGGACAAAAGTAATAAAAAAACTCCAATGCGCAATATTGAATTAATTATTGTAAAAATTACATTAACTATTTGTTTGTCGGATAATTTTATATAACTTTGCGGTGCAAAATAACTTAATACCCGTAATGCCATGAGAAAAATAGCTGCTCTTATCCTTGCCGCCGGCATGTCGGCCACGGCACCGGCCGCGGCACCCGACCACCGCGCACAGGCCGAGGAGATGCTGGGGCAACTCACCATCGACGAGAAGATTTCGCTGATGATGGATGCGTCGCCCGCCATCCCCCGTCTGGGCATACCCCAGTTCAACTGGTGGAGCGAGGCCCTGCACGGCGTGGCCCGTGCCGGCAACGCCACCGTGCTCCCACAGGCCATAGGCATGGCCGCCACGTTTGACGACGGCGCCGTGCGCGAGGCCTTCGCGATGGTCAGCGACGAGGCCCGAGCCAAGTTCAACCAGTTCCGCCGCCGCGGCGACATCAAGCGCTATGAGGGTCTGGCCTTCTGGACCCCCAACGTCAACATATTCCGTGACCCGAGGTGGGGCAGGGGACAGGAGACATACGGCGAGGACCCGTGGCTCACGCAGACCATGGGCGTGGCCGTGGTCGACGGCCTGCAGGGCCCCAAGGACTCGCCCTATATGAAGACCCTCGCCGGAGCCAAGCACTTTGCCGTGCACAGCGGCCCCGAGTGGAACCGCCACACCTTCGACGCCAAGGACATAGACCGCCGCGACCTTTGGGAGACATATCTCCCCTCGTTCAAGACCCTCGTCGACTCGGGCGTGGCACAGGTGATGTGCGCCTACAACCGATTCGAGGGCGAGCCCTGCTGCTCGAACAAGCGCCTGCTCACCCAGATACTGCGCGGCGAGTGGGGCTATGACCGCGTCATCGTGACCGACTGCTGGGCCATGCGCGACTTCGTCGTCGACTGGGGACACCACACCCACGCCTCCGAGCCCGAGGCCGGAGCCGACGCCGTGGCATCGGGCACTGACCTCGAGTGCGGCCCCCTGTTCAAGAACCTCCGCGCCGCATACGATCAGGGCCTCATCACCGAAGACAAGATCGACGCCGCCGTGCTGCGCGTGCTCACCGAGCGATTCCGCCTCGGCGAGATCAACGCTGCCCCCGTGCCTTGGGACACCCTCGAGGTCGAGACCACGGTCGACATAGACCCCCATCGCCGGATAGCCCTCGACATGGCCCGCAAGTCCATGACGCTGCTCAAGAACGACGGCATACTCCCCCTGCCCAAGACAGGCAAGAAGATACTCGTCATGGGTCCCAACGCCGTCGACTCGGCCATGCAGTGGGGCAACTATAACGGATTCCCCACCTTCACCACCACCATCCTCGACGGCATCAGGGAGTATTATCCCGACGCACGCTACCTGCGCGGCTGCGACCACGTGGTCAGCGCCGACAGGGTGTCGGTGTTCAACCTCTTTGACGGCGGCATGAAGGCCACCTACTGGAACGGCGAGCCCTCGGCGTCGGCACCCGCCGCCGAGGCCACTTACACGCTGCCCCTCAGCTTCGACACCGGCGGCGCCACCGTGTTTGCTCCCGGCGTCAACCTCACCGACTTCTCGGCCACGTACACAGGCCGCTTCGTCCCCGCCGAGGATGGCGACTATATCATCGACCTCAAGGGCGGCAAGGGCCGCGAGGTGGTCAAGGTGGACGGCAAGGAGGTGATACGCCGCGAACCCGGTGGCCGCAACGCCCACACGGGGTCGTACATGTTCCACGGCCGTAAGGGCGTGCCCGTCGAGATTTCGCTCGACTATCGCCACTTCGACGACATCGCCACCCTCAAGTTCGATGTGCTGGCACCGTCGCGCGAGGTCATCGACTTTGCCGACGCCGACGTCGTCGTCTTTGCCGGCGGCATCTCGCCCAAGCTCGAGGGCGAGGAGATGAAGGTCTCCGTGCCCGGATTCCGTGGTGGCGACCGCGAGACCATCGAGCTCCCCAGCGTCCAGCGCGACCTCGTGCGCAGGGCCGTCGATGCCGGCAAGCAGGTTGTCTTCGTCAACTGCTCGGGCTCGGCCGTTGCCCTCACCCCCGAGGACTCGATCTGCTCGGCCGTGCTTCAGGCGTGGTATCCCGGCCAGTCGGGAGGTCAGGCCGTGGCCGAGGTGCTCTTCGGCGACTATAACCCCGCCGGCCGCCTCCCCGTCACCTTCTATCGCGACGACTCGCAACTCCCCGACTTCGAGGACTACTCGATGGACGGCCGCACCTACCGCTACTTCCGCGGCCAGCCCCTCTATCCCTTCGGCCACGGACTCAGCTACACCACCTTCGACTACGGTACCCCCACGGTGGCCAAGTCGGGCTCGGACGTGCTGCTCACCGTCCCCGTCACCAACACCGGCAAGATGGACGGCGATGAGGTCGTTCAGGTCTACCTCGTCAATCCCGCCGACCCCTCGGGTCCCGTCAAGACCCTGCGCGCATACCGCCGCGTCGGCATCCCCGCAGGCAGCACCGCCAACGTCAAGTTCAGGATGGAGCCCGAGGCGTTTGCCACCTTTGACCACGCCACCGAGCGCATGACCACCCGCCCCGGCACCTACACGCTGCTCGTAGGCCCCTCGTCGGCAGTGACCCCCCGCAGCATCGACGTCACCATAGACTGACGTCCGCGTCGCATAACGGGCCCCGCCTCCCCCGACAGGGACGGCGGGGCCTGTTTTCTTATCTTGATTAAAATGTGCATTTTACATTTTCAAATTAGGCTATTTTTTTACGTTTCATCATAAGAATTTGAATTTTTATGATTACCTTTGCAAACGGAATGGCACAGCCTTTCCACGACATTTGGATAAAAAAAGAGGCGTTATGCTCATCTTGTAGTTTGAGAACCTGAGAAATTCATAAACCGAGCAAGAGATAGCATAGTGGATCTCGCGCGTATAGCGTGAGCTACTATTGTTACATCTGCTCACAGGTTTTCTCAGGACCTTCAAACTGGAACGTGGCATAGTAGGCTCACGTTTCTTGTACGTAAAAATCTGTGTTGGGCCGCATGGACAAAATGAAGCATGAAAAGAATCTTTACATGTCTGATGTTGTTATTAGTGGCAACCGGAATTTCTTTGTTTGCTGATGATGTCATAGTCTTACGCAACGGTGACATCATAAACGGCACTGTGACAGAGGTATTGCCTGATGTTGTCAAGTATCGCAAGGCATCTAACCCCAATGGCCCTGTTTATTCTGCAAGCAAGGCCGAAGTCTTATCTGTCAAATATGCCAATGGTGAGATTGACAAGTTTGAAACTTCAGAAAGCACACCTCAGAAAAACACATCAAATTCAGGCACAAAGATTATCAAAGCGTCTCCGGCGGCTGATAATCAAGATGAATTGTCTAGATATGCAACTCTGCCGCGGTTGAATCTTAAATCGTCAAATAAAGTATCAAAGGAGTTTTTCCCAATCATGGCGTTTACTGATTCATCGGTAATATCTACCAATGAACTGGCAATAATGATTAGCCCTCAGGCTGTGGAGTACTATGATGGCGGTTGGAAGGTCAAAGTCGGATATTCGATTTTGATAGTGAATAAAACCGACCAGCCTATTTACATTGATCGCGCGAATTGCTTTAGGCGATTCAATGATTATGATACAAAATGCTATTTTGACAACAAGCAGACAACTGTAACGCACGGAAACAGTTCCGGCGGTGGCATAGGGTTTGGAGCCGGCCCTATAGGGATAGGAATCGGAGGTGGTTCTTCATCCTCGCACTCTGAAAACTATGGTGTAGATCGTTTTCTTGTAATTGGCCCGAAATCAAAGGCAAATTTGGTTGACTATAACTATATCAGATTGTCCGAAAAGAAAGCTAAGTTCAAGACTGTCTCGGATATAGAATACTGGGGATTCAACCTTACAACTGAAGACCGCGTAAATCAAGGTGGCGTAAAGGAATATAACGAACAGACCACTCCATATAGCAATAGGTATTTTATTACATATTCTACTGACCAGAATTTCAACAATGTGTATTCAACGGAGTTTGAACTGTATGCAAAGTATCTTGTCGGTGCTAATATGAAGCAGAACAAATGGGCTATGCTGAGTCCGGAGGCAAGAATAGTCGAGGAATACAAGAAAACAATCCCCGATTTTTGGACTGACAGCTTCTCGATAATTGGTGTGATGGGCAAATATACAAAATAGTGTTTTGAAGCCACATATCATAGACTGACGTCCGCGTCACATAACGGGCCCCGCCTCCCTCGACAGGGACGGCGGGGCCTGTTTTTTGTGGGAAACGGGGCAGGATTCGTGAGATGTGTAATGTTTTTGCGGGATTTTTAGGCTATTTGTTTTGCGGGCAAGCGATTAATTGCTAATTTTGTAATCCGTTAAGAAGATTTAACCGACCATTTCGAGACATTATGCAAAAAAGGCTATTCATCCGCATAGTAGCTACAGCGGTATTTTTCATCACCACTTCGGCGGCTTGGGGTGCCCCCGTGACTCCCGAGCAGGCGTTTGCACGCCTCGCCGGGACCAATGGTCCCGCCGGAGCCAAGGGCTGCGGCCCCCGAATGCGACTGACGCATACATTCAGGACATCCGACGCCCCGTCGGCATACGTCTTTGCGGGGACCGACGGCTATCTGCTCGCGCCCGCCGACGATCTCGCGCCCGCCGTGCTGGGATACATGGAGAGATTCGACCCCGACAACATCCCCGCCGCCATGCAGTGGTGGATAGATCAGTATGCCCTCACGACGGAGTGGCCCGAGCCCGACGCCGATGACGGCGATCACCCGGCCATCCCCGCCATGCTGACCACGAAATGGGGGCAGTGGGCCCCGTACAACATGCTGTGTCCCGAGGATGCCGGAGTCCGTAGCGTCACCGGCTGCGTGGCCACGGCGCTGGCCCAGATACTCAACTACCACAAGTGGCCGCAGGGCACCGGCACCGGATCGTATTCGAGCAGCCGCAACGGATACGAGCTGAAGTTCGACTATGGCGCCACGACGTTCGACTGGAGCCGCCTCAGGGACTCGTATGGCGAGGATGCCACCGATGCCGAGCGCGAGGAGGTGGCACGCCTGATGCTGGCCTGCGGCATAGGGGTGGACATGAAATACTCGTCCTCGTCGTCGAGCGCGAGCGAGGTCGGTGTCTCGAGGCTCCTCACTGATCACCTCGGATATGACATGAGCGCCGCATACAGGGTGCGCGAATACTATACCTATCGTGAGTGGGATGAGCTGATATACGGCGAGCTGGCCGCCGGACGCCCCGTGCTGTATTGCGGTGTGGGAGACTCGTGGGGCGATGCCCACGCATTTGTCTGCGACGGATACAAGGGGGACGGATTCTATCACATCAACTGGGGATGGAACGGCGACTCGGACGGATACTTCATGCTGGCGGCGCTTGACCCCGAGTGGAACAGCGACATCAACGGATACAACAACAGTCAGGTGGCCATCACCGGCATCCGACCCTCGACCGGCAGCGATGCCGAGGCGTTCATACCGCTCTATGCCCGCGGCAGGATGGACTGGGACCATTATGCCAAGAAATATCTTTTCGGCAGCCCCAACTTGGGCACGATATGCAACACGGCGCAGCAGCTCGACCTGCTGCCGGGCGTGAGCCTCGAGGACAAGGCCGGAAATACATATTATGTCGGCGAGTACAAGCCCGTCAGGATAACCGGCGTGGACGGTAGGTTTGTCATCAAGAGCATATCACCCCACTATACCGACGACCTCCCTGCCGGCAAGTACAAGGTGCGCCCCGTGGTGAGTCTGGCCGGAACGGGCGTGTGGCAGCCGATCCTGACCACTCCGGGTGATAGGAAGCCTCTTGTCCTGACCAAGACGGAAGACGGATTCGTGTTTCACGAGACGCTCTGTCCCGAATACCAGTATCTGTGGATAACCGAACGCCTCGAGTCGGAGATGAGTCCCGAGATACTCGGATTCGAGATGCGTGGCAAGACCGCCCCCGACGGGTCGAGATATTATGAAGGCACCGTCAACATACCTCAGGGCACCGACCGGTTCATGTTCATGGCCCCCGACGGCAAGTATTTCGGCTCGGCCACCGGGTTTCACGAACTGTTCGGCAGTTGCGACACCGGCATGTCGGGGGGCTTCGAGGAGATAGACCTGTCGAGTCAGGGCCTGTGGATATACCTGACCCCGTCGTGGCGTGGCGGCGAGGTGACGATGCGCGTGTCGCTCGAAGATATGACGGCCTCGTTCGCGTGGCAGTCGCCCTCGCAGTCGGGACTCCAAGACGTAGACGCTCCCCAAGGCACGCCGACATACTACAACCTGCAGGGCCAACCCGTCGCCAATCCCGGCAGCGGCGTCTATATCCGCCTGACCGACGGCGTGGCCGCCAAGATACGCATACCTTGACCCAACAAGACAATCAGACAGCATGAAATACATACTCAACCGCATGACGCTACTTGTCCTGCTCATGGCCACGGCCATGGCCGCGCAGGGCACGATAATCACGGCCGAGGAGGCCCTCGAACGGCTCAAGGAGATAGACGGGCCCGAATGGATAAGGGAGGGTACCGACCGAATGCAGCTGGCGAAGACGTTCGAGGACCGCTATGATGGCAAATACGCATACGCATTCACGGGTCCCGACGGATTCGTGCTCGCGTCGGCCAGCGATGCCACGCCCGCCTTGCTGGGCTATGGCCGCGACTTCGACCCCGCCGACATACCGTCACTGATGTACACCATGCTGACCGGTTACTTCCATCAGATAACGTGGTTCGAACGGTACGCCCGGTTTGACGGGAGTGTCGTCGAAGACCGACCCCTGATCGATCCGATGGTGACGACCTCGTGGGGATGCCGGTCCCCCTATAATTACTATTGCCCCTTCAATGCCGATACAGGCTCTTTGGCCACGGCCGTGGCTCAGGTGGTCAACTATCACGAGTGGCCTCAGGGACCCGGCACGGGCATATTCAAGTATATCTCGAACGGCGTGGAACACTACTTTGACTATGGCAGACACTCTTTCGACTGGTCGCTGATGAGAGATTCCTACTCGTCGGCAGAAGTGATCGATCAGGAGTGTCGTGCCGTGGCGCGTCTGATGCAGGCCTGCGCCATCGGCACGGAGACCATCTTCTGGGTCGAAGGGTCGGTGGGCCTCAGCGAGGCTGTCACGAGACTGCTCAACGAGAATCTCGGATATGACAAGAGTGCGGCATATCGCTTCCGCGGCCATTATCTTGAGCCCGAGTGGGATGAGGTGATATACGACGACCTCGCCGCCGGTAATCCGGTGCTCCTGCTCAACAAATGGGGCGACGGGGCCGTGTGCGACGGATATGCCGGAAACGGATTATATCACGTCAACTGGGGCCTCGAGGGTCGTTTTGACGGCTATTTCCTCCTGTCGGCGCTATATCCGTTCAACTATGAGGTGGATGCGGGTTTTTCTTATTTTGCCACCTACAAATATCAGGATCCTTCCGGCCTGATAGCCATCACCGGCATCAGGCCCTCGACCGGCACGGACGACGATGCATTCATACCCCTCTATTCAGATGATTTCGTGTGGAATCAGGACAAATGCGAGTACATGTTCAAGGAGCCGGCCAAACTGCATTCCGAGCAGTCGTTCGAGATCACTACCGGCCTGTGGCTCGAGGACGGAGACGGCGTGTCGTATTATGCCGGCGACAACACGATGCGCGTGAATAACTCGAGCGAGATCAAGACCTTGTCGGTAGATTATCCCTCGGACATGCCTCCCGGCAGATACAGGGCCTATCCCGCGTCGAGGCTCGCCGGGACAGACCGCTGGCAGAAGATAAACATCAAGAACAAGACCCCGTTGTGGGTCACCAAGACCGCCGGCGGACAGATAATCCACGATGGCAAGCTGGAGGATTATTCAAAGATGTACCTTGTTCTGGACGATGCCGTGGCAGACTGGCCATACAAGATGTCTCCGTTCATAGACAAGACCGGCAGCCTGTATTATCAGATCACCATCAACATGCCCGCCTATCACAAGCGCATCATGTTCATCACCCCCAACAAGGATCTGTCGTTCGGATCGTGCAAGGGCTTCCACGAACTGTTCAGCGGCAGCGACTTCACGTCTGCCGGCGGCATCGAGGAGGTCGAGCTGTCGCAATACGGCCTGTGGATGTATTTTCCCGAGGCATGGCCCGGCGGCAAGGTCGACGTGAGGCTCCGGCTCGATGACATGAAGGTGACATTCGAGTGGGAGGAGTCGGGCCTCGCGTCCATCGAGGAGGTCGACGCCCCGGACGGCACGTCGACATACTACAACCTGCAGGGCCAACCCGTCGCAAGCCCCGGCAGCGGCATCTACATCCGCGTCACCGACGGCGTGGCCACCAAGATACGCATCCCGTGACCCCTCCCACGCGGCACGGACATGAAAAACGGGCCCCGGCGATTTTGCCGGAGCCCGTTTTGGAGTCTTGGGGGGTCAGTCTTCGAGATAGTAGACTATCGTCGAGACGACGCGGACCTTCTTGATGAAGGGGGTAGACGAGTCAGAGTCGTCGATCGAGAACTGGCCCTGCGAGGCGGTCTTGATCTTGCCGACGCGGCTCTCCGAGTCGGCCGCAAACTGCTGCGCGGCCGCGCGGGCGTTCTTGGTGGCCTCGGCTATCATCTCGGGCTTGATGCTGTTGAGTCCGGTGAACTGATAGTTGATGTATGAGTTGGAGAAGGGGATACCCTCCTTGAGCAGGTCGCTCTGGCGTCCCAGCAGCTCGCGCACCTTGTCGACCTGCTTGGTGGTCACCGTGACCGTGCACGAGATGGCGTAGTTGTAGTTGAACGAGTCTGAGCCATAGCGGTTTGAGGCGCGGTCGTATGTGTCGGGCGGGTTGACGGAAATCTCCTCGCGGGGTATGCCGTTTGAGGTCAGGAACTTGACGATGATCTCGTTGTTGGTGTTGACTTTCTGGTAGATGGTCATCAGGTCGTTGCCGGCCAGCGAGTAGGTGATGGGCCATGTGACGAGGTCGGCCTTGACCTCGCGCTCGGCGAGGCCGCGCACCGTGACTTCGCGGTCGCGATAGGCGATGTTGTCGATGCCGGCCTTGAGCGTGAAGCCGAGGATGACCACGGCCACCGAGATGAGTGCCGGCGCGATGATTTTTGATAAGTTCATGTGTCCTATGAATTTGGTTGGATGATGTTGTTGGTGATATATAGTGGCAAAGATACGACAATCCGTGCGTTTGAAATGTTAAAAAACACTTTTAACTGTTGTAGAAACAAACATTTGCCTCGGATGTTTGCTTGTTTCATTAAAAAAAGGTAATTCCCAAGTTTGACAGTTACTATAGGTAT
>LUJS01000026.1 GCA_001689495.1 Bacteroidales bacterium M8 | reverse complement strand
CACTCTCACAAAGCCCGCTCGGATCACAAGGAAGTCCGGACTTCCACCGCAAAACGCTGAAAATCACTTGATTTCCAGCGTTTTTCTTTTTGTCCTATCCGGCAGAATAACGCGGTTTTCGGAGTGTGAGCGTGAGTTATGCGTGAGTCACTCACATCGTGAGGCAAATGACTCACGATTGCATATCAACCACTGTGAGTCGTCTGCCAATCAGCATTTTGCGGCGTTTTGCCGACATAATTGAAGAAGCTCAGGGTTCATGGCTCCACCTCTCGGCTCCACTTTTAAGGCTACGGTTTTGTGATTTTAACACACTTTTAACATTGTGGTACTTGTACTGCCAATTTTAACCTTTATTCACAAAAAATGTACCGCCTTATTCGGAGTATTGCCGTGAGTTGCAGAGTTGGAATGACTCACGATTAGCACAAACGCCTTATCCTATCATTCTCATATCTTTATAATGGTCTTTGTCCTATTGTAATTCCGGGAGAAAATGATTATATTTAAGTAACCATTAAACCCACAACCATTATGAAAGATTCGTTTTTCACGTTGACTTTCTTCCCGAGAAAGCCACGCTCCGCAGGAAACGGGGAATATCCCCTGTACGCGCGGATCACGACCGAAGGACAAAAGACGGAGTTCACTATCGGTCGCAAAGTTCATCCCGACAACTGGGACCAACGCGCCCAGAAAAGCAACGCACGCTCAAGACGCGACATTGAGTTGAACAAATACCTTGAAATGGTGCGCTCTCGTTTCTATGAGATACACAACCGTCTGATGAACGAAGGCAAATACATCAATCCGCAGATCATGAAGAATATCTATTTCGGAATGGTGGAGAAGCCTAAGATGCTCTGCGATGTATTCCGTGAGTCCAACGCCAAGCGTAAGGAAGAATATGAGCGCGGCGATATGGGATATGCCACATATAGCCGCTGGGAGCGTTGCATAACCTATCTTGAGGAATTTATGGCTCTTACCCGGGGAGAGAAGGATATTCCCGTGAAAGATGTGACACGAGGTTTCATTCAGGATTTCGAGCATTTCCTTAGAATGAGCAAGGAGTGTGCTAATAATACGACCGTGCGCTATCTTCGCTACCTGAAGAATGTTCTTCAGTATGCTATGTCGAACAAATGGATAAGCGAAGATCCGTTTGCCGGAAAGCGTTTCCGCCGCACGAAATCGGAACGCACATTCCTCACAGAGCCGGAACTACAAAGGATAATGGCTCTTGACCTGAAAGCCTTTCCTCGCATAGAGAGTGTAAGGGATACTTTCGTATTCTGTTGCTTTACCGGACTTGCGTTCATCGACGTCAAGACACTCAAACGCTCGGATATATCCACCGAAGCAGACGGCAAGATGTGGATACGCAAAAACCGTGAGAAAACCGACGAGCTGAGTATCATTCCACTGCTTGATATTCCTTGGAAAATAATGTGCAAGTATGAAAAACACCCTGCGGTGTTGGCAAAGGGTGTGGTGCTGCCGGTCATGTCCAATCAAAAGGTTAATGCCTATCTGAAAGAGATTGCAGATCTGGCAAAAATCTCAAAGCATCTCACATCACACATCGCCCGCCATACATTCGCCACGATGTCACTCAACAACCACGTTCCGCTGGAAACCATCTCAAAGATGCTCGGGCACAGCGATATAAAAACAACTCAAATCTACGCAAAACTTTTAGATAAGACCATATCGGAAGATATGGAGGTAATGCGGACTAAATTCAATGGAGTCTATGTAGGCTAATTTGACAATACATAAGATAAGACGGCAACAGAGAGTATCTTTCTGCTGCCGTCTTTCTATTGTATCAGTCCTCAAATTTCGGGCGATATGTACTTAAAAGGAAATCTTCAACATCGTTTTCGTCATATAGTATTTTGCCGTCAAGACGGTAAAAAGCCAAACGACCTTTATCACGATAGTCCTGAAGTGTACGTCTGGAAATATTAAGGTCTTCAGAGAGCTGAGCATCGGTAATAAACCTCTTGTTCTTCAGCATGGGCTTATACTCTCTTACAAGCTGTTCAGCCATTTCAAGAGTAAGTCTGCATTGCGAGAAAAAAAGTTTTACCGATTCATCTTTGTCAGTATATATCCTGTCACTCAATGTCGCTTACACCTCCTTTCAATACCAAGGCAAATACATCGTCGGCTTTATATTTACATTTCTTACCGTATTTTACAAAACCGATTCTACCGCCTGATTGGAGATTACGGACTTTCCGCTCGGAAACATTCAGTATCTTGCAAGTTTCCTCAAGAGAAAGCCAATCGCCGGAGTTTTTGTTGCGCATCTTTTCAAAGAGCGTAAACAACATTTTGTGAAGGTAAGTCATGCGCTCAAACATTGCGTCAAGCACATCCTTGTCTATTGCTACAATTTCGATAGTATTTCGGATTTAGTGGATTTGTGAACATCGGTTGAAAAAAGAAGGCGGGTTCCCGCCCGCCTTCTCACCACTAAATCCACAATCAAAAATAAAATTTATGACTGCGATTCAGTGGCAAAGTTAGCGATTTTTATCGGATTACACGCTATGTGTCAGCGGCTATTTTTCGGGCAACGCCTGAACAGGAGCGATTTTCTCAAGATTTGCGCCGTCTTTCGGCACATAATTGAGGATGTCGTTGACCGTATCGGTGACCCATTCCTCGAAGTTTGCCATGAGCTTGCGCCCTTTCGCGTGTCCGAGGAGGATTGACACGGGATTGAATACATCGGCTATGAGTTCGGTTTCAAAGTTGTATGGCTCGATGTCGATGAGAAGACGCCGCCCTTCGGAGGTGAAGCCTATGTAGCCGTCATTGACCATGATGAAGCCTTTGCGCTCCAGCCCTTCGAGCACCGTACCCCACTCGTGGGATAACGGAAAGTAAGGGAGCTGCTTGTTGGAGTAAGTACCGCTATTGTTGAAACGATACAGGTTGTAGAGCGTGTCGGGGAAACGGAAATCAATGTCACACTCGGGGCTTACCGGACACACCCCAACCGTATTCACCGTAAACTGCTGTTTCGAGGAGCCGATGTATTCAGGCTTGGGCTGATCCAATATCCACTCGTAGGAGCATCTTACGCCGGCTATCTCTACGGAGTAATTGGCAACCTGATACGTTGCGAGAGTGGCTTTCACAGCCTCCATACGCCCGGCGATGAGAGTATAGAGCTTGCGCTCCGCGCGTGAGATTCTTAAAGGGAGATTGCGCAGCGTTTCGATGCCCCATTTGGGATTGTTTGTGAACGGCGATGTGATTATTCCTTTCTCAAAAAGGCGTGTCGCCACGTTGATGGTCTTTGACGGCATGAAGCCGAAATTTTCAAAGGCGTCCATCTGGAGCGAGAGCATGGTGTAAGGCGACAGCGACGGATTGCTCACTTCCTTTATCGTCATGGTTGCCTCTATTGTATCTCCCGGTTTGACTGCGGCGAGAATGTGGGCGCAGTCCGCCTCTTTCTCCCAGCCTTTTTCCGATGTCAGCGGAAATTTTCCGCCGTTGAGAACTATCCTGTATTCGGGTTTGCCGGCGATGATGCTTTCGCGTATCATCGAGAGCAGTCCGAGATAGCCCATTGCCGAGGCTTCCTGACGGGAGAGCGACTTGTCGTTGTAATACCAGCGGTCGAGTACGCGACTGAAATTGTATTGGAACAACTGTTCCATACCCTGCGCGACAAGTCCAGTCTGGGCGAGGTCGTGAAGTGTCCGCCCTTTTTCTCTCTTGGCGAAGATTACTTTGATGGCTTTTCGGTCAAGTCGGGTAAGCCACATTCGGCTTGTAGGCTGCCCTACTCGGAAGTGGCGGCATAGGTTGAAGAACCGTGCCTGTGCGCCGGCTCCCTCGGGAGATGCGAACACGATTTCTTTTGCCTTGCGCACAAGACGCTTGAGTCTGCGGTCGGTCACTTTATCAGTGACGCGCATTTTATACTTTGACGGCACGAATGGCAGCTTGCCATCAGCCATATCAGCCAGTGATGTCAGTGTGATGAAGTCCTTGCGGACATAAGCAACGGTAATCTCTCCGTTGGTAAATACTCCGTAGTGGAGCTTACGTGTCGCCTTTAACGCTCCGGCGACAGCCTTTGCTATGCGATGTTTCTCGCAGATTATTAACGTAGTCATAATTTGGGTGGGGATAAAGTGGTGTTTTGAAAAGACACGGAGAGGGCGCGCACCTCTCTGTGTCGATGAGATGCTTGTTTATTTCAGTGAATCGCAGTCGGGATTGACTGTGGACGTGGATGTTTTAGTGGTGGACAGCGGGATTTATGACGGCTTGGGGCCTCTGGGCTTGCGCTGCTGCTGTTGCTGCGCCTCGTTTTTGGGTGTAGTCTGCCCACGTTGCAGCGGGTCTTGGACATTCTTTGTTGCCTCGTTTGTCTTGCCGTCGTTGTTGACCGCCATCTGGGTTTTGCTTTCTTCAGCTACTCCTACGACCTTGTCACGGTCGGGATACACCCATGTGGTCTGAGGCTTGCGCTCTTTGGGATCATACTGTAGGTAGATTGTGCAGTCATTGCCCCGCTTGTCTTTGGTTTCGCCGACAAAGACTTTCTGCCCTGCGAGATAAGCCGCCTGTTTCTGCTCGTCGAGCGGAATGTCGTACCACTTTGAGAGCCGTTTGGGATTGCCGCTCTCGTCATGCCAGTTGTCATGCTTGACCCGTTCTGTCTGGAGCTGCTCGTTTTTCTCCTTATAGAGTCCGGAGTTGACGAAGGCGATGTCGTTCTTGGAGGCGTTGTACTGGAGGTCGGCATAGAATTTCTGCCCGTTGGGAAGCTCAACGTACTGATTAGGAATGAGCGCGCCGGTTTTGAGATGACTGATGTCGTCCATCGACAGCTCGATATTCGCCACTTTGGGCTTGATGTAGATGTCCTTTACCGGGATGCTGTCAATTTCGTTAGTGAGCTTGTCGATGCTCACGAGGCTCTTGACCATTTCGCCGGTCTTGGGGTCGGCGATTTCAACGACTTTGCCGAGATTTCCGGTCTTGCGCAGGGCTTCCTTGTCTTCTTCCGTGAACGTGTAGCCGTTGAAAGGCTTGTCGAGCTGAGGCTCCTTTTTCACGAAATGAGGGATGAGCGAGTAGGTTCCGTCGGCGTTTGTACGGATTGACAGGCGCGCCTTTGCTTCGTCGCCGCTACCGTCGGCATTGTTTTTGAGCGTGAAAAGCTGCGGTGATTTGTGATTGTAGATCATCTGCTGGAGCGCGCCTTTTTCCTCCAGCTGTTCACGCTTGATACCCCATTGTTTCTCTACGGCATCCCAGTCAATCTTGTTGGGGTCGATGGGAGCGCGGCGGATTGCGGTCGCCTCTGCCTTGACCCTGTATTTGTCCAGCATGGCTTTGTTGGTTTCGGGGTCGTTGAGCATTTCCGCCATAGGGGTTGCCATCTTGTCATACTGGTCGGTCGAGAGCTTGAACAGTCCGAATGTCGTCGGGTTCTTGGCCTGCCGCATGAAGTTTGACATGAACGCTTCGAGGGGGTTCTGCCCTTTGTTGAACTTGATGAGTTCACTGAGTGGCGTTGACTTTACATCTGCCACTTGGGGAGTGCCGTCGGTGTTTTGTCCGACGACTGCGCCTACCTGCCCGGTTTCATTGTTGCGGGCAATCAGCACTTCGTCCTTTTCAGGAGTCTGGTCCATAATGAAATTAAGATTTAGTGGTGGTTATTTGGCGTTGCCGCCTGTTTTGGGTTTCTTCTTCACAGTTGTGTAATCGGGGTGCGATGAACTGATGAAGGCAATATCGAGAAACGCATCGAGGTCGCTTTGACGCACAAACTTTATGTTTCCGTCTATGCTCTCGAATATCTCCAGTTTTCCTGCGTCGCGGTATCGCTTGATTGTTTTCTCACTTACATCAAGCCCGGTAACGATGTCGGCGAGAAGAATTATAGGCTCTCCGCGATAGAAAAGCTGGGGGCGGTTTCCCGTTTGGTTTTCGCCGGGGCTTCTTGCCCTTTCCTCGATCAGTGCGAGTTGTGCGAGGACTGCTGTCTGGAAATCAGCCGGGGATTTTGACTGCTCCATAGATTATACAGCGGCTTGTTCGTTTGTGATTTGGTCGCTCTCCTCGAAATAATTGTGGAGTGCTGTTGCCATTATAATAAGGAATACACAGGCGAGGAACCAATCATTGTATTTATCTTTGGGATTAGAGAAAATCAAACGTAGTATTCTCAAATCCAGAGTTGTGTCCTTGTGTCTGCGAGGGGACTTTTTGAATTTTCGGTTTTGCTTCTTCTTGAAGCCTGAACGGTTTGGTGGCGTTGTCATTTCCATATCGGTTATATGTGTTTGAGTTAGACTTGCCGAGGATTGCGCCTCGTTTGCAATTATAACCGAGAGTTGTGGAAATAAGGCGATTTAACGACGGTTAAACTTATATTTACTTATTTTACAGTGCATTACTGCTTCAATTTTTTTTCGTGTTAAATCTTTATGCTTGAAGAACAAATAAACGCGATTATACTAAGGTTAAGTTTTTAAGATATGTGTAAGGTTAGATTTCAGACAAAAATATAGCGTATAGAACACACTTCTTCTCTTGATGGCTCCGGAAAAAGCCTTAACCGAATGATGTGACTATACGCTATGCAGTAAGCATAGCATAAGTGTCACGCTCAAGCTCGGTTTTTTGTTAATCTTCCGGATTTACAAGAGAACTCTTGCGATAACTTATGTTATCCTATATGTTGATGCGGCTGACGCTTCAGTCGCAGTTCTTTGCTATTTGCGTTGCAAAGTTACGCATTTTTTTCGAGGTTGTCAAGACCCTATTTCTCCGTCAGGACTAATGCCGTGCTTCTTACGAAGCTGGATTAGAGTCTTTTCGGTTACGCCGAGGAGCTTTGCGGCACCTCGCCATGTTCCGGCTCTGTTGTAGGCTTTCAGGATTCGTTCCTTCTCTGCAACGGGATTCCGATGCGTCAAATCCTCGGCTGTGTCCGGCATCGCCATATCAAATTTGAGGTCGTCGGCTGTGATGACATCGCCTTTGGCATGGAAGGCGGCGAAAAGAACAGTATCTTTCAACTCCCGGATATTGCCCGGCCAAGGATGGAGTTTGAGAGCCTTGATTGCCGTTGCGTCAAGTCGTTTTTTAGGTGATTTCACTTTTTGAGCGTAACGGGTCAACAGATAATCCGCAATGTCGGGAATGTCCTCGGTTGTTTCTCGGAGCGGTGGAACAAATATGCTCAACTGCCGGAGTGTGTAGAAAAGATTGTCACGGAACCTTTCATCGGCAACCATCTTTAATAAGGTGTTGTTTGCCGTGCAGATTAGACGGACATCCTGATGTTCCTGTTCAAGAATGTGCAGAAGGACGGATTGTTTCTCAAAAGTGAGATACTGGATATTCTTCACTATGAGAGTTCCGCCTTTTGCCTCCTGAAAGTATCCCTCTATGCGATTGTAGATTTCGCTATACTCCGATTCCGGGTCATGCTTGCCTACAAGTGCGGCACCGCCGGCTTCAAGCACTTTCAATGGCTTCTGCATTCTGGAGCTATGTAAATAGATTTGGCGGGCAATCTGCTCTTTTCCTGTGCCACATTCTCCGAAGATTATGCAGTTGGCGTTGGTCGCCGCAATTTCGTGGATTGATTTCTCGATTTCACGAAAAGCCTTGCTGCCTCGCGGGATAAGAGCATTGTCGAGCTGAAGCACTATGTTCTCAGGCTTGGCGTACTTGCTGACTGTTTCAACAAGTTGCTTGTCAATGCCAAGCCGTTGGACGACATCGACCGCGCCGCCGTCTTTCATGACTTCAAGAATGTCCAATCCATTCAGATTGTTTACTATGGCAATGACAGGGAATTTGAAGCCCTCGGTCTTTTGCCAGTTGATTAACTCTTTGGCGGAGCCGTCGGGAAGTGTGTAGTCCGCGACAATGACTGCGCCGGGTGGCAGCTTTGCCACCTCTTCCTTTGCAGCCTCCATACTTTCAACTGCAATCGGCTCGTAGCCGGACTTGACAAGCAAGCCCGACATGAGCCGACGGTCGGAGTCGGAGGCATCTACAATGAGGATTTTGTTCATTGTTTGTAATGGTTTATAGTTATGTTTGGAACCCATCTTTTCAATCATAGTTGTTATGCTAAAATCTAACTCCTACGATTGCAGAAGCTGAGCCCTTATTATTGAAAAACATATAGTTATCATCAAAATAAAAACCGCCTTCAAAGTTTACCAATGCGGAAACAAAAAGCGAACGGTGATTATATGTCAGCGACATCTTGCCGGAGTAATTTAAGGATATATTGCTGTTAGCATCGCTATTATGTCCGGTGTCAGTATTTGTCATAATTGTTTTTTTGTATCCTATTGAAGGTAATATCGTTACGTTATAAAGCCAATTATGTGGCATTACATAATTATATCCATATCCACCCATAATGGCATAATCCTTATAATTCAAGTTATAATTATCCGGAAACTCGGGAATATCATTAACCATAGATGGGGGCAAATGCTTAAAATCCATTGAGATTTTGTGATTGCTGTAATTTATTCCAAGTATCCATGAACCTGCGCTTTTCAACTGATATTTTGAATAGTTGTAAGCGGCTCCTTGAGAATACTTTTTGTGATTGAAGAAATAATAAGCATTTAGGTTAAATGCTTTGTGATTTAGATTATCAATCGGAATATTAGGTTTTGCTCCATCCTCGGTTCTATAGTGTCCGAATTTGGTAAGTTTGGTATCGCCTGTAGTATCCCATGATGTTATCTCTGCGGCAAAGAGAGCGCAGGAGAAAGCGAAATTAAATGTACTGCGCTGATCTTTCTTTCCTGTTATCAGGCGGTTGACATTCCAAGTATAGCCAATGCTAACCGCCATGAAATTCAAATTTATGCCTAAGTCAGAGTTTACCTTACTATGCATTACAACAGGTTGCTTGTGGAATATAAAGGCATATGTCTGATGCCAGTTCTGGCTATTGGCATACAGTTTCCAATTATGACCAGTGCCTACTACATAATCCGAGTCATAACGATTAAAGGTTCTGTCCCCCCAATTATATACCTTACGACAGAAATCAACAAATCGGGGATATTGTATGCGCGGATCGTTTATATGGAATTGACACTGCCTTAATTGCTGGAGCCAGTTTCCATAAATCACAGCAGTGTCAAACGGTTCACAACACTCGGCACTTTTAGCGAATCCATTTATGCCCAGTATTGTAAATATGAATGTAATGATTACTCGGTTACATCGTTTCATCAAACATATCCGTTTTATATAGCTTTATGCTTCCTCGTTTCTTAATTTTGGGGGCACCAATGTAATAGACACTCGTTGATCCCACACCTCTAACCGAAAGAGAACGGTTAGCAACGCATTGGATTTTTCCTGTGCCGTAACATTTAATTGATACTACATCTGCACTCAGGCCAAATAACTCCATATTGCCTGTTCCGACAAGCGAACAATTCAAAGACTCGCACCATCCGCCTGTAATAATAATACTACCATGTCCCGTGACAATAGAAGATTTTACTTTTGGTGCTTTGATGTTTCCAATGCTTATGATTCCATTGCCCTGCGATGTTATTTTGAATTCATCGTCACACTCAACCGATTTCACATTAAGCGAGGCATCATAACAGTTTTCTACAGCAATCAATTTAGGAAAATGCACGAATACCGTGTCCGGCAATTCAGCCTCCGGGATGTCTAAAGTTTGAATGGTAAGTGTTCCCTTCTCGACGCGCAGTATAATTGGATCAGGGGTGTTACTTTTATTAAAGTAATAAACCTTGGGAATGGAATCATTTGATACAACACAGGAAACATTCACGGCTGAATAGAGCCTTATTTTACTGAAGTATTCACATTCTTTTGTTACGTTTTGTCCGTTTACAAAAAAGACCGATAACATGGAGAACAATACAGTCAATAGATTGCGAATTATACTTACCGATGATATTTCCATAATCAAAGGTCGGTATTTATATTGCCGGTAGTAATGAATCACCGGTAACATAGTTTTATCTAAAGAGCTGTTTGAACTTGTAATCATAACTGCTATTTTGAACTGGTTGAATCAAAACTGTGCGCAAAAGTCATTAAATCTTGTCATAAACACAATGAAGTTGTTTAAACTAATTTGAATTGTGAAATTTTTAAGGAAAATGTTAAAATTCCATTTTGATTGTTTTGAAACAATAAAGTATTTACTATCCCTTTTCAGTATCATATCACATAATTCAAAACCACTATCCATTGAACGTGGACAATATCTATTTCTTTGCCAGCCAAATCAATATATCAGTTATAGATTCAAGATTTCTGTTCAATGCCACTTCTTGATTAGGTCTTTTCATCGCGATGATATGGTAGAAAAAGACAAATGAGAACACAGCCAATGCAAATCCAAATAGTAGTGGCGGTTATGTCTTTCATTGCAACAATAGTAGCTTGTTGGCGGACTTTTGCAGACAATGAAACGGTTGCCAGTTGTTTAGCTTCAAGCTCTCCGGAACCATTATTCTTTGCCATTTTCATAGCTCCAGAAAATGCCTTTGAAGCTGTATGGTTTGTTACGTCAATATTCCCTGTAAGTTCTGTAATATGGAATTGTTGTCGTTCTTGAAGCCAATTTGAATAGACGGATGATCCGACTGCTGGAGCGATTACATTTCGCACAGCAACAATCAAAAATAGCCATGTAGGTAAATATTTTGCAGGCAAATTTTTCATTCCGTGTGCGCATACCACCGAATACGGCATAATCCAGCCCATATAGTTAAGCAACATCGGCCAATGTAAATTAGGGATATAAGCGTCTGTCTGATACTGAAAATACATATAGATATTTGAAACTGTCATCAACAGGAATCCAAGTACAAATATGGTCCGGAATTTCATTCGTCGGATAATCATAACCAACGAAATAGCCACCCCGAATAGACAACCATAGATAGCATATTTCATTAATGCCTGCACCTCAATATTGCCTGAAACAGAGCCTATTTTTGCAAAAGAGCCTATGAATAGTTGTGATGGTGTGTTTACGAACATAACCAATACAAATAGCAGGACTCCAATCCATGTGTTGCGGTAACGAAATATTCCAAGTTCAAGATACCTGTGGTTTCCGCTGTGGAGCTGAAGAAGTATGAACAATGCACTGGCAATAAGCGTGATAATCATTGCCATGCGTATGTAATCCGATCCAAACCAATCGAAAGTCTTGCCAAAAAACATCAAATAGCAAAATCCGGCTAATGAAACGGCTCCTAAAACCATATCCACCAATCTGCTGGACGGAAATGTGTATTTGCCTTCTGACTTATATGCCGGCATAACAAAATATACCAATATCGAAGTAAATATCATCATTCCTGCGACTATGTAATAATAGTCAGCCCAATTAAGATCAGTTGCAACTAATGAGGAAAAGAAATTGCCAAGCTGCACTATGCAAAATATATAACCGTAAAGGCATGGGAAAAACCATGCCCTCATGTGATCCATTCGGTATTGCATTTCGGGCTTGGGTAGCTCTTTAAGAGAAAAGAAATTCACGACCGGCATCCCAGTGAAATATGTTGACATTGCAAAGGTCGTGTTCAAAACAATGAACATCCGCGCGATACCCATAGCGACAGCGCAAATCAGCATAGCCAACGGACTCTCCAATCGGGCGCAAATCAAATTCAATGCAGCAAGAATCAAGAAACCAACCACATAAACTAAGCGAACATTGCGGACATGGAGATAAGGCATCATAATTGGAAATACCAGAGCCATACCGATATAGGCACAGAGATTTATAAGCTGAAAATTCTCCATCAGTTCCCCGGTAGAGGCTGTAATTTCGTTCAGACTACCAACATAAGTACTCCCCATAAAAAATAAGGGAAAGAACATCCAATAAAATATCAGGATACCCGCTAATTTAGGTATCCTTCTATTGTATGGGAAAGGGAATTGTGCAGTTGCTGAGTTTATTTCCATGATTATATCTTGGCGTTAATGGTACACATCATTCCTGCTGCCAACAATTCGTTATCTTCGGCCGAAATGTTGCTGAGATCAATTCGGACAGGGACACGTTGGCGTATTTTTACAAAGTTACCGGACGCATTGTCAGTTGGAACCATTGAATATTTTGCGCCTGTGGCTGAGCTAATTGATGTGATATGACCCTTGAATTTCTTATCGGGATAAGCATCAACCTCTATATACACTTCTTGTCCTATATGAAGATTCTTTATCTGAGTTTCCTTAAAATTGGCAATAATCCATTTCTCATTATCTGGAATAATTGTAGTTATAGACTGACCGGGATTGACAAATTGCCCGATTTCTATATTCCTTTTGCCAAGATAGCCATCACAAGGAGCTGTTATAACGGTGTATGATAAATTAAGCTCTGCCATCTCGAAAGCAGCCTCGGCTCTGAGTATAGCTGCATCAGCATTATCCTTTTTCTGATTTACTTCATTTACTGATGAATGTGCGCTACTACGTTGACGTTCCAACGCACTGACACGGGCGCGAGCCATGTCAAGTTCAGTCTTGTATTGTTCCACTACGATGGGAGTCGTGGCTTTTTTCTCCAGCAACGATGAGAAGCGGGCATAGTCTGTTTCAAGTTTGGCAACCTTGATACGAGCTTCAGCAATAGATTCATCATAAACTGACGCTGTTGTTGAGGCGGTATTTACTGAATTGTCAATCAATTTACGTCCGGACAGTGCATCCTGAAGATTCGCTCGTGCCTGTTTCAGATTGATCATAAATTCCCTATCATCTATAATCATCAATGTGTCACCTTTCTTGACGTGTTGGTGTTCTTTGAATCTTATATCCTTGATGTATCCGGCAACACGCACATTTACCGGTGATATATATTGTTCCACTGTCGCATTGTCAGTCGTCTCGTGATTCTTTGCCACAACAAATGACTGCACTCCAAAGAAAACTGCGACTATGATTATGGCTACCATTATAATAGTAGCTGTCATGCGAACTTTGTTAATTGACATTTTCTTATTATTTTCCATTGTTATGATTATTATTTCAGTTGATTGAGATTGTCAGACAGTTTAAGAATCTGAACATAGGCGAGGTTACACTCACACAGAGCATGTATGCAGGCAATTTGTGATTCTCGCATACGAATCTCGTCCTGCAACAAATCAGTCATTGATGCGACACCTTCTTTATAGCGTTCTTCTGTAACATTGTAAACACTTAATGCCTGATTGTAATTACTCTGTTGAGTATTGAATGATGAGAGATTTAATTGCAGTTTTTCCATTATGTTGGCATAATCCCGAGCCAAGGCCTTTTTACGCTCGTCAAGCATAAGGTCGGTTTGGGCAAGTTCAAAACGATAGCCGCTGATTTTCTTTCTTTTGTTGTTGGCATCAAAAATTGGCACATTGACTTTTATGCCAATAAACGAATTGCCATACCAATGATGTTTATTGTCATTGAAGAATCCCTTGAAGTTATCCTGATAGCCATTTAAGCCCAAGTGCCCCAAAAGAGAAATCGAGGGAAGATAGCCCGATTTAACAGCACTTATTTGACGGTTAATAAGTTCTTTGCGTTCTGTAATCAAACGTAGTTCAGGAAGGTGGTCCGAAACTCCGCCTATTGAATAAGAGGTAAAAGATTTGTCCATTTTGCCTACACTTATTTCCTGTTCAGGCGGGAAATCAAGTAAAAAACGCAGGACATTTAATTGCTGCTCATAGATCGTTGCGTATTGCTTCCTCAATACGTCAATATTGCTTAGACTTATACTCACACGACTCAAATCAACTTCCATTACCACACCTCCATCATACATAGCTTTTGTTATGTCATACAATTCCTGCATACGTTTGATATTGTCTTTAAGCAGGATAACCTGCTCTTGAGAAGCTTGTGCCAGATAATAGACATTTGCAATTGCTACGGTTAATTCCTCTTTGGCCTGTTCGGTTGACAGTTGACTGATGTTAACCATTGTTTTAGCAACATCAATACTTCTGAATATTGTTTTGTTGAAGATTGGCATTGAGAGCTGAACCCCGGCATTTACTCCATATTGCATACTTCGTATCTGTTGCCATACGGGATCATTCGGGATGTCTGCATCAAGCAAAGCTCCAGTGGTCACATTTGTGGGAGATATGAGATAATCCGTGAACTGAAAATTCGCTTCAAGTATCGGAAGAAGGCGACTTCTATTTTCGGATAATCGGTTATTGGCAATGTCCGTAGAGATGTTGCTTCTGCGAACAGATATGTTCCGTTCCATTCCGAGGTCGATACACTCCAGTAGAGATAGCTCTTGACAGAAACAAGAGAGTACGACGGAGCATAATCCTAATGTTATTAAAAATCTTTTCATCGGTTTAATTTTTGGATGCAAAATTATAGAACCATAATCGCAAACTATTTGCAAATACGGAGACTGTCATAAATTGACAATCTCCGAAAAAATTCAATCAGCAATCGAATGATTAATGGTGGTGGTGATGTTCGTCGCCATAACCACCGGTGTCGATGTGGTTGTGAGGACCGTGATCATGGTCATGTTCGTGGCTGTGGGTTTTGCCGAAATTAAATGTAACGGCAAGGCGCAATGTCCGGCCTCCGGTCCACTTGCTAATTGACTGAGTGTAGCCATTGCCGTATAGGATGTTATGCGTTTCTTTCGAGTTGAATATATCCTTGCACATCAGCGAAATGCCCCAAGCTCCGATATTTTTCTTCAGACCGGCTTCAACATCCCAGTCTGATTCAAGAGTACCCTGCGCGGTCAGCCGTCGTGAATTGTAGCGTCCTGTTGCTTGGAAGGTCATATCCCAAGGCAAGCGCACCGAGGCCATGCAGCGCACATCCCACACGAAGCGGTTTTGTCGGTCACCGTGAACTTGATAAAAATCATCATGCAAAGGGTAGTCGGTGTTCCATGCCTTGAGATGACTGTTATAGAGGTTGACGGTTGTTGTGAGTGTCAGGCGATTGAAAAGAGTGTTGCGCGAAATAATCTCGACACCTGTGTTCATCATATTTCCTACGTTGGCATGACCGTAGTACATTGTATTGACATTCGGGTCAGATGCCATAGGCGCAAGGAAACTGACGTGGCTGATCATATCGGTGTTTGAGCGCAGGTATCCCGAAATGGAAAGCATGTGGTTGCTCCAGTTTCTGATATAGGACAACTCAACAGCATTACTGTATTCAGGCAGAATCAACGGATTGCCAAGATGGACTTCCGAAGGGTCGGAAATGTTCTCAAACGTGTTCAATTGAGGTCCGAAGGGGCGATTTATTCTTCGAGAATAATTAAGTTTGAGCTCATTATTGTCAAGGAATGACCAGCCAAGCGATGCTGACGGGAACAGGGCAAAATCATTTTTCTTGAACTCCGGAACATCATTGTCAGTCTGGCCATAGCCAAGCGAGCGAGTGCGTATCTGCCATGCCTCGCCTCTGAGTCCGGCTGAGAAAGTAAGTTGCTCGTAATGGCCTGAGAAATTGACATAAAGAGCGGATATATCTGTGTCGTATTTGAAACGGTTATAAAGATCGTCAAGAGGAGAAAGATTGTCGGCATTCAACCCGGCGGAGTAAGACGCTGGGCTATTTTCGTGATTGTAATTGCCCTTATATCCGGCCTCAAAACGCAACCAAGGCATGAATTTATATGAGTAGTCGAGAGCTGCCTCCCAGTTGCTGATTTTCACATCCTGATGCTGGCTTTGCCATATTGATTCTTCGGAGCCGTCTGCCCAAGTTTCGTTTTCATGAAATCTATTGTCATTGGGCCCCTGCCAGATGTTATAGCTGACGTTCATGTCAATATGATGATCATGACTGAACAGATGTCGGTATCCGAGCATAATGTTGGCACCACGAGTGTCGCCGCTCTCGTGCGAATGATTGACATTGCTTGCCCATTGTCCGGGGAGATTGCTCAGATGGGTCGTTGTCGTATGCCCCCATTTGTGACCGAGAGTACCGATTGCGCTCAGATATACGGTGTTGTGTTCGTCGGGTTTGAAGTTTGTTCCCAGACGCAAGAAAGCACTGTTTTCATGTTTCTTGTTCTCGCCGTCTGAATTCAGGTAGTAACCTTTGTCGTATGAGCGACGCGATGTCATGCCACCGGGATTGTGGTGTGATTTAAGGCCAATTCCGACAAATGTCTCAAATTTGCCTTCATTATAATTGATATTGAAATTGGCATTGGCATTTCCGCGAGTATCAATGTCCGCCTCGGCACTTCCGAAATAACCGTGACGGTGGTCCTCTTTCAGTCGGATATTGATGATACCGGCTGTTCCCTCGGTGCTGTGCTTAGACGAAGGATTCGTCATAACCTCGATGCTCTCTATTGTTTCGGCAGGTATTTGACGGAGAAATTGGGCACGATTATCTGCGTTCATTCCCATTTCCTTGCCGTTGATCCACACCATCACATCGGAATTACCTCGTAATGAAATCTCACCATCGCTGTTTACATCTACGGATGGCACGGCAGCAAGAAGTTCATCGGCAGAAGCACCGGCTGACGAGATATTGGAGCTTACATTGAACACCCTATGCTCCGAATTTACTGACATCTGGCTTTTTTGTCCGGTCACGACGACTTCCTGAAGCAGCTTTGTATCGTCGGCAAGATCAATTCTGCCAATATTCAATTCTTCATCAGCAATTAGAATCTCACGTTCCTGAGTGATACTTCCAATATTGCTGAATCGGATCACGTATTTACCAGCTGGAGCTTTTTCGATGACAAACGAGCCCTTCTCATCTGTCATGGTTCCGATTTGCATAGGCACTCCGGTTTCCGGATTAACGAGTTGGACACTCACGAAGTCGAGTGGCTCAGCCGAATTCTTGCTGAAAACCACGCCCCGTATATCGCCGTCGGCATAAGCGTTTCCGGCAATCATCAAGGCTGTCGCAAAGGCGAATGGTAATTTTATTTTCATAATCACAGTGGTATTTGTTTTCTGACCGCAAAATTACCCTATGTCTCATGCAACCTGTTTACAAAGATAAATGGTAGAACGATTCATAAAAGAATGTCCTACCATTTAGACGTATTTACCAGTTGAAATGAAAATAGTTAGTTGCTTATGAAGCTTTTTTAATCCATCATATCCCTTTCAAAGCAAAGCGTCTCGCCATCATCAGGTATCAAAAGTTTATCAGAGAATTCGTTATTTATAGATAATTCCCTCAAAAAACTCCGGGTTACCATATTATGATTGACTCCTTCAAGATGTGTAGCAACGATTATCGACTCTGGTGCATAATTATGGAGCGATAGTACATCCTCATGATTCATAATCAATCTGTGAAATCCTTTTATCTTATTGCCTCCGGAATTCGCAATGATAATATCAGGATGAAATAAATCTAACACCTCTCTTACTCCATCATACCAAATAGTATCTCCTGTTAGATATAGTTTTTTTTCATCCCTATGCTCAAATGTTACACCACAGGCACTACCAACATAGACCAAAAGTGGATATGTTCCATGTTTTGCCGGGGTTTTACTTAATTTGATTCCTCCAAAAAGAGTATTGTTGCCTAAAACTTCCACATTAGAAAATCCCTTCTTTATAAACAGTCTGCGGTTTCTTTCATCTTTAACAAAAACCTTCATTCCTTTAGGGATAACCTTAAAGGCTGTTGGATCAAGGTGGTCAAAATGATAATGTGTTGCAATGACAGCATCAATATTGTGTAGAATTTCACCAACGCTTAACGGCAGTTCCACTATCGGATTCTTATTCCAGTTTCCGGCAAAAGGATAAGGCAGAAATGACCCTTTTGCTCCAAGCATAGGATCAATTAGAAATCGTTTGCCTGCGTATTCAATGATTAAAGTAGCGTTTCTAATCTGTGTTATCTTCATGCTAAAAAAATATATCAATATTTTTATTTGTAGCATTTCGGACAAATGCCCTTTATCATATAATTGATTGCGTGAGGATGAAAGCCGTCAGGAATATCTATTACCGGCACGGAAACTGTCTCAAAACAATAAGTTTCCTTACACTGTTCACAATAAAAATGAACGTGTTGATCGGAAATCGTGTGATGGTCATTGCTGTGACACAGTTCATATTTAAGGGAACGGCTGCCATCTTCAATTACATGAACGACATCATTTTCGGCAAAAAGTTCAAGGACTCTGAAGATACTCGCTTTATCCATAGAAAACCCCATGAATTCCTCCAAGTCAGCAAGGCTTACAGGATTTGAAGCTTTTGTCAATTCTTTGAGCACGAGTATTCGGTTAGACGTAGGTTTTACGCCTTTGGCTTTTAATATATTCTCTATATTAAGATTGTTCATATTCTAAATTTTGTGCAAAGATACGATATAACTCCTGCAAACCGGTTGCAAATACAAGTGGAATTATACGAAACTCCAAATCATACATGGCCTTAATAATATAGGAGTTAATGCCGGAGCTATTTTATGATTATACTTCCGTCTTCCTTAATCGTACAATGGGTGTCTGGGAACCTGCAACTTTATCACCAATCTCAACCAATATTTCACTATTCGCTGGGACTATTATGTCCATACGAGAGCCGAATTTAATAAAGCCGAACACACTATTTTGCTTAACGGCATCACCTTTTTTATAGTATGAAACAATGCGGCGTGCCAGTAAACCGGCAATTTGCCTGAACAATACCCTGTGTCCGGAGTATAATCTGACAACTGTTGATGTATGCTCATTATCAACAGATGATTTTGGTAGCCATGCAAGAAGATGGCGACCGGGATGATATTTGAAATATTCAATTACACCGCTTACGGGAGTCCAATTCATATGTATATTCGTCATAGACATGAAAATGGAAACTTGAATCATATCTTCTTGTAAAAATTCTCTTTCATACACATTTTCTACAACCACAACAGTTCCATCACAAGGAGCAAATATAAGCTCATCATCATGAATTGTAGTCCTTCTCGGTTCTCTGAAAAAAGATATAATGAAAAACCAGAAAACAAAAAGGAATATAGAGCCACACCATATTAACGCAGTGTTTTCGTGAGAAATAATCATACGATAGAATACAAGCCAAATTGCAAGACACAGAAGCCCTGCAATAATGATTACACTGTAACCCTCCTTGTTTATTTTCATAATAATGCCAGTTTTTTGATACAAAGTTATTTACAAATCAGTGCAACCTATTTGCAATTACCAACCTCAACTTTGCAAATGGTTTGCATATTCCGTAATGTAATTTTGCATCGGAAAATAAACAACATAAATATAATGAAATATGAGCAAGACATTCAAAATTGAGGTCGATTGCGCAAACTGCGCAAACCTCGTAGAAGAAGCGGCAAAAAAAGTAGAAGGAGTAAAAGACCTTTCTATTTCTTTCATGACACAGAAAATGAAAGTAACCTTTGAAGAAGGCGTTGATGAGGACGCAGTAATGGCAAATGTGCTTAAAGCCGCTAAGAAAGTTGAATCTGACTTTGAGATTCTCTAAGACAAATTTGAGCAATTGACAGTCCGGCTAAGCAAGGTCGGACTGTTTTTAATACTGACCTTATGAACAAGAAACAACGCAATATGCTTGCACGTATCATTATCGCACTGATAATGACTGTTGCATTGCTGTTCATTGATGTCACAGGATGGCTTCAGCTTTCGTTATACCTCATCGTGTATCTGATTATAGGTGGAGATATATTGAAGAAAGCGTGGGCAGGAATCATCAATGGACGTGTTTTTGATGAAAACTTCCTGATGGCGGTAGCGACCATCGGTGCTTTTGCACTGGCGATATACGAAAAGAGCGGTGACTATCTTGAAGCTATTGCCGTTATGCTTTTCTACCAGATAGGCGAGTTTTTCCAGAGCTATGCAGTAGGCAAAAGTCGCAGGAATATAGCTGCGTTGATGGATATTCGTCCGGACTATGCTAACATTGAGCAGGACGGGGCTATTATAAAAGTTGACCCGGACGATGTGGAAGTCGGACAGATTATAATAGTTCAGCCCGGAGAAAAAATCCCTATTGATGGCGTTGTGGTTTCGGGAGAATCATCACTTAACACGTCAGCTCTGACCGGAGAATCACTACCTCGTGAGGTGCGCAAGGACGACGAGGTTATAAGCGGCAGCATAAACCTGTCGGGTATTCTTAAAATCAAGACTACCAAGGATTTTGGAGAGTCAACAGTTTCCAAGATACTTGAACTTGTGGAAGATTCTGCTTCCCGAAAATCCAAGTCAGAAAATTTCATCGCCCGTTTTGCGAGAGTTTATACTCCAGCGGTATGTTACGGTGCATTGGCTCTTGCAATTCTGCCTCCGTTGTTTCTGATGTTGTTCAAAGATGCTCCATTTGACTTTGCGACTTTCGAGACATGGGTATATCGAGCTTTGGTCTTCTTGGTAATCAGCTGTCCTTGCGCCCTTGTTGTAAGTATCCCTCTGTCTTTCTTTGCCGGAATCGGAGGTGCAAGTCGTGAAGGAATACTTGTAAAAGGCGCGAATATTCTTGAGACGCTTTCAAAAGTAAAAACAGTGGTCTTTGATAAGACGGGAACACTTACACAAGGGGTGTTTGAAGTAATTGCGTTTCATGACCATAATGACCGGAACCTTAAAGAACGTAAGGCTCAACTATTGGAATATGCAGCTATCGCCGAATCATCATCTTCTCATCCCATCGGGAAATCTATCCTTCGCGCATACGGACATAAGATTGACCGCAGTCGCATGACAGATCTTAAAGAAATCAGCGGGCATGGAATAACGGTTTTGATCGACGGCAACCAAGTAGCGGTAGGTAATGAGAAACTCATGCGCAGTCTCAACATTGAACCTTGCCATTGCCACACAGCCGGAACAATTGTGCATATCGCCATCAACAACTCCTATGTCGGTCATATAGTGCTTGGAGATGTGGTCAAACCGACCTCGAAGGAGGCTATTTCTGATTTATATCGTTCAGGCGTCGGACTTACAGTCATGCTGACCGGAGACGCTAAAGCGGTTGCAGAACAAACCGCTGAAAATTTAGGGATAAAACGAGTTTACAGCCAGTTACTTCCGGCCGATAAAGTGTCGCGTCTTGAAAATATACTTCAAGAAACCAAAGCAGATGCTAAGGTAGCATTTGTCGGCGACGGCATTAACGATGCACCTGTACTGTCTCGTGCAGACCTTGGTATTGCTATGGGTGCTGTCGGAAGCGATGCTGCGATAGAGGCTGCCGACGTGGTGCTTATGGATGATGATCCCCGAAAAATCGGCAAAGCAATACGCATATCGCGTAAATGCCTCCGCATTGTTTGGGAAAATATAATTATGGCACTCGGTATAAAAGGTGTGTGCCTTATACTCGGTGTTTTCGGTATCGTCAACATGTGGCTCGCAATTTTCGCGGATGTCGGTGTCATGATTCTGGCGGTTCTTAACGCAATCAGGGCAATGTATGTCCGAAAAATCTGATAAACCCTCATATTCGCTGAATTGTTGTTATCAATATCAAAAAGATGATATTATGACCGATAAAGAAAAAATAGATATTCTAAAAAAGAAGATTGATAGTGCCGATGCAATAGTAGTAGGCACCGCCTCTGGCATGTCTGCCGCAAGTGGTCTCAGATTCTATTATCAGGATGATGATGATTACAAAAAAATGGCCGGAAGCCTGCGAGAGAAGTATGATGTCCGCAATCTATTCGATGCCTACTATGACAGACGTCTGACGATAGGTGAACACTGGGCATTATTACTCCGTTCAATAAAACATCTTTATGAGGTCCCTACCGGAGAAACTTATAAAGACCTTGCGGAATTGCTGCATGGTAAAAACTATTACATAGTGACCACGAATCAAGACGCTCAGTTATTCAGACTTTTTCCCGCCGAGCGTATAACACGGCTTCAAGGAGATTTTAGATATTTCCAGTGCAAGCGGCGTTGTCACGATGCTATCTATTACAATAAGGAGATGGTTTACAATCTCATTGATAAGATAGAAGGCGATAGTCTGCCTGAAAAGTTAATTCCAAAATGCCCTAAGTGTGGCGGTGAAATGGTTGATTGGGTCCGCTCTCGCGAATTTCTTCAAGGTAAAGAATATGAGCGTGAGTTTGAACGCTATATGAAATTTCTCAGAGACAACATGAAGAAAAAGGTGTTGTTCCTTGAGTTAGGCGTGGGTATGATGACACCGATGTTCATCAAAGAGCCTTTCATGAACATGGTCTATCAGTGGCCTGATGCGTTCTATATCACAGTCAACCCCAAACACGCCATTATTCCCAAGGAGATAGCATCCAAGAGCCTTGACATACAGGATGACATCGCCTTTGTGTTGAGAGAAGCTCTCGGCAAACCTACCGATCATTTAGTACGAGAGGACAGGAAGAATATTTTTGACTCAGGAAAGATATACTGATATGTTTGAAATACAACCGGTAACACCGGAAGATATTCCGGAAATAACTGAATTAGTAGCTGAATGTTGGAAAGATTATTTTGCCGACACATCGGATAGTCTCCTGAAAGCCGCTTGCGGAATGATTGTCAGAAACAATTATATAGAACCGGAACTCTCTTTCAAAATAGCCGAAGGAGGGAAGATTATAGCGGTAGTTTTCGCAGGGACGGCAGATTCCATGTCGCACCCCGAAGATTTTTATGAATATCAGTTATCCGTTCTTAATGACAAAGAACGGGAATGGCTTATGACCCAAAGGGCCTATCATATAAAAGCCGACGAAGAATGTAGAAAGTTACTTGATTGCAAGACCTTCAAACTGGCTCTGTTTATGAGTACTGCCAATGGATACGGAAAGCTTTTGCTTAATTACGTAACTGAGATACTTCGTAAACGAGGCTATAACCGTATGGCATTATGGACAGATACGACATGCTCTTTTGAGTATTATCCAGCTCATGGATTCATAGAACAGTCAAGTCTGCTCATACCTGAATATTCTTCAGAACAAGAGGAATACAGGCTATTCACATTTACCAAAGAGATTTAAGATGGATGATAATATTGCAAAGGCTTATTCTGCATTGGAAAATGCAGAAGCCATTCTAATAGGTGCAAGCAACGGGCTTTCCATCTCGGAGGGCTACAACATCTTCGCAGATAATGAGATGTTCCGCAGTCAGTTCGGTGATTTCCATAAGCGATACGGCATACGTTCCGTGCTTGACGGTGTGTTCGCAAAACACATGTCTAAGGAGGATTATAAGCAGTATGTCAGCAGGCTTGTCCGCCTATGGGTGGATAACTATACGCCATCGGCTGTCATGACTGACCTCCGGACTATTGTTGGAGACAAACCTTGTTTCGTACTTACCACCAATGCCGATGAGCATCTTGAAAAAGCCGGATTCCCGGCCGAGATAGTATGGGAAATCGAGGGTACTTTCAGGGACCTTATCAACGGCGACGCACCAAAAAACAAACAGGCACAAGTCAACGAATTTCTCTCACGCTGGCATGGCAAACACATTGTGTTGCTTGAACTCGGCATCGGAAGCCGCAACAGACTCATAAAACTGCCGATGATGCAGATTGCAGCACGCGAACCAAATGCCACATACATCACTCTCAATCTCCCGCACGAGATTTATGTGCCCAATGAAATTGCATCCAAATCCATCGCCTTGCCGGGCGACCTTGCGGAATCATTAAGACTGTTGAGACAATGAATATACCTAAATCAGAAATAGAGAAACTGTCGCCCGCTGTAAGAGAGAAGCTTTTGCAGTGGGACGACTATATGTATCGTCGTGTCAGATTCAATATGCCCGACAGTGAGATTCACGCCACTGCACACTGTGAGCGCGTTCTTCTCTATGCTCTGATATTGGGCGAAAATATATCCGGAGACGTCAGTGATGCTCTTGACATTCTCGCACATGCCGCCATGTTTCATGATACACGCCGACAGGATGAGTATCTTGATACCGGTCATGGTGCAAGAGCGGCAGTATATTATGAGCAATTCTGCCGAGACAACGGCGACATTGAGTTTCATCCCGAATCAGCGTTCCTTATGCGTTACCATGACCTTGATGACGCTGTCGGTAAAGAGGCTATCCGAAAGCATTTCGGCGTGGAGTCCGACAGGATGCTGAAACTTTATGCAATCTTCAAAGATGCAGACGCCCTCGATCGTTGGAGACTCGGGAGTAAAGGGCTTGATCCAAAATTCCTAAGGACAGATAAGGCGCGTAGCATGACAGACTACTCCCATCGAATTGTCAAAGAAACTATACCCGCTGAATTGCTCAACAAGATAGAGGAAGCTGTGAATGAATTGGTGTCTGGCCATGATAAATAAACTGCTTTTGATAATATCCAAATTTCTTTAGCACGCATGATTAAAGCATTGTTTTTCGATATAGATGGTACTCTCGTCAGCTTCAAAACGCATTGTATTCCTGCCTCGACAGTGAAAGCATTAGAAACCGCTAAAGCCAATGGCGTGGAAATATATATTTCTACCGGCCGACCATACGCACTGATAAACAATCTCAGCCAGATAGGACATCTGATAGATGGTTATATCACAACCAATGGAGCATATTGCTTTATCGGTAACAAAGTGATTTCGTGCAGTCCTATTCCAAAGGATGAAGTCAGATATGTAATAGACAAGTCACGGGAGTGGGGTTTTCCTTGTATGGTTGTCGGCGAAAACAACCTTACAATGTACAACACGGCATCAGACGCTCAGAAAGTCAGGCACATCAGTAAATTGCTAAATGTGCCTGATATCGAGTTTGAACTGCCCATTGATGATATATTGACTACTCAAAGAATACTTCAGCTAACGCCATTCATAAGTGAAAAACAGGAATTGGAGATACTGACATCTCTTTCAGGCATCGAATCAGGACGATGGTGCCCGGAATTTGCTGATTTCACAGCCAAAGGTGTAAGTAAAGCCAAAGGTCTTGAAGGAATTGCCGCTTATCGAGGTTTTGATATTTCAGAGACGATGGCATTTGGAGACGGTGGAAACGACCTATCCATCATTAAACAATCTGGTATTGGCATAGCAATGGGAAATGCAAACGAAGTATTGAAAAGAGTGGCAGATTACATCACTGATGATATTGACAATAATGGCATTTACAATGCTTTATACCACTATAATATCATTTAATTCTAAATCGGAGTAGTTTATAGATGCCTTGTAAAAGAGCATCAAATTATTCGACCGGTTCTTATGGAGTGGCTCCGATTAGTATGGTTAAAATGCAGGTCATGACACTCCTATAAGAGAGGAGTTACATCTGTAATCGTAGTTCACATGGACACAGTTGAACATTGTCGGACAACAAAAACCGCAGCGAATTAGAATTATCTAAATCACTGCGGTTTGTTTATTCAGGGATGATATGCCGACCGTCTCGGCAAAATACGCAAACTACTATAAGTTTCAATAGGTTCTGCCACCATTGACTTCTTGGTGTCATTGGATTGGGCTGGTGCCTCTACTGCGTTGACCTGCTTGTTTTCCTCGCTGTTTTGTTCTTCATTCTTGGCTGCAAGTTCGGCGGTGATTTTCTTGTCAAGTCCGGTCAGTTGGGCCCGGAGGTCTTTGAGTTCGTCCTCTTTGCTCCATACGCGGTTGACGATGGCTTCTAATGTCGGCACATCGGCTTTCATCTTTTCCGTGCGGTCGATATGTTGCTGGATTATCTCCGGCAGTCGCTCAAGAGCCTTGACGAAATTGGTGCAGGCGGCATGGGTGTCGCTCATGGCTATAAGACCGTTGTTATACTTGTATTTGTAGTTACCCTCGACCACAAAACGGTTCTGCACAGCTTCAACACCGTCTTTGATTGTTTTCTCCGAAATAATGCTAATCGGGAAACCGTAGATTTCGCCGACGCGCACATATTCGCCGTGTGTATTGGTGCGCTCAGCCAATCCCTGAAGATGCTTGCCCATTTTTTCCTCGTCGGTAAACTGACAGTTATCCACTTTAAGGGCGTTGACAGGGTTGCCTTCTCCGTCACGTTGAACCTGCCCGGCGTAGCGTTCCTGATCTGCCTGCATTTTGCCGATGATGATTTCGTTTTTGGCTATATCATCATTGAGGCTTCGCAGCTTTGCATTGGTGTCGCCACGACCTTTGTTGAACGAGCGACGTTCACTCTCCAAAGCGGCGACACGCTTTTCAAGTTTTGCCTTTTCCAACAGGTCAGTGTTACCCGACAGCACTGCCACATATTCCGAATAGTTCATGCCGGTCTTTTCATCCGAGCTGCCTTCATCAATGACACGCGCCCCCATTGCACCGCGTTTCAACTGTGCTATGAATGTCTGCTTGCAATGTAGCAGATTGAACTTGTAGGCATCGAGAGAGCGTTCAACGGCATATATGATGACATCCACCTTGTTGTCATTATATAGCTTCGCAACCTCGTTGCCCTTTCGTATGGCTCGGCCCTCACGTTGCTCCAGATCAGACGGTCGCCAAGGGCTGTCAAGATGATGGACCGCGACGGCACGCTGCTGGGCATTGACACCTGTGCCAAGCATGGAAGTGGAGCCGAAAAGCACACGCACATCTCCCCGGTTCATGGCGTCAATCATAGCGTTCTTTGACCGTTGCGTCTTGCACTCCTGAATGAAACGGATTTCCTCCGGCGGTATGCCGTAGTCCTCCACAAGTTTACGCTTGATTTCGGAATACACGTTCCACTCGCCCGGCTTGTATGTTCCGAGGTCGGAAAATACAAACTGCGTGCCTTTGTGTTCATCAAACTTGCGGTAATACTCCGCTATCATGCGTGCGCAGTGGCTCGCCTTGTTGTCGGGATTATCGCCATATTCCGGGTCAATCATACGCATATCGAGAGCCATTTTTCGGGCATAATCCGTCGCAATCAGCATACGCGCCTTGTCCTCGCTGTCCGACAACGGCAGACGGCCGAGAATGGTAGCGTCGCCTGTCTTTGCAAACAGCATGAGCTTCTCGATAAATTCTTCCTGTTCAGGCGTCGGCGGTATGTTATGCAGTATCTCGTTCTTTTCGGGGCGGTCAACACCAACGTCCTCGGCCGTGCGGTAGTCTGTGACCTCATTGTAAAATGCCGCCAGCTCCGGCACCTTGATGAAATAACGGAAGCGTTCCTTTGCCTTGATGTCGTTAGTTACTGTGAACTCAAAGTCAGTGACCTTCTGTGAGAAAATCGCAGCCCACGAGTCAAAGCAATGAATATCCTGACTTTCAAGAGCCTTCGGGCGCAGATACTTGAAAAGCAGATACAGCTCGGTCAACGAGTTGCTGATAGTGGTACCACTGAGGAAAGTCGCGCCGAGGTCTTTGCCGGTGCGTTCCTGAATGGTGCGTATTGCATAAAGAAGATTGAGGGCGCGGTTGCTGCCTTCTGAATTGCCGAGTCCGGCAACACGGGTATGGCGGGTATTGAATGTGAGGTTTTTGAACTGGTGGCTCTCGTCGATGAAAATATGGTCTATGCCCATACTGCGGAAATCAAGTATTTCCTCATCGCGTTGTTGGTCCATTTTGTAGCGCACGGTGTCAAGTCTTGCACTGAGGTTCTCCTTTCGCTTGATTAGCCCCTTGCGCATACTTCTGGTAATTTCGCCGCCCTGATCCTCGATGACTTTCAGGTTCTCGTCAACGGTGTCAAGCTCCGCCTGCAAGATTTCCTCCTGCATCTCACGCGACTGCGGTATCTTGCCGAACTGCTCGTGCGACATAATAATGCAGTCGTAATCATTGTTCTGCATATTGCGGAAAAATTTAAGGCGGTTGGCTGTGGCAAACGACTTTTCATCGGCAAAGAGAATACGGGCATTAGGATACGCCGTCTTATACGTTTCCGCAATAGCCATGACATTGGCTTTCAAACCTATGATAATCGGCTTGTGGGCAAGCCCAAGACGCTTCATTTCGTGGGCTGCTATACACATAATCAGTGTTTTACCGGTACCGACCTCATGGTCGGCGATACCGCCGCCATTCTGCAACAGCATCCATATACAGTCTTTCTGCGACTGGTAAATGGAGTTTACGCCCATCTTGTCCGACAGCATTTTCATATTGAGGTCAGGGAAAGTCTGGTGCGAACCGTCGAAACGTGGCCGCACAAAACAGTTGAACTTGCGGTTATACATATCCACAAGTCTGTCCTTGAACTCATCGGACTGCGCTTCAAGCCATTCCGGGAAACCGTTGCGGATTTCATCAATTTTGGTGCTTGCAAGCTGAATAGCCTCGGTGTCAAGCACCTTGACATCGTTGCCGTTGGCATCCTTGCCGATTGTCTTGCGAATTTCAGGAACAGTGTTGTGCAGCGCGTGTTCAAGCAGTGCCATACCGTCGTAATTGCGGCTTTGTGCTTTTACTTTATATACCTCTTTTATTATATGGGTGTCAAAAGCGTTATCGCAGAAAAACTGGTCAAGAGAATCGGAGTAAGCGATTTTCACATTTGTATCAAACAGCTGTGACATATAGGCGGAATAGACACCGGTCGGTATCCATCTCTCCCCGAAATTGAAGTCAAGTTCCTCAAACTGTATTCTCTCGGGATAAGCCGCCTTCAATGCTTCAAGTGACTCATTGACACGCGGGTCGTCGGCCTCATGGTCTGTAATCCACTGTTCAATCTGCTCCGCCTTGCTTATGACGTTTCCGGAAATAAAGCGGTCGGTAATCTCATAGTCGCCCACCAGCGGATTGTAATAGATGTGACCTTTAAGATTGTCAATCATCTCCGCCTCACTTATGCCGACAAGTCCTGTCATATAATCGAGGTCAACATATCCGTAACGGTTGAGAGATGCGGCAAGAGCCTCAGTCGGTGTGTCAACCGACGCAACATCATCAAGAGCAAATGCTATGGGATGGTAGAAGATGTCTGCCTTGACAAACAGACCGTTATCGCCACGCTCCAGAGCAAGAGCATCGCAGCCGTTGGCGTCCATCTTTATGAACTTCACATTTGCACGCTCATTGAGATTGCCGTATTTTTCCACAAACTCGTCATAATACTGGTTGAGATGCTCGCGCAGATCAGGACTCGCCTCATGGGTTTCCGCCTCGTAGTGATAGAGCTGCTGGAATGTTTCCGACAGGGTTATATAGAGCATGGCGCGTTCAGCCTGCTCCGGCTTTAGTGACAACGGGGTAAACAACGCTCCCATGCGGTTGACATCCGAAAGAAAACCGACCCGACCGTTATCACACACCATTGAGCCATTCTTGTGGAAAAACTGTATGTCCTCGGAAAAAGGCCGAGGCGACATATCGGGTTGCCCACTTTCTTGCTCAAGCGGCAAGACAGTAGTTTTGCTCGGGCTATTTGTTCCGCCGGGAACAAAATAGCCCTCGGTCATTTCGATGTATGGCTTGCCGTCATTGATTTCGGACTGCTCCTGCTGTTCCGCCTGTTCACGTTTGATGCGTTCCGCCTCGATCTCTGCGAGCTGCGCATGGGCGAGTTCCATCATCGAGGTGTAAAATCCGTTAATTGGCGGATTGTCCTCCCAGTTCAACGCTCCGTAAAATTCCAGTTCCTCGGGTGTGAGCCTGTTGGGGTTGAGCTTTACCGGCTCAACCTGTTGCGGCGCATCCTTTGGCTGTTCCTTTACTTTGGTCACAGTCTGTTTCGGGGTGTCCTTTTGGGGTTTCTGTTCCTTCTGCGTTTTCGGAAGCCCTTGTCGGGAACTGCGTCTTTTCTTTCTGCCGGGAATTTCTACCAGCTCCCCGAAAAGATTATACATCATAATTTTGGGGTCCGGGTTATTGGTATAGTCTGGCACCGGGTCCTGATATGCCGTTTCAATCTCGGCAGGTTCTGCCTGCGGTTTCATTTCCGGCACAACAACCTCGGCTTCCACATCTTCAATATCCGGTGCGACATCTTTTTCAGGAGGTTCAATAATATGCACCTTTTTATACGGAATTTCATTGTATCGGTCAAGGTCAAGACGCTCATGCAGGGCTTCATTCAGAGCCTTGCACATATCGTCGCCTATACTTTCCTCGCCGCCGTCGTGCCTATACAGTATCGCCGGTTTTCCGTATGGGTCAGTACCAATTTTGCTGCCTGTGCAGATGATATGCTGCGGATTTTCGATGAAATAACGGTTGTTGCTTATCCCGGTCTGCTCATCCTTGACCGCAACGACAAACTGCTTTTCAACCTCGTTCAAATCCGTCTTTCCTGAATGTTTCTGGAATATTATGAGGTCACTGCCGACCTCGGTGTTAGCCGAGTCGGTAAATGTATTGTTGGGCAGACGCAATGCGCACACAAGGTCGGCGCGTTTCACAAGCTCGGTGCGTATAAGCGGCTTGGAGGTGTTCATGACGCCCTGCGACGTTATGAACGCCACGATTCCGCCCTCGCGCACGGCATCAAGACCTTTCAGGAAGAAATAGTTGTGTATAGCCTTGACAGACTGTTTGTAGGCTGAAATGTCACTTGTGGCGAAAACCGGGTCTGACACGGCGATGTCGCCGAATGGAATATTCGACGAGGCGACATCGAAATATCCGCACTTATCCTGTTCAATACGTTCAAAACCCTCGGCTCTTACAGTCGAACCGGGATACATCTGCGCAAGTATCTTGGCAGTGAGCGGATCTTTTTCAAACGCCACAATCTCGGCACGCGGGTTAATCCAAGTAAAGGCATCAACGAAAGCACCGATTCCGGCACTCGGGTCAAGCACCCGCTTAGGCTCTATACCCGCATACTGAAGACTTTGCGATATAGCCTCGACAACGTGCTTGGGAGTATAGTAAGCCGTGAGGACCGAAGCCTGCAACGCTTTCATGTAGCGGTCAAACTCCCTGTCATCAGTGGAATAATCATGTATAAGCTGACGCAGTTCTACTGTCGGCGCAAACAATGGAATATCGGATTTAGCCCATTTCTCAGCGTCCGAAAGCTCTGTGGCGTCATTGAGGATACATTTGAGTCCGCCGAATCCGGCATACTTAGAGAGTGTATCCCACTCGTCGTTGTCCGGTGATCTGCCCTCGACACCGAGGCGCAGCGCACAGCGGATAGCCTCGATGTTGTCACGCATTTTCTGCAAACGGTTATAAGCCATTGTCCTCGCAGAAAGTTACGATGCGTCCGATAAGCACATCACGTTTTGCGTCAAGTTCCTCACGGTCGATGCCGATTTCACATCGGTCAAAACCGTCAAACAGTCCGGGAAGATTGTCAAGCACAAGCTGCGTCCAGTAATGGGCGGCAGGCTCGTAGTCAACATTCATCGTGTCGCCGAACTGTTCAAGAATGATGTCGGCAACGATGTCGAACTCCGATTCGCCGATGTTGATGAACAACACCGACATGGCGAATTCCTCCGCCTCCGGCACTGACGCTCCGTAGCGGCGTGCCGACTCAAACATATCGAGGGCAAGATCGGCATTGGCTGCGATTTGGGGATGGTCGGGTTCTACATCATAGTGGTTGTGCGAAAGGTATCGCAGCAGATACAGGCGGTAGTAGTCGAGGTCTTGGAAACCTCTGTCAATTTCTAACATGATTGCGGATGTTTTAGTGGTGGGTTAATGTTGAAGGAGTCGGGATAACTCCGGGTCACTGGCGAGGCGTGCTTTTTCATCTTTGATTATCTGTATCACGTCAGCCTTGACCTTTTCATAGTTCTTCTGGATAATAGCTTTCATCTGACTGCGGTCGGGCGTGGGGTCCTGAAAGTCCGTCAGAACCGGGATTGGCTTGTATCGTTTCATCTCGGCATTGACTTTCGCGCTGTCAATCACTATCTCGGCATGAAATATCTTCTGGTCTATGCGCTCGTCAATGTTGTCGCACACAGCACCCACGAACATACCCTGCGTGAGAGTGGAGATTTTGCTCGGTGGAATTAGGCTGTCCATCTGCGTGTTTATCGAATGGCTGATGTCCTGTCGGTTGATTGAGATAGACTGCCGTTTCTGCAAAACCTTACCGAAGCGTTCCGAGAGCGTCTTGGCGGTTTCTCCCACGACCTGACCGGAGAAGATATTGCCGACGGTGTTCATCACGACTGCCGCTTCCTTATCGCCATAGTCGCGTTTGAGCTGGGAAAAGTCCTGAAAACCGAGGCAAACGGCAACTTTGTTGCTTCGGGCTGTGGCTATAAGATTATCCAGACCTTTGAAATAAATCGTGGGAAGCTCGTCTATAAGCACCCCGCTTTTGAGTTTTCCTTTCTTGTTGATGATTTTGACAATGCGGGAATTATAGAGGCCGAGGGCTGCGCCATAGATGTTTTGGCGGTCAGGGTTGTTTCCTACACATAAAATCTTTGGGGCTTCTGGATTATTGATGTCGAGAGTGAAATCATCGCCGGTCATTACCCAGTAAAGCTGCGGGGAAATCATACGCGAGAGAGGTATTTTAGCCGATGCAATCTGCCCCATAAGCTGCTCTGCCGCCCCTCCCTGCCATGCGTCCATGAATGGCGAAAGGTAGTTTTCCAGCTCCGGATATGATGTGAGTATCGGGAACAGGTCTTCATAGCGACGGTTCAGCAACTCAATCGCATGGGGAAAGGTACAGTAAATGCCATCCTTATAAATCTTCAGGAAATAGATTATTGCCGCGAACAGCACAATCGGCGACTCCACAAAGAAATCTCCCTGTTTTTGCACCCAATTTCGGTTAAGGTTCATCATGATGGTGTAGCTGCTCTCGTAAGCGTCGGCAATATCCGTCATGAAATCGGGATGTATGGGGTTACAGCGGTGGCTGCGCTCCGGATCATCGAAATTTATCACATAGAATTTCGGCTTGACCTTGCCGTAGCCATCCTGATGCGTCAGCATATGATTGTAGGCTATGGTTGTCAGGTCGGGAAACTTGAAATCGTAGATATAGGCGGCAAATCCTTTCTCAATCTGCTGTTTGATAAAGGAATTGATTACCGCATACGACTTGCCCGAGCCGGGAGTGCCGAGGACTATCGAGGCTCTAAAAGGGTTCACGACATTCACCCAACCACGATGCCATTTCTTCTCATAGTAGAATTTTGTAGGCAGATTTACCGAATACTCGTTTTCAAGACAGCGTGTTTCCTGCATGAAACTTTCGTTCTCATCATTGAAACGGTCGTCCATCATGTCGTTTTTCAGTCTGCGGCTTATCCATATACCGCCCATCAGCAGGCATACATAGCCTGAGATTGTCGTTGTGATATAGACATAGCGCATACCGGCGTCGAGTGTCCACCAGTTGAGGAGGAACAGAATAAGTCCGGTAACGACGGCTATGCCGATGTGACGCCATGTAATCTTTTCGTTCTTCACACCTTTGGTCCCGAAGCAAGAGAGGGCAAGGAGCAAAAGCGCGAAAAGTTTGGCGTTGAAAGTGGTGCTGAATAGTTCGCAGGTTCTGTTGAAATTGGCGCATATTTTATAAGTTGTATCGTAAAACCAGCCGCTTTCAACCGTTTCCACACGGGTAAACCAGTATAGATTGGCGACAACAAGGACTATGCTGACTGCCCGAAGGAAGTCCATAATCTTTGCCAACGCCCTGAGATCATCTTCCTGTTGGCTCATAAATATGGGAGATTAGAGATTAAAACTTAGGTCTGCGACCCTTTTTCTTCTTACGCTGCATCCGGCGGCGGAATTCTTCCTCATCGGGATTGAACGACTGCCCCTGCTGGAACAGGTCGAGGCCCGGCAACAGGAAATCTTCATTGCCGTTATTGTCGGAATGGCTGCGGTCATGCTGCGATACGGTATGCGTTGCTGTGTGACGAGGTGCAGTTTCCGGCTCTTGGTTGGTGCTTTTCTCTTGCGGTGTCACATTTACAACCGGCATTTCGATTTCGGTCTGCCCGGTATGACTGAACCGCTCGTTTAGAGCGTTTGCCGAGTATTCCTTGCCGAGTCTGGAGCCGTTGAGTGCGGTCATTGTTTCGTGATCAACAAAGGTCACGCCATAGATGCGCCCTTCTTCAGTATAGCGGAAAACAACGTCGATGTCTCGCTCTTTAAGCCCAGCTACAAAAACATCCTTGCTCCCGGATTGCGAAAGTGCTTCAGTGACTTTGCGTTTGATCGGGGCGATGTCAACCTTGTCCTTCTCTCGAAACGACTGTCGATTGCCGTGCGGCTTGCGAATTTGCCGAGGCGCGATGCCTTGAAAGGTGTTGCAATGACCTTCCCTTCGTCATCAGTGGCGAAATATACCAGTCCGTGATACTCCCGGCCGTTGACACGACCGTCGGTCTGCTCACATTTCACGTTATAAAGTCCGAGTACCGCATTATACTCGCCTATGCTCTGGAACTTATACCGCATACCCACCATTTTGACCGTGTTGGCGACTTGTCGCTTTATGTCGCCGTTGGGGTCAATCTTGCGTATGGGCATATCCGGTGTGATTTTCGCACGCTCGGCAGGGCGAAGATTGTATTTCTGCTCCAGCTCCCGACAGATATTCTTGCTCCGGTAAAAATTGTTCTTGTCGGATATGCAGCGTCCGTCCGTTCCCACCCGCAGCGCGACAATATGTATATGGTGGCGGTCGATGTCCTCATGCTTGTAAATCATGTAAGGCATATCGGCAAAGCCCATTTTATCCATATACTCATGCGCAAGCCGCGTGAAATCGGAATCGCTAAGCCGGTCATCGGGGTGCGGATTCAGCGAGATGTGCATCATCGGTCGCTCGGTTCTGGTAGCAGCAGGCATCCACCTGAGAAAATCCTCATAGGCACGTCTTATATTGATAGTGCCGCTGCCGTCATTGAAAATCTTGTTGGTATCAAGCAGACGGCCTTTCTCCTTGTTAATCTTCTCGCCGTTGTATGCCAGTGCGCCGTAGAGTGAATTTCCTAAAGAGATTTTTGCGACCATCGCTCGTCAAATTTATTGGCGAGTGCGACAATCTCGCAGTTGACCTTTGCCAGTTCTATGGTAAGCTGTTCCAGCTTATAGAGCGCGGTCATGGCTTTCTTTTCGGTAAAATTCTCTCGGAGGGTCTTGACAACCATGTCGTATGAAACCCCGATAGTGCGGTACTGGGAATTGAGAGCCGACAGGCGGTCAATGAACACACGGGTATTCTCGTCAACGGTAAATACCTTGAAAGGCTTTCCGAAAAACTGCATTTTGATGAATGAAGCCATCGACTCCACTCCTGAACGCTCGTGCATGGCGAGCAGCTGCGCCTGTTCGTGTGCGTTGAAATTGACCGTGCATCTGAACGCAGTCGGGTCAAGTTTGGGCTTCCGCCCCGCATTTCGATAATTGTTACTCATTTTATTTGTGGATTAAAGTGGTGTTTCAGCGTTGCGACGGATTTATGCCCTGTAATGTCATAGAGAATTTACGACTTCGGAGTAAATTGCCCCATGCTTGTCATGGCAAGGGTGTCGTGTGCAGCAATTTTAATTGCGTGCATCGCGGCACATACCTTGCTATGTCTATGTGGACATTCCAACCTATATAAATGAGATGCTTTCAGCCTGATGACGCCCGGTTGTCACTTCGGCTGCGGGAACAAAGCCTCATTCCGGTTTTGGTTGGATCAAATCCTCGTGACGCTTACATAAAGATACGAAAATAATCCCGGATTTGCTAACGGCGAGAAGATTTTTTGTGCGGTTATCATGCCTGTGACCGGACACGCTGCGGCAAGACAAAAAATATTTCAATCCGAAATGTTAAAAATTCAGCCCTGCTTTTCGGACATAACCGGACATACTTGGACATAGTCGGACAATCGGTTCACGGATAGAAAATTAGAAATTTAGAGGGCTTGACAAAATGGATTTAATTTTGTTTCTTTGTGTAGAGATTAGTTCTCAAGCTCGCCTTCAAGGAAGTCAACTTACTTATTATATTGCGAACTTTCCCATTGAACTGCAAGCAAGATTTCTAATCTGTCAGGAATGTTTCCTGTAACCTTGCAAGACCGCTATATATAGATATAGACAGCGTCCTTCCGAACAATCTAAAAAAGTTTATAGATATAGAGATTGCTTCCTGAATGACAATGTTGAAATCTTCCTATAAAGCAGGCAACCGATGTTACAAGGAACATAAATGACAACCCTGCGACCTTCCTTCCTATGGCCAGCCGGCTACAAGAAGGTTGTGAGCAGACAAACAACACCACTTTATCCCCAATTAAACTGAAAGAGAATGACTGAAAACAAGAAAAACTCCCGGAATACTTAGCCGATGCCCTCCAGACAGCGGAGGAAGGTCGCCGCCGCGCGATGAAGAAAGCTGTACCCCCACCGCACATCCCAAGCCGCCCGAAATGGCTGCGCCCGGCAAGTTTCAAGCCCCGGTCTTACCGTGTCAGGTCATACGCTGACGGCCACCGCTGTACATACACCACTACATCCATCCCAATTAGAAATTTATGACAGACCCCAAATTTGTCGCTTTCTCCACCCAGAAAGGCGGAGCAGGCAAAACGACTCTGACCGTTCTTGCGGCGAGTTACCTATACTACCTGCGGGGACTCAAAATCCTTGTCGTGGACTGCGACTATCCGCAATACAGCATCGAGGAGATGCGTGAGCGCGACAAGGAACTCATAGAGTGCAGCCCCCAGTTCAAGAAATTGTTTTCCGACAACCTCCGGCTTACAAAGCTGGCACCATACCCGCTGCTGACGGCAAAACCGGAAGAAGCCATGCAGAAAGTCCGTGAGATCATCGAGGCCGGCAACGAAATCGACATCGTTTTCTTCGACCTGCCCGGCACAGTCAATAATCGCGGTGTTGTCAATATCCTCAACTGCATGGATACCGTCATCGTTCCTGTCGCCGCCGACAAGGTGATTCTTGAAAGCTCCCTTGCCTTTGCCCTGAAGATACAGGAATGGCTGACCACCGGCCGCACGCAGGTCAAGGATATGTATATGCTCTGGAACCTCGTCGATGCCCGGGAGAAAACCGACCTCTACGACCAGTATGAGGCGATCTTCGAGGAATACGGTTTGCAGACACTGAAGACACGCATACCCGATACCAAGAAATACCGCCGCGAAGGGTCAAAGACACTCAACCGCGCCGTGTTCCGCTCCACCGTCATGCCTCCCGACAAGACTCTGCTCAAAGGTACCCGTCTGCCCGAGCTTTCCGATGAACTGCTCGGCATACTCAAGCTCTGACACCTATGGCCAAGAAATATGAGTCAGAAATCGACCCCGATGAATTCATCAGGTCTTTCCGCGAGGAGTCCTCCTCCCTTTCCTCGCTGAAAATGAAGCCTCAGGTGGAAATCTCGCCCGAAAAATCCGCAGATATGCCGCCAAATGGCAATATAGATTCTCCAAAGCCTGAAAACGATGAAATCAGCCCTGACAGGGAGCAACAGTTTATGGATTTGTTTGTGCGCAACATGACCTATATGTCGCCGGAAGATAAATTCCATCCTACCGAGATTGCGCCGGAATTCATCTGGAAAATACGCAGGATTCTTTTCAGCGGCAAGCGTGGCAGGGTCTGTTCCATCAAGGCATATATAAACAATGTGCTTGCGGTCCATTTCAAGGAATACGCAGACATAATCAACACAAAGTTATAACCGAATGACAAAAACTAAATCACATATAGTCACTATCGCAGTGACTGAACCTTCGGAGGTCGAACAGCGGGCTTCGGAGGCAAGAGAGAAATACATAAGTCAGTTTCTCACTCCCCACACCGTCAAGTCCGGCACAAAAGCATACATCTATCCCGAAGTCCATGCCGTGCTGAGCCGCATGATAAAGACGCTCGGCAAAAACGGGGTGTCAATCGGCTCCTATGTTTCGGAAATCCTGCTCGACCACTTTGCACATCACCAATCGGTCATGCAGAGCGTGTTTGACAGTAATAACGAAGATCTGTTCTAATGGAAACGATACTTATCATCGCTCTGCTGGCAAGTAATGTGTGGCTCATACGCAAGGTGCTGACAAAACCTGACACCGCGCCCTCGCAATCAGGGGAAACCGCCCCCGAACCTGCGCCTCCTCCCGAAACAGAAGAAATGCCGGATGAAGAAAGTGTTGTCGGCAAAAGCACTTTCGACGTCAACGAATTCAAGGAGGCTTTCAAGGAGGCTGCCCGCGAGGTCATTCCGCTTATCATCAAGGAATATGGCAAACCGTCCGATGCCGGGCTGCCCGATAATCCGGAGCCGGAACACCCGTTGCAGATACCTGTTGACAAACTTGACGAGGTATTCATGCACAATTCGGTGAGTGAACTGACCGGAGAGGAAATCCCTCCTGAAAGTCCGAGGGCCGGCGGCAGTGACTTCGACGACATCAGCACCACCGTGAAAGTGCTGAAAGGTCAATCGACATCTCCCGCCGATGAGGAGGTTGCCCGCCGTGTCCTTCCCGACATAGAGGGTACGCAGATAATTGAAAAAATCCGTCTTGACCCCGTCGTGCGTAAGAAGATACTCATGATTGAGTGCCGCTTGCCCCAGACTCCCGTAACCGAAAATGCTCCCGTGTCAACTGAACAGCCTTCATCGCCGGCAAAGAAGATTGTGTTCCACGCCGACATCGACACAACAGATGTGGATTCCGTTGACTTCAACATTTTCCACTGAAACCACCACTAAATCCACTCCCAAAACATCAATCCCAAAAGCGAAAAATTTATGACTAAATTTCTCAAAAACATCTACAACCGTATCGTGGCGTTCATGAACGCGCCGCATATGCGCCGACCTATGGCGGCAATGCTCCTGCTCACTGCCGCCGTGCAGATGTGGGCCGCCGGCAACGGTCTGGCGGGCATCAACGAGGCGACATCAATGGTGACCTCGTATTTCGACCCCGGCACCAAACTGATCTACGCCATCGGCGCGGTGGTCGGTCTTATCGGCGGCGTCAAGGTGTATGGTAAATTCAGCTCCGGCGATCCCGACACGAGCAAGACCGCTGCCTCGTGGTTCGGTGCCTGTATCTTCCTTATCGTCGCGGCGACTATCCTCCGTTCATTCTTCCTCTGATGCCGGAATACACCATAAATAAAGGTATAGGCAGGACGGTGGAATACAAGGGGCTGAAGGCGCAGTACCTGTTCATCTTCGCCGGAGGTCTGATTGCCGACTTCGTGCTGTTCGTCATCATGTATATGTGCGGACTGCCCCAAAGGTTCTGCATAGGATTCGGAGCCGTCAGTGCCTCGGTATTAGTCTGGTACACTTTCAGGCTCAACGGCAAGTACGGCCAGTACGGGCTTATGAAACTGACATCCGTCAAGTACCGCCCCCGCTATATCATCAACCGTCTGCGTCTTAACCGACTGATTAAAGGAAGAAGAAAATGAGAAACACCCTCAAAGCAACAACCCTCGAAAGCAAGCTGCCGCTGTTGGCTGTGGAACATGGCTGCATAATCTCGAAGGACGCCGACATAACGGTGGCCTACGAGGTCAGCCTCCCGGAGCTGTTCACGGTGACTTCGCAGGAATACGAGGCCATGCACGCCGCATGGTGCAAGGCTATCAAGGTGCTGCCGCATTACTCGGTGGTTCATAAGCAGGACTGGTTTGTGAGCGAAAACTACCGCCCGGAGCTTGACAAAGACAACCTGTCGTTCCTTGACCGCTCCTTTGAACGTCATTTCAGCGAGCGTCCGTATCTTGCGCACAAGTGTTACCTGTTCCTGACAAAGACCACAAAGGAGCGTATGCGCCAGCAGTCGAATTTCTCCACACTCTGCCGGGGGCGTATCACGCCGAAGGAACTCAATCACGAAATGATTGTGCGTTTCATGGAGGCCGTCGAGCAATTTGAGCGCATTATCAACGACACCGGCTATATCCGTCTGATCCGTCTGGGTGACGATGACATTTTAGGCACCGAAACGAAATCGGGCATCATCGAGAAATATATGTCGCTGTCGCTTGATGATGTGACCTGCCTCGAAGATATAGACCTATCGGCAAAAGAGATGCGTGTCGGCGACAAGCTGCTATGCTTGCACACGCTCTCCGACACCGAAGACCTGCCCGGCAAGGTCAGTACCGACAACCGATATGAACGCCTCTCGACCGACCGCTCCGACTGCCGCCTGTCGTTTGCCTCTCCGGTGGGGCTGCTCCTGCCTTGCAATCACATCTACAACCAGTATGTGCTGATTGACAATCACGACGAGAACCTGAGCCGATTTGAAAAGACGGCACGCAACATGAACTCCCTTTCAAAGTACAGCCGAAGCAACGCCATCAACAAGGAGTGGATTGACTGCTATCTCAACGAGGCTCACAGCTACGGTCTGACCTCGGTGCGCTGCCACTGCAACATAATGGCTTGGAGCGACGATGCCGAGGAACTGCGCAGGATCAAAAACGATGTCGGCGGTCAGCTCGCCACTATGGGGTGTATGCCGAGGCACAACACCATAGACTGCCCGACGCTGTTCTGGGCGGCAATGCCCGGCAACGAGGCCGACTTCCCCGCCGAGGAAAGTTTCTACACATTCATCGAGCCTGCCGTGTGCTTCTTCACTGCCGAAACGAACTACCGTTCCTCTCTATCCCCATTCGGCATAAAGATGGTGGACCGACTCACGGGCAAACCCGTACATTTGGACATATCCGACGAACCGATGAAAAAGGGTGTGACGACCAACCGCAACAAATTCATTCTCGGGCCGTCGGGCAGCGGCAAGTCGTTTTTCACAAACCACCTCGTCAGGCAATATTACGAGCAAGGCACCCATGTGCTGCTTATCGACACCGGCAACTCCTACGAAGGTCTGTGCAACCTTATCCACAACCGCACACACGGCGAGGACGGCATATACTACACCTACACCGAGGAAAAGCCTATATCGTTCAATCCGTTTTTCACTGACGACGGCGTGTTTGACGTCGAGAAAAAGGACAGCATCAAGACGCTGCTTCTCACTCTCTGGAAATCGGAGGATGACAGGGTGAGCAAGACCGAGAGCGGCGAACTCGGCTCGGCGTTGTCGATGTTCCTCGAAAAAATGGCTAAGGACAAGAATATCGTTCCATGCTTCAATTCCTTCTATGAATTCATGCGCAACGATTACCGTGCAGAAATGGCACAGCGTCCTATCCCCATCTACAAACAGGACTTCGACATCGACAACTTTCTGACGACGCTGCGCCAGTATTATCACGGCGGCCGCTTTGACTTCCTGCTCAACTCAAAGGAGAACATCGACCTGCTCAACAAGCGTTTCGTGGTATTCGAGATTGATGCTATCCGCGATAACAAAGACCTGTTCCCCGTTGTGACAATCATCATTATGGAAGCCTTCATCAACAAGATGCGCCGCCTGAAAGGTGTCCGCAAGATGCTGATATGTGAGGAGGCTTGGAAAGCGTTGTCAACGGCGAACATGGCCGAGTATATGCGCTATATGTTCAAGACTGTCCGCAAATATTTCGGCGAGGCGGTGGTTGTAACGCAGGAGGTTGACGACATCATATCGTCGCCGATTGTCAAGGAAACCATCATCAACAACTCCGACTGCAAGATACTTCTCGACCAGCGCAAGTATATGAACCGCTTTGACCAGATACAGGAGCTGCTCGGTCTGACCGACAAGGAAAAGGCGCAGATACTCAGTATCAATATGGCGAACAATCCCAACCGCCTTTACAAAGAGGTGTGGATTGGTCTTGGCGGAACACAATCGGCGGTCTATGCCACCGAGGTGTCGCCGGAAGAATACCTCGCCTATACCACAGAGGAAACCGAGAAGGTACAGGTGCTTGACCGAGCTCGCAGGCTCGGCGGCGACATCGAGGCGGCCATCAAACAGTTAGCCAACGAAAGGCGAGAGAAATAATGTATGAAAGCAAAAAAAGTGATTGGCACTGTAGCCTCTGCTCTCGCAGCCCTCCTGCTTGCCCTTGTCTGGCTTTTTACCGCCTTAGTGAGAACAATCGGGCGCATGGCGTCCAAAATCAACTAAAAAACGAATAATGAAACAACTGAAAATCATAATTCCCCTAATCGCCCTGTGCCTCCTGTTAGGCACGGGCAGGGCCTCGGCCCAATGGACTGTCATAGACCCGTCCGACATTGCGCAGTCCATCGTAAACAACTCTAAATCACTCGTGCAGGAGTCGCAGACGGCGACCCACATGGTCAAGAATTTTCAGGAAACAGTGAAAATCTACCAGCAGGCGAAGAAGTATTACGACGCCCTCCAGTCGGTCAACAACCTTGTGCGCGACGCCCGCAAGGTGCAGCAGACAATCCTGATGCTCGGCAATATCTCCGGCTACTACGTCAACAATTTCCAAAAGATGCTGACCGATCCGAATTTCACATCAGCAGAACTCTCAGCCATCGCCTCAGGCTACACCCGTATCCTCGAAGAAGCCAACGGCGTGCTCGGCGACTTAAAACAGGTTGTGAATATAACGACGCTGAGCATGACCGACAAAGACCGCATGGACGTGGTGGACGATTGCTATCGTGAGATGAAACGTCTGAAGAACCTGACCGCCTACTACACCAACAAGAACATCAGCGTGTCGTATCTCCGCGCCAAGAAGAAAGCCGACACACAGCGCGTTGTGGCCCTCTATGGCGACGGCTCCGAAAAATACTGGTAATGCCTATGCTCTGTGCAATAGATTTCAACAACCTCCATTCCATACTGCGGTCGCTCTATGACGAGATGATGCCTCTGTGCGACGACATGGCGGGTGTGGCGCAAGGGATAGCCGGATTAGGCGCGCTCTTTTATGTGGCATACCGTATATGGCAGTCGCTGGCACGCGCCGAACCCATTGATGTGTTCCCGTTGCTCCGTCCTTTCGTCATCGGCTTCTGCATAATGTTTTTCCCGACCGTTGTCCTCGGCACCATCAACTCGGTAATGTCGCCGATTGTGCAGGGCACAGCCGGAATGTTGGAGGGCCAGACCCTCGATATGCAGCACTACCGCGAGGAAAAAGACCGGCTGGAATACGAGGCGATGATGAACGACCCTTCGACAGCCTACCTCGTTGACGATGCCGAATTTGACAGGCAGATTGACGAACTGGGAGTGACCGAGATAGGCACAGCTGCCGGAATGTATATCGAGCGCGGAATGTATAAGGTCAAGAAAGCCATTCAGGATTTCTTCCGGGAGCTGCTGGAGATGCTCTTTCAGGCGGCGTCGCTGACAATCGACACGATACGCACTTTCTTCCTTATAGTGCTGGCGATACTCGGGCCTATTGCCTTCGCCCTCTCGGTGTGGGATGGTTTCCAGTCAACGCTGACGCAGTGGATCTGCCGCTATATCCAGACTTACCTATGGCTGCCGGTTGCCGACCTCTTTTCGACAATCTTGGCGAAAATTCAGGTGCTGATGTTGCAGAACGACATATCGGAGCTGACCAACAATCCCAACGCAAACCTCGACAGCTCAATCACCTGCTATATCATTTTTATGATAATCGGCATCATCGGGTATTTCACAATCCCGACTGTGGCGGGCTGGATAATACAGGCCGGGGGCGCGGGCAACTATAACCGTGCTGTCAACAATTCTGCTATGCAGGCAGGTTCGGTAGCGGGCAGCGTCGGCGGCGCAGTGGTCGGCAATGTCGCGGGCCGAGCCGGTAAACTCTTAAAATGAAGTACAAAGTCATAGTTACGAGTGACGAGGTTTACTTCATCACTCATAACTCTGACCTATAACTTAAAAATTATGGAATTCAAATCACTCAAAAACATCGAAACCTCCTTCCGTCAGATAAGGCTGTTCGGCATTGTGTTCGTGGCGATGTGTGCGGTGGTTGTGTCGGTGGCCCTGATTTCGGCTTTCAATTTCGCCGAGAAACAGCGAGAAAAGATTTATGTGCTGGATAACGGCAAGTCGCTTATGCTCGCCTTGTCGCAGGACATGAGCCAGAATCGTCCGGCGGAGGCGAGGGAACACGTGCGACGCTTCCACGAGCTGTTTTTCAACCTCTCGCCTGACAAATCGGCCATCGAGCATAACATCAACCGTGCGCTGATACTCTCCGACAAGAGTGCCTACAACTACTACACCGACTTTTCGGAGAAAGGCTACTACAACCGCATTATCGCCGGAAACATCAATCAGGTGGTGCAGGTTGACAGCGTGGTGTGCGATTTCAACAATTACCCGTACACGGCCAGAACCTACGCCCGCCAGATGATAATCCGCGAGAGCAATGTGACCCAGCGCACGCTGGTGACCGACTGCCGCCTCTCGAATGTATCACGCTCCGACGACAACCCCAACGGCTTCATCATCGAGGGCTTCACAATCATAGAGAACAAGGACATAATAACGACAAAACGATGAAACACCCAAGACAATACATATCCCTTTGCAGGGATAAAATCACGGCACGCTTGCGCGAGGCGTGCGACGGTCTGCCCCGCAGACAGCGGCTGACGGTTGTGAGCGTCATGCTCTGCGCCTTCGTGCTGATCGCCTTCTTCGTGTTCGGTCACGCCTGCTACCGCATAGGGCTGGGCCACACCCGTAAGGCGGTCGAGGTAGAGCATATCCGCCCGCTGGAACTGCCCGCCGCCGACAATGGCGATGTCAAACCCTTAACCCCCTCCGCCTATGACGATGCAGGAATGGAAAGCGAAGATTAACGCACTCTTTCAGCCCAAGTCGCAGGCTGAACGGCAGAAGATGATGAAATATCTGGTCGTAATGCCGGCGGCGATACTCTGCGGAATAGTCATACTATGGCTGCTGTATTCCAGCCTTAACGAGAACGAGGGCAATGTCGGCGACGCCTTCAACACCGAAATTCCCGAAGGAGAGAACGACGGCATGAAAAGCAAGGCCGAGGAATATGCCGCTGCCGAGGCTGCCAAAGAGCACGAGGCGCAGCAGAAGGCATTAGCCTCGCTCGACACCCTTTCCTCACAGTCAGCCGACACGGTCGTGCATACATCGGCGATCAAAACCTCGGCACAGACCTATCAGGAGGTGCAGGCTTCGCTTGATGACTTCTTCGTGCCGGAGAACACCGAGGCGACACAGGTCGCCGAGTTGCAGGCAAGGATTGACGAACTGGAGGCGCAGAACGCCCTTGCACAGCAACCGACACAGCAGCCCGACCAGATGGAGATGCTTGAACGCTCCTACCAGTTGGCGGCGCAGTATATGGGCAACGGCAACGGAGGAAACTATCAGGCACCGCAGCCGCAGGAGGAGAAAGGTAAACGCAATGTACAGCCGGTGGCGCAGGTCAGCCACAATGTTGTGTCCTCGCTCGGTTCAACATCGGCCCGCACCTTCAATACCTCGGTCGGCACTGCAAAATCAGTGAGCAAGAACACCATTGCCGCTGTGGTGGCCGGAAACCAGAGTGTCATCGACGGCGAGAGTGTGCGATTGCGCACGGTCGAACCGATGTGGATAGGCTCCCGCCTTGTGCCTCGCAACACCTCGATTGTCGGCTCTGCCCGTGTTCAGGGAGAACGCCTCGAAATAGAGATTACCTCGGTCGAGTGCGAAGGCTCTATCTACGATGTGGAATTGCAGGTCTATGACTCCGACGGACAGGAAGGGATAAACATTCCAAATTCTATGGAGAACGATGCCTTGCACGAAATCGGTGCCAACATGGGCAGCACGATGGGCAGCTCAATCAACATCTCCACCAACACCGGGGCGCAGATAGCCTCTGATGTCGGGCGAGGGCTTATCAACGGCGTGTCGCAATACCTGACTAAGAAGATGCGCACAGTCAAAGTCCACCTCAAGGCCGGCTACCGTGTGATGCTGCACCAGCCGGAAGATCAATAACACAAACACTACTTACCCCAAATAAAAATATGAAATTAAAAACGCTTTTTCTTTCTCTCGTCGCCGTGCTGACAATGGTGGCAACCGCCTCCGCCAAAAGCAAGGCACCCGAAAACACCGATAATAACGTGTCGCCTGACACCGAACAGGCAACCGCCCACGATGTCAACGTATACGGCGCAGACTATACCGACGGTGACAAGTTTGACGGGCTTACCCGCAAAATCGGCTTCGACCGAATGATACCGCCCCACGCCTTAGAGGTGTGCTATGACAAGACTACGCACATCATCTTCCCGGCTGAAATCACATATGTGGACCTCGGCAACGAGAACCTTGTCGCCGGATTAGCCGACGGCGCGAAGAACGTGCTGCGTGTCAAATCCGCCTTCAAGTCGTTCAAGACCGAAACAAACCTTTCGGTCATTACCGAGGACGGATCATATTACAGTTTCAATGTGAAATTCGCCAAGGAACCGCTCCTGCTCAACATAGAGATGACCGACTTTCTCCATGACGGCGAGGCTGTGAACCGCCCCAACAACGCGCAGGAAATCTATCTTGAACGCCTCGGCAGTGAAAGCCCTATGCTTGTAAAGCTGATTATGAAATCCATCCACAAGCAGAACAAGCGCGAAATCAAGCATATCGGCTCAAAGCGTTTCGGCGTGCAGTTTCTGCTGAAATCCATCTACACCAACAATGGGCTTCTCTATTTTCACACCGAAATCAAGAACACAAGCAACATCGCCTTTGATGTGGATTTTGTGAGCTTCAAGATTGTGGACAAGAAGGTTATCAAGCGTACCGCCATGCAGGAGCAGGTGTTGGAGCCGCTCCGCGCCCAGAACTATGTCGTGGCGGTTCCCGGCAAACAGTCAGAGCGAACAGTCTTTGCACTTGAAAAATTCACAATCCCTGATGATAAGCAGCTCGTTATCGAGGTCGCCGAGAAAGAAGGAGGCCGGCACCAGTCTTTCGTGGTGGAGAACGAGGATATTGTCCGCGCAAACGTAATCGACGAACTTTCAATTCAGTAATCTATGAGAAAAGCGATGACTATCTTCGCTGCCATGCTTGCCCTGTTCACGGGGCAGGCAATGGCCCAGCGATGCCTCCCCGGAATATCAGCCGTTGAAATCAAGGCTGATATGGCAGACGGTTTCTACACCGGCAACTCACGCGACTGCGGCTATTCATTCGGTGTGTCCTATTCGGTGTTCAAGGGCAACGCGAACACTTGGAGCTTCGGCGTCGAATATCTCCAGACCTATAAGCCTTACGGCGAGAAAGGGCGCATACCCGTCGCGCAGTTTACAGGCGAAGTCGGCTACAATCTCCATCTATTGAGCGACTACTCGCAGACTTTCCATCTTTCCGGCGGACTTGCGGCACTTGGCGGCTATGAAACGGTAAACCGGGGCAAGTCGGTTTTATCCGACGGATCGACGCTCCATGACGGCGACAATTTCATTTACGGCGGTGCGCTCACGCTCTCGGCTGATTTTTATCTCTCGGATAAAATCGCGCTGACCGCCAATGTGCGGGAGCGTTTCACTTTCGGGAGCGATGTGCAGATTTTCCATACTACCTATGGTATCGGTGTCAAATTCATAATCGAATAGCCTATGAAAACGACTGTGAATTTCGATGTCAGGAATGTGCGGCTTACCGACTTTATGAAGGCAATCGGATACGAGCATCCGGTGTCTGCTGACGGCAACTTGTGGATATACAATGCTCCATACGACGACAAGCACGAGCCGACTATGGTGATCAACACCGAAACAAATCTCTGGCGCGATACCAAATCCGGCGCATACGGCGGCATTTACGACCTTGCCTATGAATTGACCGGCTCGTGCAATATGTCGGAACTCAACTACTACATAGCAGGCGAGATGGGTGCGTTTGACAAGCCGCAGCAGAAAACTGAACTGAAACAGGAGGCTGAAAAGCCGTCCATGCCCAAACGAAGGATGCGCCTATGAATATCGACGACATCAAGCGGATTGCTCTGGTCGATTTCCTGCACCATCTCGGCTATGACCCGACGGGGCGCGACAGCAAAGGACTCTGGTTTTACGCTCCATACCGCAATGAGAGAAAGCCGTCGTTCCATGTCAACCCGCGTAAAAATCTATGGTATGACTTCGGCACAGGCGAAGGCGGCGACATCTTCACTCTCGCAGGAGAAATGTCGGGTGCGACGGATTATATAAAACAGGCGGAATATATCGCCGAGAAAATGCAGTTGCCGATTGAGAAACCTTACAGGCCCGTGCCGTTTGTCGAAGAACCGACATTCGAGAACGTGGAAATCTCTCGGCTGGAATCGCCGGCATTGCTGCGCTACCTCGCAGACCGGGGAATACCGAAAGAGATTGCTCAACGCTACTGCGCGCAGGTGGATTATGAGTTTCACGGTAAGAGGTACTATGCAATCGGCTTCGAGAACAATGCACACGGCTATGAGCTACGCAACCCGTTTTTCAAAGGGTCGTTTCCTCCGAAACATATCACGCATATAAGCAGCGATAATCCGCGATGCAATGTGTTTGAGGGCTTTATCGACTTTCTTTCGGCGGAGCGGCTCGGTTTCAACGACGGCACTGACACAATAGTGCTTAACTCGGTTGCCAATCTCGGCAAAGCGATAACACCTCTGGCCGAATATCCGCTGATACTCTGCTATCTCGACAATGACGCCGCCGGGCGTGCCGCAGTCGCCAGACTTCAACGCGAATTTGGCGACAGGGTAATGGACAAATCAACCATATATCCCGACCACAAGGATTTGAACGACTACCTGATGTCGCTCTATCCCAAACAAACCACACAAAACAAATTAAAACTTTGAATATGACAGCATTTCTCAATAAAATCGGCGCAATGCGCCTCACTCCCGCCCGCTTTTTCGGGTTCTGGATTGCTCTCTTTGCAATCATCATCTCTCTGACCTCATGCACCGACGACCTCGATGTGCAGCAGTCCTATCCCTTTACCGTCGAGGTAATGCCCTACGGCGACAAGATAACCAAAGGGCAGACTGTGGAACTGCGCTTTGAAATCGTACCCGAAGGCAACTATGCCAACACGCTCTACACAATCCGCTATTTCCAGTATGATGGCGACGGCACGCTCAAACTTGTTGACGGCCCGGTGCTGGTAAACAACGACCGCGTGTTGCTCGAAAACAAGACCTTCCGCCTCAACTACACCGCAAATTCTTCCGAGGCCCACAAATTCCTCGTCGTGGTGGAGGACAATTTCGGATCTACTCCCTGGGAACAGACCTTCGAGTTCAACGGCAAAGACAGCGGCGATGATGACGGCGGCAAAATCCTTCCTGTCAATCCCGGCACAATAACACCGATTGCACGATGAAAAAACTGCTGATGTTCTTTGTGGCGTTGCTGACCCTTGCGGCAGCAACGCCCGCCGCCCACGCCCGGAGGTCGATAATGGAGCTGCCACCATTTGAGCGTGCCGTGTTAATCATAAAGAAATTTGAAACGCTCCACAAGCCCCGCCATTGGCCCTATGTCGGCTATGGGCACCAAGTCCAGCCGGGCGAACCATACCGCCGAGGGGTACAACTGACCGAGGCGCAGGCAGACGCATTGCTCCGCAAAGACCTCCGAAAATTCTGCTCCCTATACGCCCGGTACGGCAAAGACTCAATCCTGTTAGGCTGTCTGGCTTACAACTGCGGGCCCGGAGTTGTCAACAAGAGCAGTATCCTGAAAAAGCTGAAATCAGGCGACCGCAACATCTTCAAAGCCTACACCTCTCACTGCCGCTACAAAGGCAAATTCCACAAACAACTGCACCAACGAAGAATGACGGAATACGCAGCATTATATGTTCCATAGAAGCAGGCTCTAAACTATTATCGAAATCTGTGTCTTAGATTGTAACAGCATAATGTTTGGAAAATAGGAGTTACATAAAACTGTTTTACCTCTGGCGAGTATCATATAGAACTCGCTGGAGGTTTATCCCGTTTTTCGCATCATTCGAGATAGCAGTATATTCCGCGAGAACAACTGCAAGGTGTACCTTTGATACCTCACTAAATATTTGTAACTTTGCTAAATGAAACGGTCTATTTTTAATTGGAGCTCCGGCAAAGATTCAGCACTTGCATTGTACTATGCAATGCAAAATCCTGACATAGACATCAAGTATTTATTTAGCGTCATAAATTCCGATACAAATAGAATTGGCATGCACGAAATACCAGTTGCCTTATTGGAAAGCCAAGCAGAGGCTATTGGGATTCCACTGCGGATATTAAGTACCAATTTTGATTCATCTTATGCCAATTGTATAAAAAATGAAATGAAATATTTTCGCTCACAGAATATTTACACTTCAATATTCGGTGATATTGTTTTTAATGACTTACGAAAACATCGAGAAACAAAGTGTAGTGAAGTTGGATTTAATACATTGTTCCCATTATGGGGGATGTCTTCGGTTGAAATTATAAACAATTTCGTTTCTCTTGGATTTAAGGCTGTTATTGTTTCAATTGATGAGTCAAAATTATCGAAAAACCTACTTGGTAAAATGGTAGATTATCGTTTCATCGAGGAATACCCCCAAGAGTCTGATATTTGCGGCGAAAATGGCGAATATCATACATTTGTTTATGATGGACCGATATTTCACCACCCTGTTGATTTTATAATACAAGAAAATATAATAACCAATGGTAATTACTCTCACTTAATTCTTGAATAAAGCAAGCGTCTTTTCGCACAACTTATACGACCCCAAATTTAGTAGGAAACAGCAAGGTCTGGACTTTTTTTTCATTTCTGCCTTAATAAAAAGGGCGTTGTTGTTGCCAACGTCACTTTGCTCCCAAGTAGAAACACTTTCGGACAATGCGCCAACGCCGCCTTTTGGCGGCCGAAATTTTTTGCAAAATCAAGCGGTGCGACTTCATCACGAGGTCACACCGCTCTGTCTATATTACGACTTGGCTAATATCGTTAAAAATGGGTGTAAAGCCCTGTCACATCTGTGAAGATGTCCTCCAGCATATCGCAATAGACACCTTCAATCTTTTCTATGTCCTTTGTCGATACCTCAAAGGTCTTGTGGTTCATCGACTGGCGGTAAAACCGCACATTGTAGAGGTCTGCGCCCTCGTCATAGATGATTTCAAGGCGGTTAGCCGATGTCTTGTTTCGGCTGAGGCTCATTCTCAACCCGTTGCCGAGGTTGATGAAGTCGTGGCTCCCCGTCATTGCTGCGAAGCGGTGTCCTCCGATTTGCTGGAGTATTGTTTTTGCAATCAGATTATCCATAATTATGTCATTTTGAGTTGTTGATTTTCTTGTTCAGCCATTCATCACGGCGTTGTCTGCACTCTTTGAGGGTGGGTGCTACGCAGGAGAATAATTCTCCGTTGATATGGCGGTAATCATATTGATAGTGTTTCTTACGCCAAGAGCGGAAGCCGGTGTAAAACACCTCGTATTGCTCAGTGCCGGGAGTGGCGGTTGTGCTTACTCCGTTGGCGGTCATTTTGGTTGCCATAGTTTTGCGGTTTAGTATTCTACAATCAGTATCCGATATTCAAATGTTATATCGGGGTTGGTTAACTTCCTTTGTTTCAGCCATAGGTGGTGGCTGCCGTAGCCATAGACAAAGTATCGGTCAAGGTTGTACTTGCCGGTAAAGTCGGCTACTATCTGCCGTAGCGTTGCCTCGCTGTCAGCATAGAGAATGTGGTTCACAAATTCTATGATGATTTCGGCTATCTTGTCATCAAATATGATGGTCGGGTGTTCAAATGTTACTTTCATCTTGTTTGGATTTTGTGACCACCGCCATATTTCGGGCGGTGGTCGGGTTTAACATTTAGGCGGTCATTCTCTCTCGGATTTTCTTGGCGTTGGCATTGACAAGGTTGATAATCCTTTCGTGGTAGGCGGTATCCTTGTTGTTCTTGCCGTGACATTGAACGACTTGGAAAGTGTGGAGGTCAACCTCTATCGTTTCAATTATCCTGCCGTCTATCCTCGCCGAGAGAATAAGGGTGTTGGCTTTGGTATAGTAGCTTGAACCGAATACGCATATATTCTGCGTCTTGCCTTCCTCATAGTATTCCTCTATGCTTTCAAGCACCTTTACCGTTATCTCGTTGTCGGAGATTATCAGTCCGAAGAATTTGGATTTTTGGTCGATGAAATCCTGCTCTCTCTGTTTCTCTCTCAGCAGTTTTCGCTGTTCCCGCTCACGCCTTTCCTGCTCAAATATGCGCTCCAATTCGGTGCGCTCCTTTTCCCGCTTGGCGTCTATCCTCCGGCTTGCTTCGTCGTGTGCCTTGATGAAATCCTCGGGGCAGATGTTTTTGGGATTGCGCAGGTCTTGACCGAGATTTTTCAGCATTTTCAGATAGTCGCTCCACATTCCGATATTTTTGATGTGGTAGTGGTGGCGTCTTGCGATGATGTATGATGCCCAAAGTTCATCGGCGGTATCGGGATTTGAGAGAAAGTATTTCATTTCCTCAATCTTGCCCTCTTTCATCAGCGTTTCTATCTTGGGGTCGGACAGCAGACCTTTGAAAAGTCTGACGGGTATCACTCCGTAGAAATCGCCCTTGAAGCCGTTGCGACGGAGTTGTGGCAAAACCGACATTTTCGGATAGACCTTGCTCCAAACGCACACATCGTCATAAAGGCTGTTGTGAGGTCTTATTTCCATATCGCTGAACAAAGACCAAATATCGCAGTAGCAGAAATTAAATCCTCGCAACAAAGCCATATCGGTAACTTTGCCGTTTGCAGAAATCCAGCGTTGAACGACCTCGTAGCAGTAGTATTTAACAGCCTCACCCTTTCGGCTCTCGCTCTTAATCTGCGCCACTCGGATAACCTGAAATCCCTTGTGGATAGTAATCACGCTGAAATATGATGTCTGCTCGTACTTGCGTTTGAGGGTATCTCTCACTTGCAGTTCCTTTCCGCAGTTGGGGCATTTGCACCCTGCGAGAGTGTCGCAAAGCGTTCCCTTCCCGCTTTTCCAAACGTGTCCGCAGTCTGAGCAGGTCATCGTACCGCTCTTGGTGCGGTAGGCGATGTGTTCAAAGCAATGGTCATATGCCCATTCTTTCTGCGAGTATGATAGTGGGCGCAGTGTGGCTGATGCCTTTGCCACTTGCTTTTGTAGTGCTGTCTTGGGTTTCATAGTCGTATCTTTTAGAAGTCGAATAGACTTGGTTGCTCAACTTGGGTTTTGTTCTCGGTCGCTTTCTTGGGTTGGGTCGGCTTGCGCATTTTTGCCATTTCCTCGTTGCGGAGTTGGTTGATTGCGTCTTGCCGTGCCTGTGCCTTTTCTTCCTCGGTCAGTTCAACGGAGTGGTTGACTACCACTTGGCAGTTTGTCAAGGGCTTGCCGACCTCAATCTCGTTTTCTTCGTAGTAGTGGATTGCCATTCCGAAAACCTCATCGTCGGTAAAGCCACAGCAACCGCTTTTCTGCACGGAGTTGAGTATGTAGGTCACGCACTCGTCTACCGATTTTGAGGGATTTGCAAACTTGACGGCAAAGAGAGCGTCAGTTTCCGCCTTTTCTTCAAGATACGCCTTGATAGTTTCGTTAAAGGCTCGTGTGCCTTTGTTTACCTTGTTATTAGCCATAGTCGTATGTGTTTAGAGTGTCATTATCCAGTAGATTATTCCTAATGCTGTGAGGATTGAGATTATCCACCCCACGCCTCGGAAAATCGGTTTTACAATCGCCCAAATCAGCAGACCTACTATCGCCCCGAGGATTATCCCGACCACCTTTGCCACCTTTTTTAATGCGGTATGAGCTGGTGAAGGAGTGAAGCTCGAATTTTTAATATGTCTGTCGTTCAGTGTCATAAGGCGATATTTTTTTTAATGCGTATAATCGCTTTTTGAAGTTTGTTCGCTCGATGACACTCTTGCACGCAGGGCGGCAAAGGGGTGTTCGGCACTTGCCGGAAAAAATACAAGCCGCAGGTCTGGAGATTTTTTCCAGCAAATGCAATAGAATACCCCGGCCCTGCGTGTTCATCTTTACGAGCGAATAAACTTTGAACTTCGTTTATACTCAGCATGAAACATAGAGCCAGCGCAGCCCCGCAGGGTGACACAGAACGGCAGACATACGGAAAATGAAATAATTATGAGATACGACTATGTCGACCCCGTTCAAGAGCAAGTGTGTGGCGACCGTCGTTCATGTAGCCTGCGGAGTGATCGGCGGCTGTCACTTTCTTGCTCCCGGGGTCCTGAAAATAAATGCGGAGTGGCATAGCGGCTCAAATCCTTATTCAGGAGCCGGCGTTAAGAACACGGACTACCGATTGAGAGTCTTGCGAGAGCGACACACCTGTCGCAATCTCACAAGGCGTATGAGGCAGTCGGTGTTTAGCCAGCTCCAATAGTCGGAGTGCGGTCAATGGGTGTCAGGCGCAGCCCGTCACCTTTTGACGGCACTCCGACGCAACACGAGCCGCCACGCCTCTCCGCATTTACGACTGTGAAATGTGCCCTAAACTCAGTTTTTTGTAAAAAGCACGGCTATAATCGCAAAAATTTGTACCTATGCCAGATTATAATCGCAGAATCTTGTATTCAACTAATACAATTTACTCACATAAACTATATAACTAAAAGCAACATAGCAAAGTATTGACATCTCTGCCATCATAGAATCCATCAATTACAAAATAACTTCAATCAATTTGATAAATGTTACCATTGTCATCAATTCTAAATTGAAAAGCTCTGATTGGTGGAACCCCGGCTATTGTATATGCAAATATCTTTAATAATGGTATTCCCTCATCATATGAAACCGTAACCATGTAAAATGATTCTACATTTGGGTCATTCTTTATACTCTCAATCGCTTGGATAAATAAATCTCTATATAAAGTTTTTTCGTCATCAGAAAGCATCCCGCAAATCATTAGGTCATCAATATTATAATCCACAACATTTGCGACATATTTTTCGGCGTCAGGAAACTTATCTCTTATTATGACTGGAGTAAAGCGATAAGAATTCGTATCTAACTCCATTTTATAATACGATAGTCCGCGACCCTTCAGTTGTTCCATTATATATTCTATTTCGGATTCTTCCATTCGATATCCAAAATAAATGCCAGTAATAGCCCTATAATCTATGTCAAATAATCCGATTGCATCAAAGACTAATCTTATCTCTTCTTCATATTCCCAAGCTTTCGATTTGGTGCCAATACATTTTTTTAGAATTCGCTCAATATTACCATGCGGTGGCAGATCCATCATTGTCAATGTTGGAACTTTGTTAACGTATGAAATTTCTAAATCAAATAATTTCTGAAAATATTGATTGAAATTTAGAGATTTTTTCAGATAGTCAATATCATATTCTATTGCGAAGCCAGTATGCCCAGAAGCGTAATGCGCCCAAAGCAATTCATTAGAAACACTCTTAGATAATGAGTATATTCCCATAGATTGTATTTTGGCAATAACATCATTATAGCATTTTCTTACTAATGCAGAATGTTTTTTGTGACTATCGAGAAAAGCATAAATACTATCATCATTAAAAAAACCTTCCGCCGGGTCATTTAATCCGTCTTTCAAAGGAAGGTATATTTGATTAGCTACAAGAGTCTTAATATCACGATGAAATAGTAATTGTCCGTCCTTATCTAACTGTCCAATTCCACTTCTAAATTTATATCCTTTCCTCATGTGCTAATTAAGATTATTGGAATCTATTTTTTCAAACAATATATGGAGATTAGTATATGATTCTCCTGCGTTTAATTCTTTTGCACGAGTAATGGCTTGATTCATTTTACCATCATTTAATAACTCTGATACCCATATCTCTTTTGATAGAAACGACTGGTGCTTGCTGAAATTAGAAATATAACGGCGTAACGCGATTATCACATCATCCGATGTCGCAAAATAACGGTTTGTATTCAGATAATGCAGAAGGAACCAAAACTCAATAGACGGCATACTGTCACATAAAATTACCGCTGGGTTATTTGCATATCTGCGTTTCATATCCTCGAATTTTGCTTTCTCCACAGGGCGTGTCCGGGTAACATCCGCATCAAAAACACATACGGCAATACCATTATCCGCAAGCACTCTATCTATCTGTTTTTGCATTTCGTCAAATGTCTGCTCAGTAAAATTACGAGGTTTGCAGATGTAGTTATATCCGCGCAACCGTTTCAAATGAGTGAAATAGTAACGCTCGGTAGCTCCTTCCCCGATGATTGTAATCGTCGGGTTCTTGAGTTCTCGCTCCTTTATTCTTCGTGCCATGATAGAATTTTATAACACATTAGGTAATGCTCCGAACTGCCCGTTCATATAGGCACGATGGATAGAGGAAAGTTTGTTCAGCCCTTTGAAATCGGCGAGAGAGAACAATGCAGTATTGCCGTCCTTGCCTTTCTCCGTAAACCAGACCGAATCTTTCCCGAAAATATCATCAATATCTTTCAATATCGGATCATAGTGTGTCGATACAAGCATTTGCGACTGATTGTCCGGCGTATTAATGAATTTGGCGAGTATATACTCCATGAGATTAGGGTGCATAGAAGCCTCAATCTCATCGACACATAGAAAAGCCTGTCGTTTCAGTTGGGTATATATGAGCGATTCCAGTTCAACCATACGTTTTGTGCCTGTACTCTGGCAGGCTTCCGGCATAACATAGTCTTCCGCTCCGGTTTCATTCTGTACGGTATGTCCAAATAATGCTGCCATTTTCTGTATCTTGATATCAGAAATATTGAAATCAGCCTCTTTTGCGAACTGCATCAGATATTCCCGGAAATCCTCGCTGTCGGCAATATGTTTTTTTGCTTCCGACGATAACGAAGACAGAGTGCCACTTTGCAAGGGCAACATCCGCGTATCAATCCAACGGCGCATATTATCAAGATAAGGAACTGCAATATTAACTTTTTTAAGAACCGCAAGCACAGACATATTACGCAGACAGTTCATCGACATCACTTCTATCTCGGCCTGTGAAAGTTTGGCTACTGCCGGATTGAAGTTCAACTTTGAAACACCTTCCACATCTTCACGGCAGAAAACTTTTGTCGGGCGATTGGAAAGATAGACAAAAAGAACCTCGCGACAGACTTTCTCCGGATTTACTGTGAGCTGATACCAGTAGCGGATATCGTCAACATAAAATTTCATCTCAAACTCCGTGTCGAATGACAGTGCATCTTTTCTCATCAGGAAAGGTTGCACATCAGTTCCGTCATTATTGGTCGCAGGAATGTTGTTCCAGAATGTGCGCAGAAATTCAATCGCGTCCAAAAGATTGGATTTGCCACTGGCATTTGCACCCAACACGACTGCGAAACGGAGAAGCTGTACTCCGTCAGGCATAGTCACAACACTGTTGTATCTATCAACGCCGGACGGCTCAAAGCTAAGCTCTGCTTCATCTCGAAATGATTTGAAGTTTTTTATTTTTAGTTCTTGTATCATAATAGCTCTCTTATCTTCCGCAAATTTAGCGATTTTGGTGGAGTTGGCAAAATAAAAAGGTGGAATATTTAATTTTAATTATCGAAATAGAGATATATGCGACTATTTCTGAATTAAAATGGACATAATAGCTAAATCAAATATTAAAAGTGTTGACAATTACTGTAACCTGTGACAGTAATTGTCAATTATAAGTTTCTATGAAAAACAGCACACGAAAGGTTTCTATTGTTTCATTATTAGCAAACTATCATAGGGTTAACCAAGTAGTGCCGCAATGTAAATGTGCTCTAAACTCAATTTTTTGTAAAAATCTCGGTTATAATCGCAAAAATTTGTACCTATGAAGGTTTATAGTCGCAATTTTTTGTACCATTAGCGATATCTTTGTTATCTGAGATGGACTTAATTTCGGCAATAAATCTGGTTTATTGCCGAAATTAAGTATCACAGCAATAGCAGTGAGAAAAAACAAAATATGAGAATCAGAACCCATGACCCCGGTAAGAATGAACCTAAGCATTTTTAACGCTCTGACGCATTGTGGTTTGGAGAAGAATTTGTAATTTTGCATTAACGGATTTGCAATCCGGTGAAGAACATTGAAGTATGAACGTGATAGATAAGTGAGTCACACAATTGGCTGACTGATAACTTGTTGATTCTCACCATACAGCGTCGGAGTTTAACGGCTCCAGGCGGATCACAAGTAAAGCGCTGAAAAATCAAGCAGTTATCAAATTTTGATAACTGCTTTTATCTTTTGTATAAACTTCAATTTACAGAACTGTTTCATATCTTGGGATCAGCGGATTTTCCCGGTGGGCAGATGGGGAATGTCAAGAGTATAGTTTTGCCAGTCTAAACATAAAGAATTTGATGTCACCAACTCCCCGGAACTGGTTTCTGAACGCCTTGATCTTGGAATTGAAGGATTCTGCCGATGCATTGGTG
>LUJS01000025.1 GCA_001689495.1 Bacteroidales bacterium M8 | reverse complement strand
TTTTTTGCATCTTAGCTGTCAAACTCCCGAATCCGTGCGTTTGAAATGTTAAAAAACACTTTTAACTGTTGTAGAAACAAACATTTGCCTCGGATGTTTGCTTGTTTCATTAAAAAAAGGTAATTTTGCCGATGCTTACGGTAGCTCAACAGCTTCGCGATGACCTCACCTACACCCTGAATGATTAGATAGAATACAAATCCAAGAAACACATGCTAAAGGAAATCTTTGACCGTTTCGCTGCAATAGCCGGGCTCATTATTCTGTGGCCCGTGATGGCTGTTGTGGCTGTCCTCATAGCCGTGAGGATGCCGGGCGGTCCCGTGATCTTCCGACAGCAGAGGGTGGGGCGCGGAGGCCGTCTGTTCACGCTGGTCAAGTTCCGCACCATGACCACGGGCCATTCGGGCTCGACGGTGAGCGTGGCGGGCGAGAGCCGCATCACCCCGCTGGGGGCGGTGCTGAGGCGCCTCAAGCTGGACGAGCTGCCCGAGCTCTGGAACGTGGCCCGCGGCGACATGAGCTTCGTGGGTCCGCGGCCCGACGTGCCGGGATATGCCGACATGCTCACCGGCGACGACCGCCGCGTGCTCCAGCTGAAGCCCGGCATCACCGGCCCGGCCACGCTGAAATATCGCAACGAGGAGCAGTTGCTGGCCATGTGCGACAATCCCCGCGAATACAACGACCGCGTCATCTTTCCCGACAAGGTCCGCATCAATCTCGAATATCTCGACAGCCGGTCGTTTGTCGGCGACATCCGCATCATCATGCAGACCCTGTTGCCCGGACTGTTTCACGTACCGGCCGCCACATTAATATAAAGTAGAACCTATTTCTCTCCCCCACATACACGCGATGAAAATACATCTCTGTCTGGCACACATGAGCGGAAACGAGCAGCGGTTTATCGACGAGGCATTCGCCGACAACTGGGTCGTGCCCCTCGGCCCCAACGTCGACGCCTTCGAGGAGGAGCTGCAGGGTTTCCTCACGGCCGGACATCCCGAACTCGATCACCTCAGGGTGGCGGCCGTCAGCGCCGGCACCGCCGCCATACATCTGGCGCTGGTGCTGCTGGGCGTCAGGGCCGGCGACGAGGTGATATGCCAGAGCTTCACGTTTGCGGCATCGGCCAACCCCGTCACCTATCAGGGTGCCACGCCGGTGTTCGTTGACTCGGAGCCCGATACATGGAACATGGACCCGGCCCTGCTCGACAAGGCCATAGCCGACCGCGTGCACAAGACCGGACGCCTCCCCAAGGCCATCATCCCCGTGCATCTCTATGGTATGCCCGCCCGCATGGACGAGATACTCGCCGTGGCCGCCAAGTGGGGCATACCCGTGGTCGAGGATGCCGCCGAGGCCCTCGGGTCGGAGTATAAGGGACGCGCCTGCGGCACATTCGGCCGATTCGGCATACTCAGCTTCAACGGCAACAAGATGATAACCACCTCGGGTGGCGGTGCGCTGGTGTGCCCCGACGAGGAGACCCGCCGCCGCGCGGTGTTCTTTGCCACTCAGGCCCGCGAGCCCTATCCCTACTATCAGCACGAGCACATCGGATACAACTATCGCCTCAGCAACATCTCGGCCGGCATAGGCCGCGGTCAGATGACGATACTCGACGAGCACATCGCCCATCACCGCGCGCTGGCGGCCCTCTATGCCGAGCTGCTCGAGGATGTCGACGGCATCGACTATCACGGCAATCCCTCGCCCGACTTCAACGCCAATTTCTGGCTCTCAACCATAACCATAGACCCCGCACGCACCGGCGGCCTGACCCCCGAGGACCTGCGCAAGCACTTCGCGGCCCTCGAGATAGAGACCCGCCACCTGTGGAAACCCATGCACTCGCAGCCCGTGTTCGCATCGGCTCCCGCCTATGTCAACGGGGTCTCGTCGCACCTCTTCAGCCGCGGCCTGTGCCTCCCCTCGGGCCCGTGGGTAACGCCCGACGACGTGCGTCTAATTGTCAGCGAAATCAAGAAATGTTCAAGAAAATCCTGAACTGGTACACCACCCGAGCCTCGCTGCCGTATTGGCTGATAGGGCTTACCGACTGCGCGACAGTATTTCTGGCGGGCATAGCGGCATACGCCCTCAACCACACGCTGTCGGTGGCCGTCGGCAACCTCTATGGCCTCATGGCCACGGTGGGTGTCTTCATGGTGTGCTTCGTCGCAGGATTCAGATTGTTCCACACATACTCGGGCATCATCCGCATGACCACCGCCGGAGACCTGTCGCGCATATTCGGCGCGCTCGCCACGGGCGGCGTGCTGGCGCTGGCGCTCAAGCAGCTAACCCCCGTCGACTCGCTGATGGTCAAGCCCTTCAGCGCGCGCGACATAGTCACCCTGATATTTCTGGCCACCACGGCCATGTGCGGCCTCAGGATGACCGCCAAGCTGTTCTATGACCTCTATCTGCGCTACTCGACCGCCGGTGGGGCATACGGATATGCCAGCAAGGACCTGCTGTCCATGGAGATGTCAGACCTGCTGCAGCGCGACCCCATCGACGTCGACATGGACAGCATCCGCGACGCCATGGCCGGACGCTGCATCATGGTCACGGGCGCCGCGGGCTCGATAGGCTCAGAGCTGGCCTACCTGCTGGCCACGGTGGGCCCGTCCGAGCTGGTGCTGATAGATCAGGCCGAGTCGCCGCTGCACGACGTGCGCATCAACATGGCCCGCCTGCATCCCGGCCTGAGGTGCCGCACCATCGTCACCTCGATATGCCACTCGAGCCGCATGGACCGCATATTTGCCGAATACAAGCCCGAATATGTATTCCACGCCGCCGCATACAAGCACGTGCCCATGATGGAGGACAACCCCGTCGAGAGCGTGCTCAACAACATCGACGGCACGCGCAAGATCGCCGACCTCGCCGTGAGGCACGGCGTGCTCAAGTTCGTCATGGTGAGCACCGACAAGGCCGTCAACCCCACCAACGTCATGGGCTGCTCGAAGCGCATCTGCGAGATGTACTGTCAGGCGCTGTCGGCCTCGGGCACGCGCACGCAGTTCATCACCACCCGATTTGGCAACGTGCTGGGCTCGAACGGCTCGGTGATACCCATATTCCGCGACCAGATACGCCGCGGGGGCCCGGTCCTCGTGACCCACCCGCGCATCATACGATATTTCATGCTCATATCCGAGGCCTGCTCGCTCGTGCTCGAGGCGGCCACCTTGGGCGAGGGGGGCGAGATATTCGCCTTCGACATGGGTCAGCCGGTGAGGATAGTCGATCTGGCCCGGCGCATGATACTGCTGAGCGGTCGCCTCGACGTCGGGATAGAATTCACCGGGCTCAGGCCGGGCGAGAAGCTCTACGAAGAGGTGCTGACCGACTCCGAGACCGTACTGCCCACACCACACCCCAAGATAAAGGTGGCCCGGGTGAGACCTCTGGACATCGCCGAGGTAGACCGCGACATAGGGCGGCTCATCGGGACGGCACGACAATATGATGTCACCGGCACGGTGAGAATGATGAAGAAGATGGTACCCGAATACCGGAGCACGCCAAACTCGCCATACGTCCTGCTGGACCATCAGCCGACACCGGACAACGCGGCACACAACATATCGCCGCCACGCCCCTCGCCGTCACCGCCCCGACAGGTGCCCGCAGCAACGATAGCATGACCACACAGACCGCAGAACACAGAGATACCAACCGACATAAAGACGCTATCGACCCAGACGTACAGACCGCAACAAAGACACTTGCAGACCTCTACAACCGGACACGACATCTCATAGTCCCGCAGCCGTTCACCCCGGGACAGACCAAAAGGGCGAACGATACAGATAGAATAAATACCAAAAAACAAACCTCCGGGGGAGTGACCTGAAAGGGCCCCCTGCAAAACAAGACACAGTCAACTACAAACATGCTAAAATTCAAGGGATTCAAGCGACTGATTTTTGTTCCGCTCACGGCATTCGCATGTTCCGTGGCGCCGCTCCATGCCGACGTGCTCGAGCCCGGCACCTACGAACTGCCCGAAATCACCGGCAGCAACGTCGAGGAACAGCTCAAGGACTTCACGAAAATCTATGAGGACACGACACTGCATGTCGCGCCCACTACCACTCACACCGAGCATACCGAACTCGACCGCTATAGGGTTGTGACCAACAAGTTCGGCAAGAACTGGTTTGCATTCGCCACCGCCGGCGCGCACACCTTCCGCGGCGACTATTCGGGCTTGGGCAAGTTCTGGGGCACCGTCTCGCCCGACTTCGGCATCGGTATCGGCAAATGGTTCACCCCCGGCGTGGCCGTCAAGATCGAGTTCATCCGCTCTAACTCGCGCGGATATACCGCCTATACCACCGGCCACTATGGCTACGGCCCCATCCGCCAGCAGGAAGACGGCACGCCCTATCGCAAGATGCGCACCAACTGGTGGGACCTCTCGGGCTCGGTCATCTTCAACCTCTCGCGCCTCTTCCTGGGCTATGAGGGCTTCAACTCGCCCCGCCTGATGAATCAGTTCATGTTTGCAGCCGGTATCGGCGGCGTGCACCACATGGGCTATGGCCACTCCTATGGTTCGGACAACGAGTGGAGCGGTCACCTCGAGCTGCAGTACTCGCGCTTCTTCACCAAGGCCAAGCGCTTCTCGCTCGACCTCAAGGTGCGCGGACTGTTCTATCAGACCAACTTCGACCTCGAGTACGGTCAGGCCGACCACGCCGCCAACAAGTGGGACAGCAACCTCGGCGTCGATCTCGGCTTCACGTTCTATCTCGACCGCAAGCGCGACCGCGGATGGAGCACCGCCACGTCGCACACATATACACGCGACTACTCGGAGCGTCGACTCAGAGAAGTCTACGTGATGCCCGTGGGCACCGACGCCGGCGCAAGCGAGATCACCTTCTATGTCTTCTATCCCAACAACTACTCGGGCCGCAACGACGCACCGACCATCCCGGGCAGCAAGGTCAACGCCATCGACTACCTGACCGGCGGCATCAACACCCAGAAGAAGTATAAGGAGAACTATGAGGTGGCATCGGGCCTGATAGGCCGTCGCGACATCTCGCGCCTCGCCACCGAGGACATCCCCACCATCCCCGCATGGACCGACATCCCCGCTCTCGACTCGCTGGGCATCTGCCGCGGCTACGAGATTGGCGAGGGTCCCATGTCGCTCCCCCTCGAGGAGAAGCCCATGACAGACTTCCGCGCCGCCACCGGCTACTTCTACGCCCCCATCCACGGCGACAAGCACCTCTGGCACTATCGTATCGACGACGCCACCCTCGACCAGAAGCTGATAGGCGAGGAGAACTACTATGAGACCCAGACCTTCGGCCTCAATGCCAACAACGGTCTCGCGACGATACGCGAGAACTTCGAGACACCCGCCCACGAGTACCTCGTGTCGCTGGCCGACATCTATGCCGCCCTGACGCGCAACGAGGGTCACGTGGCCGAGCACGCCGACCCCACCACCGTCGAGCAGATACGCAAGATTCTGGGCTCGAGCACCATCACCAACGTCTTTGTCGAGGGCCTCGCCACCAGTCAGGACAACTATACCGGCCAGAATGCCGCCGCCGTGGGCCTGCAGCGCAACACCGCGCTCTCAAACAACCGCGCCGCCACCGTCATCAACTGGCTCAAGGGCTTCGACGAGTTCAGCAAGCACGATCCCAAGATCTATACGGTACACACCTTCGACCCCACGGGCATGCTCACTCCCGGCATCGGCCGCGTCGACGATCCCTCGACCCGCGGTCTCAAGGCCAAGCTGAACCGCTGCGTCAAGGTACACATCCAGTTCATGCAGGCACCCAAGAGCCGCAAGTCCAAGAAAAAATAACCTGACTCTCCGACACCCTCGCTCCTCGCAACATCCCCTTGAATCCCCGATGTCCGGAGTCGTCACGCCCGAAAGCGTGCCGACTCCGGACTCATTTTGTTATGGCGGTCTCGGTTAAAATCAGTAACTTTGCAGTGTCCGAAAACAATAATTGAAAAGCAAACGGTCGATATGTCATATCTCAGACCACTCCTTCTCGCCCTCGTGTCGTCGGCGGCCCTCGCCGCAGCCGCGGGCATACGTGTCACCGACGCCTCTGACGGGTCGCCCGTCGACGCCGTCGCCGTCTTCGACAGTACGGGGCGTGGACTCGGCGTCACCGCCCCTGACGGCTCGCTCCCCGCCGATGCCGCCGGGGTCTCGCCCCTGTTGCTGCGCCATGTCGCCTTCGAGCCCCTCGAGGTGGCGCCTGACACGCTCTCGGGCGGTGTCGTCAGCCTCGAGCCCCGCACCTTCGTGCTCCCCGAGGTCAACGCCGTCTCCAACCCCGAATACATCAGGGTCGAGGGCTATAGCCGCTCATACTCGTCGTTCGGCAACGACAGCGGCATGGGCTCGGCGCTGTCCGAGGGCACCGTTGTGTTCTACCTCAAGCCCGACGGCAAGGGCAAGGCCAAGGACGGCGGCAAGAGATACGGATACGTCGTCTATGACCACGTCTTCAGCAAGAGCGAGAATGTCGACACCCTGAGAGTGCGCAATGGCAAGCAGGGCGGCGACATGGCCGACATGATGGACGAGGGGCTCAGGATACCCCTGCTCGTCGAGACAAAGGAGTTTGCCGCGGCCGACGCCTCACGGCCCTTCACCGAGATCCCCGGCAAACACTCGCCCCTCGGCACCATACGCAACAACGGCACGACCATCACGGTCTCGGCCGACAAGCTATCGGACCACAAGGACCACCGATATACCCCCGCGCTGCTCAAGATGCTGGGGCTCACCGCCGACTGCACCGAGTGGACCAACACCCAGACATACGACGCCACGGCCACCCGCCCGTTCGACATCACGTCGCTGGTCAGCACCTCGTGCAACATTCGCATACGCGGACGCGGCAGGCTGCTGAAAAAGATGTTCGGTGGCGAGGAGGTCGACATGCGCATCACCACCGAGATGTTTGTCACCGACATCAGCTATCTCGACAAGGCCGCCGCCAAGGAGGCCCGCGAGGCCGACCGACTCATCGAGACCCGCCAAGCCCCGTCCACCATCCCGCCCCTCGACCCCATCGCCGCCGCCCTCAAGTCAGCCGCCCTCGCCTCACAGCCAAAATGATTCATCCACAAACAAACATTGCTCCCGAATTTTCCAAATCTGGAAAATTTGCTTAACTTTGTGCTGTAACACAATGTTATAAGAATATGGAAAGGAAATTTGAACAGAACGATGTGAGCCTCGGCTCGTTGATACGGTCCGAACGCAAGAGGGCCGGAATCACTCAGGCCCGTCTCGGCGAGATGATCGGACTGAAGGCATCGCGTGTGTCCAAGATTGAGAATGGCGCGCCCATAACGCCCGCAGTCGCATCGTTCATACTCGAGAGGCTGGGGTCCAGACTCCAGATACGTCTTGCCGACGACAACGGGAGCGACGACAGGGATATTTCATACATAATGACCGTGGCCTATCACTTCTCGCGCACCAAGGATATTCCGCTCGGCAGCGCCTACAAGTATCTCGAGACATTCAATGGCGTCGAATTTCTGCTGGAATACAAGGATATAGAGCAGACATTGCCATATCGCGAGATTTCCGATGACCTAACCCGTATCTGTCACCACAACGGGGGCCTCATAGGATGAGGCTGTATCACGGCAGCAATCAGGGCATCAGTGCGATAGACTTGTCCCGATGTCGTCTCTACAAGGATTTCGGCGCCGGATTCTATCTCACGCCCGATTATGGACGGGCCGTGATGATGGCCAAAAGGGCCGCCCTCATCAACCGTGCGGGCCACCCTGCCGTGTCGGCGTTCATATTCAACCCCTCGGGCTGTCCCGAAGATTTGTCCGTAAGGCGATTTGAAGGATATACCGCCGACTGGGCATTGTTCGTGATGCGAAACCGCGACCGGTCTCAGAATCCGCCGTGGGTTCACGGACATGACATCGTCATAGGGCCTGTGGCCGACTCGCAGGTCGATGCCGTCATCGACGACTATCGTGACGAATATGGCGATGCATACGACCGGCCTGAGAATCTTGCCATTCTCGCCGATCGGCTCAGGTTTTCAGGTCCGAGATACACCCAATATTGCTTCTGCACCCCGCGCGGGGTGGCACAACTGATAAAAGACTGACCATCAAGATTTGTAACATACCAACAATACACATCTATGCGTATAGAAGAAATACTCTCACAGCTGGCCATACGTGCGGCTCACCGCTTCAATCTTTCGACCCGCGAGGCGGTGTCTGCCGTGGCCTGCTCTAAGCTCGGCAACGAGATAGCGAGCAACGGGAATCCCTCGGGCCTCGGCATCGAGGAGCTCACCGAGCGGCTTTTTGCCGAAATCCGTACCGCGGGACAAGGCGGTGCTTCGGGGCGGCAGTGTTAAAATATCGCCCAAGCTCCCTGACGGATGAAAAAAGTTTTTGCAGATGTCGGGGAGTTTTCGTATTTTTGCATCGGATATTATCTCTCTTCAAACAACCTTAATTCTCACCTTGAAGTAAAAACATCTGACTACACTTTTTTAATATCACTATGAGCAAAGAAAAAAAATTCTTGACTTGTGATGGCAATCAGGCAGCAGCCCATGTGAGCTACATGTTCTCTGAGGTAGCGGCCATCTATCCCATCACGCCGTCGTCGACAATGGCTGAATATGTCGACGAGTGGGCCGCCGCAGGGCGCAAAAACATCTTCGGCGAGACCGTGCTCGTGCAGGAAATGCAGAGCGAGGGTGGCGCCGCAGGCGCAGTTCACGGCTCGCTTCAGGCCGGCGCGCTGACCACTACCTATACCGCATCGCAGGGTCTCCTGCTGATGATCCCCAACATGTACAAGATCGCCGGTGAGCTCCTCCCCTGCGTATTCCATGTTTCGGCCCGTACGCTCGCAAGCCACGCTCTGTCGATCTTCGGCGACCATCAGGACGTAATGTCTTGCCGCCAGACCGGCTTCGCCATGCTCGCCGAGGGTTCGGTACAGGAGGTCATGGACCTCGCCGGTGTGGCACACTTGTCCACGCTCCGCTCGCGCGTTCCCTTCATCAACTTCTTCGACGGCTTCCGCACCTCGCACGAGATCCAGAAGGTCGAGGCCATGGATCAGGACGATCTGGCTCCGCTGGTAGACCAGCAGGCCCTCGCCGAGTTCCGTCAGCGCGCCCTCAACCCCGGCAACCCCGTGGCACGTGGCATGGCTGAGAACGGCGACGTATTCTTCCAGCACCGCGAGTCGAGCAACGAGTACTACAACCGCGTGCCCGAGATCGTAGAGGAGTACATGAAGGAGATCACCCGCATCACCGGTCGCGAGTACAAGCTTTTCAACTATTATGGCGCCGAGGACGCAGAGCGCGTCATCATCGCCATGGGCTCTGTCACACAGGCCGCACAGGAGGCTATCGACTACCTCGTCAAGAAGGGTGAGAAGGTCGGCCTCGTGAGCGTACACCTCTATCGTCCTTTCTCGGCCAAGCACTTCCTTGCAGCCGTGCCCAAGACCGCAAAGCGCATCGCAGTCCTCGACCGCACCAAAGAGCCCGGTGCTAACGGCGAGCCCCTGTATCTCGACGTTCGCGACTGCTTCTACGGTCAGGCCGACGCCCCCGTCATCGTGGGCGGCCGCTATGGTCTCGCATCCAAGGACACCACTCCCGCACAGATCCTCTCTGTGTTCGAGAACCTCGCCCTCCCCGAGCCCAAGGACCACTTCACCGTGGGCATCGTGGACGACGTGACCTTCACCTCGCTCCCCCAGAAGGAGGAGATCGCCCTCGGCGACGAGAGCACCTTCGAGGCCAAGTTCTATGGTCTCGGTGCAGACGGTACCGTAGGCGCCAACAAGAACTCGGTTAAGATCATCGGCGACAACACCAACAAGTATTGTCAGGCATACTTCGCATACGACTCGAAGAAGTCGGGCGGCTTCACCTGCTCGCACCTCCGTTTCGGCGACGCTCCCATCCGTTCGACCTATCTGGTGACCACCCCCAACTTCGTCGCTTGCCATGTTCAGGCATACCTGCACATGTATGACGTGACCCGTGGTCTCCGCGACGGCGGCACATTCCTGCTCAACACCATCTGGGAGGGCGAGGAGCTGGCCAAGAACCTCCCCAACAACGTCAAGAAGTATTTCGCCGACCACAATATCCGCGTATTCTACATCAACGCCACCAAGATCGCACAGGAGATCGGTCTGGGCAACCGCACCAACACCATCCTCCAGAGCGCGTTCTTCCGCATCACCGAGGTTATCCCCGTTGATCTGGCCGTAGAGCAGATGAAGAAGTTCATCGTCAAGAGCTATGGCAAGAAGGGTCAGGATGTCGTTGACAAGAACTATGCAGCCGTTGACCGCGGCGGCGAATACAAGGAGCTCCCCGTCGACAAGGCATGGAGCGCCCTCGAGCCCGAGTGCAAGGCTGCCAACAACGATCCCGCCTTCATCAACGACGTCGTTCGCCCCATCAACGCTCAGGACGGCGACCTGCTCAAGGTCAGCGCCTTCAAGGGCCGCGAGGACGGCACTTGGGAGCAGGGCACCGCAGCCTACGAGAAGCGTGGCGTTGCCGCCTTCGTTCCCGAATGGCTCGAGGAGAACTGTATCCAGTGTAACAAGTGTGCATACGTCTGCCCCCACGCCGCCATCCGTCCCTTCGTGCTCGACGCCAAGGAAATGGAGGCTGCTCCCTTCGCCGAGGACAAGACAATTCCCGCCATCGGCAAGTCGTTCGCAGGCATGCGCTTCATCCAGAGCGTAGACGTTCTCGACTGTCTCGGCTGTACCAACTGCGTGGCTGTCTGCCCCGGCAAGAAGGGCGTGAAGGCTCTCGCCATGAAGCCCCTCGAGACTCAGCTCGACGTTCAGAAGGAGTGGGACTACTGCGTTGCCTCCGTGGCTTCGAAGCAGGACCTCGTCGACATCAAGGCCAACGTCAAGAACTCGCAGTTCGCTACTCCGCTCTTCGAGTTCTCGGGCGCATGCTCGGGTTGCGGCGAGACTCCCTATGTCAAGCTCATCTCGCAGCTCTTCGGCGACCACGAGATCGTGGCCAACGCTACCGGCTGCTCGTCGATCTACTCGGGTTCGGTACCCTCTACCCCCTACACCAAGAACGCCAAGGGCGAGGGTGTGGCTTGGGCCAACTCGCTGTTCGAGGACTTCGCCGAGTTCGGTCTCGGTATGTCTCTCGCCCACGAGAAGCTTCAGGCCCGCGTAGCCTCTTACATGCAGAAGGCCCTCGAGTGCCCCACCTGCTCTGACGCCATCAAGGCTCTCGCCACCAAGTGGCTCGAGAACTGCAACGATGTCGCCGTGACCAAGGAGGTTGCCGCCGAGATCGTGCCCCTCTGCGAGGCTTGCGGTTGCGACGTATGCAAGGGTCTCCTCACTGTCAAGGAGCACATCGCCAAGCGTTCGCAGTGGATCATCGCCGGCGACGGTGCCGCATACGACATAGGCTTCGGCGGTCTCGACCACGTTCTGGCTTCTGACAAGAACGTCAACGTGCTCGTGCTCGACACCGAGGTTTACTCGAACACCGGCGGTCAGTCTTCCAAGGCTACACCTCTGGGCGCTATCGCCAAGTTTGCCGCTGCCGGCAAGCGCGTGCGCAAGAAAGACCTTGGCCTCATCGCATCGACCTACGGCTACGTTTACGTTGCCCAGATCGCCATGGGTGCCGACAATGCCCAGACCCTCAAGGCTATCCGCGAGGCCGAGGCATACGACGGTCCTTCGCTGATCATCGCCTACGCTCCCTGTATCAACCACGGTATCCGCAAGGGCATGGGCCACGCTCAGGAAGAGCAGGCCGCAGCCGTCGAGTGCGGCTACTGGCACCTCTGGCGCTACAACCCCGCTCTCGAGATGGAAGGCAAGAATCCCTTCTCGCTCGACTCGAAGACTCCCGACTGGGACAAGTTCGAGGACTTCCTCAAGGGCGAGGTTCGCTACGCTTCTGTTGCCAAGCAGTATCCCGCCGAGGCAGCCGAGCTGTTCGCAGCCGCCAAGAAGAACGCCCAGTGGCGCTATAACAACTACCTGCGCCTGTCGCAGCAGCAGTGGGGCACTGAGCCCGCTCCCGTAGTGGAATAACATAGCACCCTGCAAATCATAACCGCCGCCCCCGGCCTCGCAATCGCTGAGACCGGGGGCGGTTTCGTATGCCGTGTCTGTCTGTCGCGACGAGGCACAAGAAAACCGGACCCGCCCGACGGCGAGTCCGGTTGTTTTTGGATGACGTGGTCGCTTATCTGACCAATGTCTTGGCGGCGGTGCCGTCCGAGTAGCGTATTATGACTATGCCGCGATAATCGCGGCCCACGGCCCTGCCATAGAGGTCATGGCGGCCTGTCTCGTGCCTGTCGGCGTCCGAGCCAATCTCGGCCACGCCTGTCTGGATGTCGGGCTTGCGGGTGATGCGTACCTCCGAGCCGACCGAGACGGGAATCTCGACAATCTCGTTGCCGTCCGCCGAGCGTGCCTGCACGGGCGAGGAGTGGAGTTGTCCGTCGACATAGATGTAGCGGCTGTCGACAAACGCGCGCAGCAGGCGCACGGGCTCGCCGCTGTCCGAGGTGACGGTGACCTTCTCGGCCACGCCGTCGGCCCACTCAATGTCAACCCCGTGGTTGCCTATGGCACGCAGGCCCGACACGGATCCAACGGGCCACGCCGAGGGGAGGGCGGGAAGGAAGTCGAGGTATCCGGCATGACTCTGCAGCAGCATCTCGGCCACGCCGGCCGTGAGACCCCAGTTGCCCTCCATCTGTATGATCTGGTTGTGCGAGGTGAGGTTGTAGTACAGGCCTGTACCTGCCGAGGCTTTCTGATAGTGTCCGATGGTCGACTTGTATATCTCGTATGCGCGCTGCGAGTGGTCGCGGGCCCAGAGGCATACCTTCCAAGCCGTGGTCCAGACGGCAGGGTCGGTGTCGCCGCGCTTGTATCCGCGCGAGTGCATGGCGTTGACGATGCTCTCGTAGACGTCGTCGGGTGCCGAGGCCGCGAGGTCGAGGGGATACATGCAGACGAGGTGCGAGAGGTGGCGGTGGTTCTTCTGGCCGAACGAGTCGGCATACTTCCACTCGCGCAGATAGTTCACGCCTCCGTCCGTCCAATAGCTCATGCCGTTGTCGAGGTGCTCGTATTTCTCGCGCAGGTCGGCAATCTTTTCGGGTGTCGCCTCGGCGATGGGATGGCTTTCGAGCAGCGCGAGGGTGTGCTTGAACAGGTATGTGACGAGCTGCTGGCTGTGTGCGGTGGCCGGTTCGGAGGTCGGGGCCGCCTGCTCGGGCGAGTTCTCGAAAGGTATCTCATATATGTATGATCCGTCCGGAGTATCCTTGCGGTCCATGTTGCGCACCCAGAATCGGCACGCACGCCACAGCACGGGCAGAGCGCGCGACAGATATTGCTCGTCGCGGGTATAGAGATAGTGCTGTATCAGGTGCGAGCAGAGCCACGCCTGCGCCGAGTTGTATCGGCCTCCGGCGTCGTACGACGTGCCTCCGCCAAAGGGATTCATGGCCATCAGCGTGGTCCATTCGGTGCCGTCGAGGTCGGTGATGTTGCGTCGGCCTGTCAGGTGCTCAACCGCAAGCTGGCGCCAATAGGGCTTTTCGGACAGGTTCATTATCCAGTTGCAGAGCGTGAGGTGGCTGTCGCCGAGACCGGTCACCTCGGCTGGCCAATAGTTCATCTGCACGTTGATGTTGGCGTGTATGTCGCAGTTCCACATCATGCCGTCGTGTCCCCAGATGCCCTGCAGGTTGGTCGGGGCGTCCATGCCGCGCGTTCCGTCCGAGGGGCGGGCACCTGCTATCATCAGGTAGCGTCCGTAGTTGAACACCATCGCCTCGTGGTTGCGGGCCTGTGCTGCCGTGGCCGTACCTGCGGTATAGTCGTCGAGCAGTTGGCCTGTTGGAATGGAGGTGTCGCGGTCGCCGATGTCGAGGGTCATGCGACCGAACCGTGCCGAGTGGTCGGCGACATGGTCGGCATGGAGGTTGTCCCACCCTTTGGACGCGGCCTCGGTGACGCGGGCACGGGCCACCGATTCGAGCGACGAGGTGCCCGAGAGCAATGTGGGCGATGAGGAGTCATAATCGCTGAGTCCGGCAATGATGATGGTCGCTGCCGAGGCCTCGCTGACGGACACCGAGCTCCCCGAGACGGTCACCGACCCGTCGTCGGCGATGACGCGCACGCGGGCGGCATAGCTGACCAGCTCGCCAGACAGCGAGCCCGCAAACGTGATGTCTGCCGTACGCGAGTCAATCTGCACTGCCGAGACATCGCCCCCGACACAGTTCTGTGTGTTCCATTTGACGCTGAACTTGAGGTGGCCGTCCTTGGAGCTTGAATACCGTGCAGCTATGACCTGATCGGGATAGCTTGCAAATGCCTCGAAGGCACCGACGGGCGGCTTTGTTCCGTCGTATGTGGCTGAATATCCGATGGCGGAGAAGACTCCGGTGGTCAAGTCGAGCTGCTGCAGGTATGAGTTGCCGAACTTCTGGTTATTGTCGCTACCTGCCTCGATGATTACCTTGCCGAAGTTCTTGTATGCCTTGTAGTCGTTGATTTCGGGCTTGCCCTCGAAGATTCCTTTCTCGTTCAGGGCCAGCGTGTGCGATTCGGTCCCGCCGACACAGGCACCGAGAGAGCCGTTGCCGATGAGGAGCGTGCTTGATGCTCCGGGATTCCAGCTTGCGAGCTTGTTGTCTCCCTGCACGTCCCAGCCAGAGTAATACCACATGGTATTTTCGTTGTCGGGGACATAGTTTTTCTCCCACGTCCCGGCATATTGCAGCATGGCCGGGGGGAGGGTGGGCGACAGGGCCGCGTTCATGGCAAGAGGTACCAGTAAGGCACCAAGAAGTGTCTTGCAGTGATTCATGGTAGGTTTGAGTAGGTTTGTAGAATGTGATGATCTGATACAAATATACGAATTATCGCACAAAACGAGTCGGAAATGTATCAGTAATGGCTGAATAGTGTCAGATAGGGATAAAAAAAGTCAATCCCGACGAGGTGTCGGGATTGACCGTATGAGATTTTGCGCGCGTCCGCGGGTCGATTACTCGACGGTGACGGACTTGGCGAGGTTGCGGGGCTGGTCTACATCCTTGCCCTTGCCTACGGCGATATAGTATGACAGAAGCTGCAGGGGTATCGAGGCCACGATGGGGGTGAGGCACTCGGGCACCTCGGGTATCTCGATGCAGAAGTCGGCGATGTCGTTCATGGCCGTGTTGCCCTTGCTGACGATTGCCACCACGGCGCCGCCGCGGCTCTTGACCTGCTGGACATTGGATATGATCTTGTCGTAGAGCGAGTCGCTGGGAGCGATGATGACGCTGGGCATCTCGTGGTCAATCAGGGCGATGGGGCCGTGCTTCATCTCGGCCGCGGGATAGCCCTCGGCGTGGATGTATGAGATTTCCTTGAGCTTGAGCGCGCCCTCGAGGGCTGTGGGATAGTTGTATCCGCGACCCAGATAGAGGAAGTTGTGGGCGTAGGTGAAGATGCGCGAGAGCTTCTGCACCTCGGCGTCGCACTTGAGGGTCTCCTCGAGGATTTCGGGCATCTTCTGCAGCGAGGTGCAGACCTCCTTGACGGTAGCGGTGTCGATGGTGCCGCGCAGCTGGCCGATGGCGAGCGCGAGCAGGGTGAGCACGGTCACCTGACCGGTGAATGCCTTGGTCGAGGCCACGCCGATCTCGGGACCTACATGAATGTATGTACCGGCGTCGGTGTTGCGGGGTATCGAGGCACCGACTACGTTGCAGACGCCATAGACGAACGCACCCTTCTCGCGGGCAATCTGGATTGCTGCCAGTGTGTCGGCGGTCTCGCCCGACTGCGAGATGGAGATGACGATGTCGCGCTCGCCCAGCACGGGGTTGCCATAGCGGAACTCTGATGCATACTCGACCTCGACGGGGATGTGGCAGAAGTCCTGAATCAGGCGCTTGCCGATCAGGGCTGCGTGCCACGAGGTACCGCAGGCCACGAGGGTGATGCGCTCGGCGTTGAGGAATTTCTCCTTGTTCAGCTCGACGCCCGAGAGCACCACGCGCGAACCGTCGTCGGCGATGCGTCCGCGCAGGCAGTCGCGCAGGGTCGAGGGCTGCTCGAAGATCTCCTTGAGCATGAAGGTGTCGTATCCGCCCTTCTCGAGCTGTGCCAGAGAGAGCTTGAGCTTCTGCACGTCGATCTTCGAGGGGGTGTTGGAGTCGATCGAGACGATCTTGATGGGCTCGTTGCGGGTGATTTGCGCCAGCTCGTTGTCCTTGAGGTAGATGACCTTGTCGGTATATCCTACAATCGGGGTGGCGTCCGAGGCGATGAATGTCTCGCCCTCGCCCACGCCGATGACCAGAGGCGAGCTCTTGCGGGCCACGATGAGGGTGTCGGGGTTGCCCTTCTCGACCACGGCGATGGCATAGGCGCCCTCGACCTGCAGCAGGGCCTCGCGCACGGCCTCGCGCAGCGTGCACGACGAGGTGAGCTTGATGTACTCGATGAGCTGCACCAGCACCTCGGTGTCGGTCTCCGACTTGAATGTATATCCGTGGTCGGTCAGCACCTGCTTGAGCACGGCATAGTTCTCGATGGTGCCGTTGTGCACGAGGGCGATGTCGCCGCTCTGGCTCACATGCGGGTGGGCGTTGATGTCGTTGGGCTCGCCGTGGGTGGCCCAGCGTGTATGGGCTATGCCGAGCTGTCCGTTGGTGTTGCCGGCGGCGGCAGTCTGTTCGAGGTTTGCCACCTTGCCGCGTGCCTTGTGCACGTTGAGGCATCCGTCGGTGTCGATGAGTGCGACGCCGGCGCTGTCATAACCGCGGTATTCGAGGCGCTTGAGCCCCTGTATCAATATGTCATACGCTCCTTGGGAGCCGATATAACCTACAATTCCACACATTAGCTAAACTGGGATAATGGTTTTTGTTGGGGTGAGAGATTATTGTTTCTAAGTCAGCCTGATTTTCAAGCAGTTGCCCGCAGACGACACTTTCGTGGCGGCTGCAGTACGGATGGATTAAGAAGGTTATGTTCAAAATCAGGTACAAAGTTACTAAAAATCTCCGTAATTACCTAATATTTAATAAATTTTTAGTCCGCGTCAGCGTATGCGCACCTTCGAAGCCTGACCGTCGGCCACGCGGATGTACACGCCGTCGGCGGGGGGTGCCACGGGGTGTCCCTGCAGGTTATAGTATGTCGCGGCGCTGTCGGGGGCGTCTATCTCCTCGATGGCCGAGAGTCCCGCCGAGGTCCACGAGAACGTGGCGGTCCTGTCTTCGAGCGACACGCGCACGTTCATCTCGCCGCCGGGCCACTGTGCGGGCAGCATGATGTTGTTGCCGCCGTTCTCGAGCTTGATCTTCTGCGTGCCCTCGGCTGCTGTGAAGTCGTTGCCGGCAAAGAGCACATTGTCGCTGTCGGGCGTTCCGAAGCCATACTCCCACGTCAGCAGGGCGGTGGCAAACTTGAACTCCGAGGCTCCGGCGGGCAGGTTGAGCTTGCCCTCATAATATGTATATCCCTCGTCGTCCTGCTTGGCCCTCAGGCGATATGTCAGGTCGCCCAGCCACCAGTCGTTGAGGTCGCCGACAATCATCAGGTATGCGAAATCGGGCATCCTGTCCTCGTAAGTGAAGGTGCCGTCTTCGTTCTTTATCACTACCGGGGGGCGTCTGTCCTTGAAGGGTATCAGTATGGGCTGCCACTCGTCGTCGGATGTCTCGCGTACAATGGGGTATGCCTTGTAGAGGCCCGCGGGGAGATCGGCCGGATAGGTCGGCTTGATGCTGCTGATGCCGTACAGGTAGCCATCCGAGGAGCCGTCAAAAGATGTTTTCTCGGGATCGGGCGCATAGTACGAGATACCCTCCTCGTTTTCGAGCCTGATGCCACATTGGGCCTCGAAACTGCGGTCCGAATAGTTGAGGATGCCGTATAATCCGAAATCAAATGATTCGTAATAATCATCCCACACCATGGGAGCTCTGGCATAGACCGGCAGGTATTTTGGGGTCTCCTGACCTGTCGACGGGCGGATTCCCATGATGATGCTCTGTCTGGAGTTGAATCCCGTTCCGTTGCCCGAGCCGCCTGTGCCCTGCGCGTATGGGTCGAGGGCCGAGAGCAGGAACGCGCCGTCAGACATGCCGTCCCATCCCCAGTTGATGTGATAGTAGCCGTTGCCGCTATACCCGTCGCACACGAATGCGTGTCCGCCCATCGACGACTGTCCGCAATAGAGCACGGGGCGACCCTCGGCCAGCTCGCCATAGACTATGTTGTCCCAGTCTTTGGCCGAGTAATAGTCGCGCATCTTGTATGCGGCACCCGCGTCATAGCCCAGATGTTCGGTGATGAACCTCGGGACGTATATGTCCAACGCGCCCGATGCGCTGGGCGAATAGTTCATGTAGACACCTATGCCGCAGGCCAGCATCAGCTTGGCCACCTCGTCGCGGTCGGCGTCGGTGACCTCGTAATAGTTGTAGCTGTCCTTGATGTGGCTCCAGTCGAAGATTGTCTCGCCATAGTCGAAGCTCAGGGTCTGGCCATGCCATTGGTATGAGCGCGTGCCTGTGCCCGGCTCCTGAGGCCATTGGTGATAGTTGACGATCTGTGCCAGAGCGGTGGCGAGGCATCCGGTGACCGAGAGGTGGTCGTAGAGTCTGGGGCAACGCAGATTGAAGGGGTAGTCCTGACCCCAAGTCGACTTGACCATCGGCTCTATCTCGGGATGGTCTGCCGCGTCGGCCTCGCCCGCGAGCTGCGGATTTGCGGCCAGCCATTCTATCTGGCGGGCATACTCGTCCATCCACCACTGCATGTTGGCGGGGATGTTCTCGGGGTCGAATCTCTTGCCATAGCCCAGCACGGCGGGTGCGAGGTCGTCGGCGGGAGCCACGACAAAGCCGTCGGCTCCGGCAAAAACGTATGCCGAGGGTGTGTCGGAGGTCTTGAAGGTATGAGTCAGGCGCATGGCGTTGCCGTTGCCCTTCACCTTTGCCGGAGCATCCGGTCCGGCCAGTCGGGCCAGCGCCTGTTCGGGAGTCACGGGAGCGCCCCACGCCATCGAGGCGGTGACAAGTGCGGCCGCCAGCGCAGCCACACGTTCGGTTATATTTCTAAACATCATTATAATGGATGGATTTGATCGGTTAATGGCTACAAAATTAATCAATATCCACCCATAATCAAAACATAATGCTATGATTCGTGCGAAAAAAGTGGCAAAATAGTGGCGCGCCGACGTCGTCCGCGGGGCCCCGACCTCCGTGCGGGGGCCGGAGGCGTGGTTGTCGCGAGGGTCCGCGGGGCAAGCCCCGCGGCTATTAAGGCGGTGCCCTGCCTGCGCAGGGCGCAAACGGTTGTGTCGTCCCCGCCGATACGTCCCCGCACGGGGGCAGGAGGGTCGGTTTGGAGTGGAAAATGTGTGGTTTTGTAAAATAATATGGCAAATTGTTGGGGAATGGTGGATTTTTATTTACTTTTGCATTTTTGAACGGTATAATTTCTAAGAAAATGTTAAAGATAGCGATACAGTCAAAGGGCCGTCTGAACGAGGAGAGTCTGGCGCTGCTGCGCGATGCGGGTATCAGGGCCGGGGGCGGCAGCCGCACCCTGCTCTCGAAGGCCGAAGGGTTCGGCATGGAGATACTATACCTGCGCGACGACGATATACCTCAGGCCGTGGCGATGGGTGTCGCCGACATAGGCATAGTCGGCCTCAACGAGGTGGCCGAGAAGGGTTATGACGTGTGCCGCGTCATGGATCTGGGGTTCGGCCGATGCCGCATCTCAATCGCCGTGCCGCGCGATGCCGGTTATGATTCGGCCTCGTGGCTCAACGGCAAGCGCATAGCCACGTCATATCCCGGCATACTGTCGTCGTGGCTGATGTCCGAGGGGATTGATGCCGAGATACACGAGATTGCCGGAAGCGTGGAGATTGCTCCCGCCGTGGGCATGGCCGATGCGATATTCGACATCGTGTCGTCGGGCGGTACGCTGATACAGAACGGATTGTGCGAGGTCGAGCGGGTCTTCGACTCGGAGGCCGTGCTGATTGCCACTCCCGGCCTCGACGATGCCAAGCTGGCCGACATAGAGAAGCTGAAGTTCCGCTTCTCGTCGATCATCGACAGCCGCGGCATGAAATACATACTCATGAATCTCCCCGCCGAGGCCGTCGACGACGCCATAGCCGTGCTGCCCGGCATGAAGAGCCCCACGGTGCTGCCGCTGGCCGACGGCGAGTGGCGCTCGCTGCACGCCGTCGTGGCCGAGCGCGAGCTGTGGGACAAGATAGAGCGCCTCAAGGCCATAGGGGCCGAGGACATTCTGGTGTTGAATCTCGAAAACCTGATAAGATAGATGGACCTGATAATCAATCCCGCCCCGGCCGAGCTGGAGGCGCTGACCCGCCGCAACATACCGTCAGACGACCCCGACGTGGCCCGTAGGGTGGCCGCGATAGTCGATGAGGTGCGCGCGGGGGGCGACGCCGCACTGCGACGCCTCGCCCTCGAGATAGACGGCGTAAGCCTGACCGACATGCGGGTGAGCGAGGAGGAGATCGCCGAGGGGTGCGCCCGCGTCAAGGGCTCGGTGGGCACGGCCATACGCCGCGCCGCCGCCAACATCAGGGCGTTTCACGAGGCCCAGCGCCCCGCCGACGTGACGGTCGAGACCGCCGACGGCGTGAAGTGCGAGCAGCGTGCAGTGCCCCTCGAGAGTGTCGGGCTCTATGTGCCCGGCGGGCGGGCTCCGCTCTTCTCGACGGTGCTGATGCTGGGCATACCGGCACGCATTGCCGGGTGTCGCGAGGTGTCGATGTTCACGCCGCAGGGCGCCGGACGCCCCATTGCCCCCGAGATTCTTTATGCCGCCCGCGAGGCGGGGATAGACCGCATATACCGCCTCGGCGGCGCGCAGGCCATTGCCGCCATGGCATACGGCACCGAGAGCATCCCGAGGGTACACAAGATCTTCGGCCCGGGCAACCGCTATGTCACCAAGGCCAAGCAGCTGGTGAGCGCCGACACGGCCATAGACATGCCCGCCGGTCCGAGCGAGGTGATGGTGGTGGCCGACGCGACCGCCAACCCCGAGTATGTAGCGGCCGACATGCTGTCGCAGGCCGAGCACGGCCCCGACTCGCAGGCCATAGCCGTGACCGACTCCGTCGAGATGGGCCGGGCCATAGCCGAGGCGACCGTCCGCATGGCGGCGACCCTGCCGCGACAGGACTCGGTGTCGGGCTCGCTGGCCCACAGCCGCGTCATCGTGACCGGGAGCCGCGAGGAGATGATTGCATTCGCCAACCTCTATGCCCCCGAGCACCTCATACTCTCGATAGACCGCCCGTGGGACGCCGCGCGCGACATACGCGCCGCCGGCAGCGTCTTCATAGGCCACTACTCGCCCGAGAGCGCCGGCGACTATGCCTCGGGCACCAACCACACCCTCCCCACGGGGGGCTGGGCGCGCTCCATGAGCGGTGTCAGCCTCGAGAGCTTCATGCACCGCATAACCTTTCAGGAACTCACCCCCGCCGGACTCCGCGCCATCGCGCCCGTCATCACGGCCATGGCCCGCGCCGAGGGTCTCGAGGCCCACGCCCGCGCCGCCGAGGTGAGAATCGGTTAGTTCCTCTTTTTCAAGATGCAGCTATGAATCCATTGCTTTTAGTCAGAGACAACATATTGCGTCTGGCGCCATATTCGACAGCGCGCGACGAGTTCAAGGGCGGGGACGTGAACACGTGGCTCGACGCCAACGAGAGCCCGTACGCCACCGGCCTCAACCGCTATCCCGACCCGAGGCACCTCGGGCTGAAGCGCCGCATCGCCGCCCTAAAGGGTGTCGACGCCGACACTGTGTTCATCGGAGGCGCGGGCAGCGACGAGGCCATCGACCTCGTCTACAGGGTATTCTGCCGCCCGGGCGTGGACAATGTCGTGGCCATGGCTCCGACATACGGCGTCTATTCGGTGGCCGCGGCCATAAACGACGTCGAGTATCGCGAGGTGACCCCCGACGAGGGGTTTGCCTTCCCCTTCGACAAGGCCCTCGCCGCCGCCGATGCCAACACCAAGGTCATCTGGGTCTGCTCGCCAAACAATCCCACGGGACGGGCCGAGAGCCTCGACGACATATCGCACCTCGCCCGCTCGTTCGGGGGGATTGTCGTAGTCGACGAGGCATACGTCGACTTCTCGCCCCTCGGGTCCATGCTGTCGCGACTGGCCGAACATCCCAACCTGATTGTGTTGCAGACATTCTCTAAGGCTTGGGGCATGGCCTCGCTGCGCGTGGGCATGGCCTTTGCCGACCCGCGCATAGCCTCGGTGATGGCTCAGGTCAAGTATCCATATAACATCAGCGGCCCGGTGCAGAAGATGCTCGACCGCAGGCTCGACCGCGACATCAGCGGCGAGGTGGCCGAGATAGTGGCCCAGCGCGACCTGCTGGCGGCCGGACTGCGCGGCCTCGGGTGCGTGCGCGAGGTCTTCCCGTCAGACGCCAACTTCCTGCTGGCGAGGTTTGACGATGCCGACGATGTCTATGCCTATCTGAGCCGCTGCGGCGTGCTGGTGCGCAACCGCAGCCGCGTCACGCTGTGTGGAGGGATGCTCCGCATCACCATCGGCACACCCGCCGAAAACCTGCGCGTTATCGCCGCCCTGAGGGGCTATGACAATGGCGAGCCCCCGCGCCGCGAGCTGTCCGACCGCGTGGCGGTGGTGGAGCGTCGCACCGCCGAGACCGACATATATGTCAGCGTCGACCTTGACGGCAATCCCGCTGACAGCCACATCGACACCGGCCTGAAGTTTTTCGACCACATGCTGATGCAGTTCCCCCACCACGGCGGATTCTCGCTGACGGCAGTGTGCCGCGGCGACCTCGAGGTGGACGAGCACCACACCATCGAGGACACGGCAATAGCTCTGGGCGAGGCGTTCAGGCGCGCTCTGGGCGACAAGCGGGGTATCGAGCGCTATGGATTCACCCTGCCGATGGACGAGAGCAGCGCCTCGGTGATGCTCGACCTCGGCGGGCGCGTCGAGGTGGTGTGGGATGTCGCCGTGAGCCGCGAGATGGTGGGCGACACTCCGGTCGAGATGTATCCCCACTTCTTCAAGTCGTTTGCCACGGCCCTCGGCGCCAACCTGCACGTCAGGGCGGGCGGCGACAACGCCCACCACGTCATCGAGGCCGTGTTCAAGGCCGTGGCCCGCAGCCTGCGCATGGCCATCCGCCGCGACGGCAACCTCCTCGCCTCGAGCAAGGGGGTTATCTGACAAATAATAATAATAGGGCCTATGGGTCTTATAGGACCTATAAGTCATATAATACTGACTATGATAGCAATAATCGACTATGGCGCCGGCAACATCCGGTCTGTGACAAATGCCCTTGGGCGGCTCGGGGCCGAGTGGCGGCTGACCGCCGACCCGGCCGAAATCATCGCCGCCGACCGCGTGCTGCTGCCCGGCGTGGGGCATGGGGGCGAGGCTCTGGCGCGTCTGCGCGCCACGGGGCTCCCCGAGACCATAGTGCGCCTGCGCCGCCCCGTGCTGGGCATCTGCGTGGGCATGCAGATAATGTGCCGCCACACCGACGAGGGTGATGTGGACGGGCTGGGAATATTTGATGCCCGGATACATCGTTTCGTGCCCCGCACCGAGGCCGACAAGGTGCCCCACATGGGTTGGAACAATATCGGCAACCTCGAGAGCAAGCTGTTCAAGGGTATAGCCGGGGGCGAGAGGGTCTATTTCGTCCACTCCTACTATGCCCCCCTGTGTCCCGACACCATCGCCACCACACGCTGGGGCAGCGACGGCATGATGCTGAGCGCCGCCCTAAAGTACGAGAACTTCTATGCCACGCAGTTTCACCCCGAGAAGAGCGGTGACACCGGCGAGCGGATATTGCGCAATTTTCTGGAACTATGATCAATATAATACCCGCAATCGACATTATCGACGGCAAGTGCGTGCGCCTGACGCGGGGCGACTATGAGTCTAAGACGACCTATGGGGCCGACCCCGTGGACATGGTGAAGCGTTTTGTCGACCACGGCCTGACGCACATCCATGCCGTAGACCTGAATGGTGCCAAGGAGGGACGTCCCCTCGAGCTGCGCCTGCTCGAGCGCATGGCCTTGGTCAATGACGCGCGGATAGAGTGGGGCGGCGGCCTGAAGCGCGACGAGGATGTGCGCGACCTGTTCAACGCCGGCGCCACATGGGGCGTGATCGGCAGTGTCGCCGTGCGCGACCCCGAGCTGATGGAGGGGTGGCTGACCCGATACGGCGACCGCATGGCGCTCGGCGCCGACGTGCGCGATGGCAAGGTGGCCGTGAGCGGATGGCTCGAGGACTCTGACCTTACCGTCGGTGCTCTTGTCGAGCGGTTCGTGCCGTTCGGGCTGACCCGCGCCATCGTCACCGAGATAGCTTGCGACGGAATGCTCGAGGGGCCGGCCTTCGGGCTCTATGACTCGCTCTATTCCGCCTATCCCGAGGTCGAGTTCACGGCCTCGGGCGGTGTCTCGTCCATGGCCGACATAGAGCGTCTCGACGCACAGGGCGTGTTGAGCGTCATTGTCGGCAAGGCCATATACGAAGGCCGGATACGACTGGAGGAGATTGGGTTATAGGGTTATAGGGTTATGAGGTTATAGGGTTATGGGGTTATATTTGGGGTTATAGGGTTATAGGGTTATTTTTTTTATTTGTAATAGTAATAATTGTAATCAACAATAAGGACAGACAGAAACAATATGTTGGCAAAGAGGATTATACCGTGTCTCGATGTCCGTGACGGCAGGACTGTCAAGGGTGTCAATTTCGAGGGGCTTGCCGATGTGGGCGATCCCGTCGAACTGGGTGCGCGATATGCCGCCGAGGGTGCCGACGAGCTGGTGTTTCTCGACATCAGCGCCTCGCGCGAGGGGCGCGGCACGCTGGTGCGGATGGTCGAGCAGGTGGCCGAGCGCGTCAATATCCCGTTCACGGTGGGCGGGGGTATCTCGACTGCCGACGATGCCGCCATGCTGCTCGATGCCGGGGCAGACAAGATAACGGTCAACTCTGCTGCCGTGGCGCGGCCCGAACTCATCACCGAGATTGCACGGCGCTATGGCTCGCAGTTTGTCGTCGTGGCAATCGACGCCCGCAGCGACGGCGAGGGCCACTGGACGGTGACGACCCACGGCGGGTCGCGCCGCACCGACCGCGAGCTGTTCGACTGGGCGCGCGAGGCCGTTGACCGCGGCGCGGGCGAGATTCTCTTCACCTCGATGGACCACGACGGCACCCGCAGCGGCTATCCCTGCGACCTCTATCGCCGCCTCGCGGGGTGCGTCACGGTGCCGGTCATTGCCTCGGGCGGAGCCGGGAGCGTGGCCGACATTGCCGAGGTGCTGACCGTCGGCGGCGCCGATGCGGCTCTGGCGGCAAGCATTTTCCACTATGGCGACATCACGCCATACGACCTCAAGAAAGAGCTGCTTGGTTATGGCATAGAGGTGAGGATATAGAGTATTTACAGTAAATAATTTCAGACGATGACATTCGATGATTTTGAACTGACCAAGACCGGCGACGGGCTGTTGCCTGTCATCGTGCAGGATTCAGTGACCCTGCGCGTGCTGATGCTGGGATACATGAACCGCGAGGCATTCGACAAGACCCTTGCGACGGGGCTCGTGACCTTCTACTCGCGTGGCCGCCGCTGCCTGTGGACCAAGGGAGAGACCTCGGGCAATACTCTCACCGTCGTGGAGATGCTGCCCGACTGCGACCGCGACACGCTGCTCGTCAAGGCCATCCCCGCCGGACCGACCTGCCACCGCGGCACCGAGTCGTGTTTCGACACCCCCGGCAGCGAGGGATTCGTGCGCCGCCTCTCGGCGCTGATACGCCGCCGCCACGAGGAGATGCCCGAGGGGAGCTACACCACCCGCCTGTTTGTGAAGGGTGTCAAGAAAATAGCCCAGAAAGTGGGCGAGGAGGCCGTTGAGAGCGCCATCGAGGCCGTCGACGGCAACCGCAGCCGCTTCATCTACGAAGCCTCAGACCTGATGTATCACTATCTCGTCCTGCTCGAGCAGATGGGCGTCACCCTCGACGAAATCGAATCCGAACTCGAACTGAGACACAGGTAGAATAATTGGGAATTGGGAGTTGGGAATTGGGAATTATGGCGGATGCCACGCAGCGTATTAATAATTTCCAATTAATTCCCAATTCCCCATTCCCAATTAATTCCCCATTCCCCATTCCCAACTCCCAATTAATATTGTCCCCCTCTGGTTAAATAATGTCAATTTGTTTGCCGGGGCGGGGGATTTTTTGTAAATTTGCATACTTAAACACAGGATTATTGTCCACGACTTTCTTGAATTAATCTTATTTCAAATAATTTAACACAATCAAAAACGAAATTGCCTATTGAACATTGCTACTCTAAACAAACACAGTGAGAAAACAATGGAACAACTGACTAAGCTGACCGACTCCGAACTGGTCGCCGCTTATGCCAACGACAACAATGAGGCGTTTGACGTACTGCTCGAAAGACACAAGCAGAAGGTCTACACCTATATATTCCACATCGTGAAGAATCACGACGTGGCTGACGACATATTCCAAGAGACATTCGTCAAGGCCATCATGACCATCAAGCAGGGCCGCTATGCCGAGCACGGCAAGTTCTCGGGATGGCTCACCCGCATAGCCCACAACCTTATCATCGACTATTTCCGTCAGGAGCGTCTGGAGAACACCGTCTCGACCGACGACGACAGCTGCGACCTGCTCAACCGCCGCGACCTGTGCGACGGCAACGTCGAGGACGAGATGGTGGGCGAGCAGATAGACGAGGACCTGCGCCGCATAGTGATGTCGCTCCCCGACCCCCAGCGCGAGGTGCTGGTGATGAGGGTCTATCGCAACATGTCGTTCAAGGAGATAGCCGAAGCCACCGGAGTCAGCATCAACACCGCTCTGGGACGCATGAGATATGCAATCCTGAACATGCGGAGGATTGCCAGCGAGAAAAACATCGTTCTGGCCGTCTGAAACCAATATGAAATGAAAATATCATGAAGCCGTCCACAAGCCGTCTTCCTCTCTTCAGATCCGCCCCGGTGGTAATCCTCACGGGGCTGATGATTTTTATCACGTCGCTGGGTCTCGGCGCAACCGAGGCCGAGACCGTCAACCGCATGCCCAACTTTCACGGCGCCCTGCGTGCCCGCTATGAGATGGCCACCGAGGGTGGCGAGCAGCGCTTTCAGATGCGCAACGCCCGCCTCACCATCGACGGCAAGCTCTCGACCGCCATCGACTGGTTCGTGCAGGCCGACCTGTGCGACCGCGGCACCATGAAGATTCTCGACGCTTGGGGGCGCCTCGAGGTGGCTCCGGGCATCAGGCTGCAGGCCGGACAGTTCCGCCTGCCCTTCGGCACCGACTGCTTCAAGGGCCCGGGCAATTATCTGTTCGCCAACCGCTCGTTCATAGGCAAGCAGATGTGCAACGTGCGCGGCGTCGGAGCCAAGGCATCGTGGTCGTGGCGCATGCTCACCGCCGAGGCCGGAGCGTTCAACCCCACGTCGATCACCGACCAGATACGCTGGACCAAGACGCTGGCATATTCGGGCAAGGTGGTGGTGTGCCCCGGTGCAGGGGTGACGCTGGCCGCGGGTGCCCAGACGCTCGTGCCCGACTCTGTGCGCATCAACCTGCTCGGCGCCAGCGCCGGGTGGAGCTGGAACAACCTCACCCTCGAGGCCGAGTACATGAACAAGCACTATGTCAACAACCGCCATCGCGCGGCACACGCATGGAACTTTTTTGCCGATTACGGGTTTCCACTCAAGGCGGGCATATTCAACCGCGCCTCCGTTCAGGCCCGCTATGACGGCATGACCGCACACAGCGACGGCCGCCGCGACAAGGACGGACTGCTGGTGACCAACGACCCCGCCCGCAACCGCATCACCGTCGGGGGCACCCTGACCTATGCTTGGCGCACCCTGCACTGCGACCTGCGCGTAGACTACGAGAAATATTTCTATCATCACGGCGTCAAGGCCCCGTCGCTCGACAATGCCGACAAGGTCTGCGCCGAGCTGGTGATAAGATTCTGATAAACGACATATCAACCACGACAAAGACAACGATTATGAAGATAGCACTGATAGGCTATGGCAAGATGGGACACGCCGTCGAGCGCATAGCCCGCGAGAGGGGCCACGAGATTGTGGCCGTCATAGATGCCGACAATGCCGCCGACATCGACTCCGAGGCATTCGGCGGGGCCGACGCGGCCATAGAGTTCACGACGCCCGCCACCGCCGCCGGCAATGTCGAGCGTGCCGTGCGCCGCGGCGTGCCCGTGATATGCGGCTCGACCGGATGGTATGACCGCATGCCCGAGGTCGAGAAGGCCGTGGCCGAGTCGGGCAGCGCCCTGCTGGCCTCGACCAACTTCTCTATCGGCGTGTACGTGACCCGCCTCGTGTCGCGTCAGCTGGCGTCAATCATGGGCCATCTGCCCCAGTACAGGCCCGAGCTGACCGAGACGCACCACATACACAAGCTCGACTACCCCTCGGGCACCGCGCTGACCATGGCCAAGGACATAGTCGATGCCGACCCGCTGCTCACCGCCTATCGCAGCGTGGGCGAGGTGAGGGTCGACGACGCCGGCACCAAGGTGGTGACCCCCGAGAATGCCGCGCTCGCATCGGACAGCGAGCTGCCCGTGCTGGCGATACGCCGCGGCGAGGTGCCCGGCATACACACCGTGGCGTGGGACTCGGATGTCGACACCATCACCCTGACCCACGAGGCCAAGAGCCGCGACGGCTTTGCCCTCGGTGCCGTGATGGCCGCCGAGTGGATTGCAGGCCGCAAGGGCGTATTCACCATCGACGACATGATGTCGGACATGCTTAAAGGTATAGCCGGATGACAGACGTTAGGAAACCCTCGTTCAAGGAGCGCATCGCCGCCACCCGTCCCACCCGCTGGGTGCGTTTCGGCATAGTGTCGCTGATATTCTTCCTGTGGGTGGCTTGGCTCGGCAACTGGTGGGTGGCCCTGTGGTGGCTGCTGCTGCTCGACATATATATTCTGGGCTACATCCCCTTCACTTGGTGGAAGAAGTCGAAGAATCCCGCCGTCAGGACCGTCATGAGCTGGGTCGACGCCATTGTCTATGCCCTTGTGCTGGTCTACTTCGTCTTTACCTTCGTGGGTCAGAACTATCAGATACCATCGTCGTCGCTCGAGAAATCGCTGCTCGTGGGCGACTATCTGTGGGTCAACAAGATGGCCTACGGTCCGCGCGTGCCCAACACGCCCGTACACTTCCCGTTGGTGCAGAACACCTTCCCCGTCATCAACACCAAGAGCTATCTCGAGAAACCCCAGTGGCCCTATCACCGCCTGAAGGGTCTGGGCAAGATCAAGAGGGGCGACATCGTGGTCTTCAACTTTCCCGCCGGCGACACCGTGTGCGCCAAGGTGCAGAATCCCGACTACTACTCGCTGGTGCGCATGTATGGACGCGAGGCCATCGAGGCCAATCCTCAGACATTCGGCGAGATAATGTGGCGTCCCGTAGACCGCCGCGAGAACTATGTCAAGCGTGCCGTCGGCCTGCCCGGCGAGCGCATTGCCATCCGTGACGGCGTCATATATATCGACGGCAAGGCCATCGAGCAGCCCGAGAACGTGCAGTTCAACCACTACTTCCAGCTCAAGCAGGGCAGCATGACCGACGACCGCTGGGACGAGCTCGGCATATCGGTCGACGACCGCCACTCGGTGCCCGTGACCGCCGAGGACGTGCCCGCGCTGCGTGCGCTCGGATTCACCGTCAACGAGGACGGCACCGTGCCCACGGTCTATGCCTCGCCCCTCACCCCGGCCATGGTCAAGGCCCTGTCCGAGGACAAGTCGGTGTCGCAGGTGATGCAGATGCCCGCCCAGCCCGGCGAGATGCTCTATCCCGCAGGGGTGGCCGACGGGTGGACCCGCGCCGACTATGGCGAGCTGTGGATTCCAAAGAAGGGCACCACACTGAAGATGAGTCCCCGCGCATGGCAGATATATGGCCGCGTGATACGCGACTATGAGGGCAACCATGACGCCGAGTGGCGCGATGGCCGGATGTATATAGGCGGCAAGCCCGAGGACTATTATACATTCAGGATGGACTACTATTTCATGATGGGCGACAACCGCGACAACTCGCTCGACTCGCGCTATTGGGGCTTCGTGCCCGAAGACCACATAGTGGGCCGTCCCGAGCGCGTGCTCATATCGTTCGACAAGGACAAATCCATCTTCAACGGAGGCATACGCTGGAACCGCATACTGCGCGACGCCAATCCGGATGCCCCGAAATATGCCGAGTGATGCCCCGTCCCGTACTGTATCCTGACAGGGTCGTCGCCCTGCCGCCGCGCCTGTGCGCGCCCGTGGCCGACTATGTCGCGGCGTGGAGCTGCGGTGGCTCGGCCCAGCGGTGGGACGTGCGTTTCGACAAGCGCGACAAGGCCACGCACCGCTTTGTCATAGCCGACACGCGCGGACGTCTCGACCTGACCGTGCCGATAGCCAAGCCCGACACGCACCGCTGCCTGTGGAGCGACATCCGCATCTCGGGCCACGGCGCGTGGTGGGACGTGCACCGCGTGGCGCTCGAGAGCGCATACGGACGCACGCCATACTTTGAATTCTATATCGACAGATTCCTGCCCATGCTCACGGTCGGTGTCACCGACCGTTATCCCCGCCTCGAGGAGCTGGCGCTGGCGTGGGACGCCCGGATACGCGACATACTCGGCCTCGGCGCCCCCGTATCGGGTGGCCGGGAGGCCGTGATTCCGGCGTCCGAGGCACTCGCCCCCTACCGTCAGGTGCGCCGGCAGCAGCTCGGATATATCGGCGGCCTCAGCGTGCTCGACCTGATATTCAACCTCGGGCCCGAAGGGCAGCTATATCTTAACGAACAGGCCATATTGGCCCTATAGGATCTATAAGTCTTATAGGACAAATAGGGCCAGTAAATCAAATGGGCTCTGCGCATCGGCGCAGAGCCCATTTGATGTTGTCTATCCGGTCACCCTTACTTGGCGGCTTCGGGGTGGGAGGTGTTGTAGATGCGGATGCGGTTGTTGAGCCAGCCGTTGAATATCAGCCAGAAGATGACGTCGAGTATCACGATGATATTGATGTCGAGGAAGTTCGAGAGGCCCAGATTGACCAGACAGAACAGTGCCGAGATGATGATGATGGTCACCATGGCTGTGCGGGGCTTCATGCCGGCGGCGAGGAACTTGTGGTGGATGTGGCTCTTGTCGGGCAGGAACGGCGAGCGGTGCTGGCGTATGCGCATTATGTAGACGCGGATCACGTCAAAGCAGGGGATGATGAGGGGCGAGAACGCGAGGATGGCGGGCTTGAACTCGAGCGTCGAACATGCGGGCATGGTATAGAGCTTGATGCCGAGTATGCTGAGTATCAGGCCGATGGTCAGCGAGCCGGTGTCGCCCATGAATATCTTGGAGTGCTTCTTGACGTTGCCGAACACATTATAGTAGAAGAACGGGCAGAGCACGCCGAACGTGGCGAAGGCGATGACGGACAGGGCATATTCGCCGAGGAAGAAGAACGAGATGCCGTAGATGACCGTGGCTATCGAGCTGAGGCCCGACGCGAGGCCGTCGATGCCGTCGATGAGGTTGATGGCGTTGATCAGGAACACTATCACGATGGCCGTGAACGGATAGCCGAACCACGGGCTGATGTCGGTGAGGCCGAGAGCCCCCGACAGGGTCGAGAACCAGCAGCCGGCGCAAATCAGCAGTATGGCGCAGAGTATCTGCACCACGAACTTGGCCCTGTACTTGATGCCGATGAGGTCGTCGGCGATGCCGACCAGATAGAGCAGCTGCACCGAGCAGAATGCGGCTATCATCAGCAGGCCGTGAGGCACGAAAGAGTCGGCAAAGGTGCCTATGCCGAGCATTATGTTGCCGCCGAGCACCAGTGCGATGCTGAGCAGAATCACCGGCTCGAAGGCTATGCCGCCGAGACGGGGTATGGACCCTTTGTGGATCTTGCGTTCGTCGACCTCGTCAAAAAGGTTGCGTCTATAGGCTATGAGCAGGATTTCGGGGATGAGCACTCCTGCAAAGAGTACGCATAACGAGAATACTATCAGCGCATTAATTATCCAGTATGCCATGATGCTCCGAGTGTGGGATTATGTGGGTTTAGTTGAGTTGAACGAATTAAGGTTATTTCTCAAACTCGTTGTTGAAGAGAGTTCAGAAAGTCAATGGGTAGGTGGAGATGCGTGTGCACCGGGTCTGAATGGCCCGGAATCGGGGTTCATTGCAGATGCTGATTCCGGCAAAAAACTACCGGAGTCTGCGCATCGGCTGCAAAGTTAACATTTATTTTGATTATTAGCAAATTTTTGATGTTTTAAACTGCAAAGAGTTTTTCTGCAAAATTATGCACACGGGATTATGCGGGTTTTGAAAGAAAAATTGTAATTTTGTGTCAGCTAAAAACAAACACAAAACACAATAGAAAAATGCTTAATCCCAAAATTCAGGACGCCATCAACGAGCAGATCAATGCCGAGCTCTATAGCGCCTATCTCTATCTCTCGATGAGCCTCCACTTCGAGGCCGAGGGTCTCAGCGGCATCGCCAACTGGTTCAAGGTACAGTTTCAGGAAGAGCAGGCTCACGCCGAGATCTTCATGAACTACGTCAACCAGCGCGGCGGACGTGTAGTACTCAAGGCCATCGAGGCTGTTCCCACAAGCTGGGAGTCGCCCATGGATGCCTTCGTCGCCACCCTCGAGCACGAGAAGAAAGTCACCTCCCTCATCAACGCCCTCTACTCGCTGGCCATGAAGGAGGAGGACTATGCCACCCGCGACCGCCTCGCTTGGTTCGTGTCCGAGCAGGTAGAGGAGGAGGACAACTGCCGCACACTCATCGACAAGCTTAAGCTGATTGGCGACAATGGCATGGGCCTCTACATGGTAAGCCAAGAGCTCGCCACCCGCACCTACGCCGTTCCCTCGCCCCTCGCAGGCGAATAAGACCTATAAGTCTTAAAAAGACCAATAGCAAGCCGGCCTCGCGCATCAGCGCGGGGCCGGCTTTGGTTTCTCTCAGAGCAGCAGGCAGGCGTCGCCGTAAGACAGGAATCTATAGTCGCCTGCGAGGGCGTGGTCGTATAGCTCGCGCCAGCCGGGGCGGTCGCCTATGAAGGCCGACACAAGCAGCAGCAGGGTCGAGCGGGGCTGGTGGAAGTTGGTGACCATGCCCCTGACTATGCGGTAGGTGTATCCGGGGGCTATCATCAGTCGGGTCGAGGCCACGAACACGGGGCCCTCGAAGTGACGCAGCAGGGCCTGCATGGACTCGGCCACGCTGAGCGAGGGGTGTTCGGGCGAGTAGGGATACCACTGGGGCAGCACCGTCGGGTCGAGCCCCTGCGCGGCCATGCACCCGAGGTGATAGAGGCTCTCGAGCGTGCGCACCGACGTGGTGCCCACGGCGATGACGCGGCGGTCGGTCGTGGCGAGCTCCTCGATCAGCGTGCGCGGCACGGCTATGAACTCGCTGTGCATCTCGTGCTCGCCTATGGTGTCCGACTTGACGGGCTGGAACGTGCCGGCGCCGACATGCAGCGTCAGCTCGCGGCGGGGTATGCCGCGGCTGCTTATCTCGTCGAGCACGCGGGGGGTGAAGTGCAGTCCGGCCGTCGGGGCGGCAACCGAGCCGTCGATGTGCGAGTAGACGGTCTGATAGTCCTCGGAGTCGCTCTGCTCGGTGGCGCGGTTTAGGTATGGGGGGATTGGTATCTCGCCCAGCGCCGAGATGATCGACGAGAACGTGACCTCGGGGCAGTCCCAAGCAAACTCGACCACCGAGGCGTTGCCGCGGCGCTCGAGGCGGGTGGCCGTGAGGGTGATGTCATGGCCGTCGACGGTGACGCGGGCCGTCAGCGGGCCCTCCTTCCAGCGCTTGCTGTTGCCCACGAAACAGAGCCACGAGCACCTGTCGGTGGTGGCGAAGCTCACGGCATAGTCGGCGGGTGTCACCGGCTCGAGGCAGAAAATCTCTATCATCGCCCCCGTGCCGTCGTCGCCCTTGCGGAAACGCAGTCGGGCATTGATGACGCGGGTGTTGTTGTAGACCAGCATCGAGTCGGCGGGGAGCAGCGAGGGGAGGCTGTCGAAACGGCTGTCGGTGACGGTGCCGTCCTCGCCGCGCACCAGCAGCAGGCATTGGTCGCGCATGGCCAGCGGGTGCGACGCTATGCGCGCGTCGGGCAGGGGATAGTCGTATTCTGAAATGCGTATGTCCTTGATCATAAACGGGTCTTTACAGTCGTGCCAGATCGGCTATGGCGGCACGCGGGTCGGGCGCGCCGAACACATAGCTGCCGGCCACAAGTATGTCGGCGCCCGCCTCGACCAGCATCGGGGCAGTCTCGTGGTTGACGCCGCCGTCGATCTCGACGAGGGCCTGCGAGCCCGATCGGTCCATGAGCGTGCGCAGTCTGCGCAGCTTGTCGATGGTGCCGGGTATGAACTTCTGTCCCCCGAATCCGGGATTGACGCTCATCAGCAGCACCATGTCCACGTCGCCGATTATATCCTCGAGCAGGCACACGGGCGATGCGGGGTTGAGGGTCACGGCCGCCTTCATGCCGGCCTGACGAATGGTCTGGACCACGCGGTTGAGGTGTGTCGCGGCCTCGACGTGGACATTCATCATGGCCGCGCCGCAGTCGCGCACCATGCCCACGTAGCGTCCGGGGTCGCACACCATCATGTGCACGTCCATGGGCTTGCGGGCAATCCGGCCTATCGACTCGATGACCGGAAAACCTATGGTGATGTTGGGCACGAACATGCCGTCCATCACGTCGATATGGATGAGAGAGGCCTCCGAGTCGTTGACCATCTCTACGGCCTCGCCCAGACGTGTGAAGTCTGCCGCGAGCAGCGAGGGGGCTACCTGTGTCATGATTGTTCTTTTTTGCGGGGCTTGAAAGCGTTCCAGAGTATTATGCATACGCACACCACGCCGATGCCGAGCCCGATATAAGTGAGATACTCGTTATATTCCTCGACCTTGGCATAGAGCTGCTCGCGCGGCACCAGCTTGCCGAGCCACCAGCCCAGTGCGGCCAGTACGATGTTCCATGTCATGGCGCCGAGTCCGGTGAAGATGACGAACTTGCCCACGTTCATCCGCGCCAGACCGGCGGGTATGGATATGAGCTGGCGCACGGCGGGGATGAGGCGGCCTATGAAGGTCGAGATGGCGCCGTGGGCGTCGAAATAGTCTTCGGCGCGGCGCACCTTGGCCTCGTCGATGAGGCAGGCGTGACCCACGCGCGAGTTGGCGAAGGCATAGACTATCGGACGGCCTATCCAGACCGAGAGGAAATAGTTGATGAGAGCGCCCACGATGGCGCCGGCGGTGGCCACCAGCACCACGGCCGAGATGTTGACCTCGTGGCTGGTGCAGGCCAGATAGGCCGCCGGGGGCACGATGACCTCGGAGGGGAAGGGGATGAACGAGCTCTCTATGACCATGAACGCAAACACCAGCAGATAGACCGTGGTGGCGTCGGCCACGAAGAATTTTGCCATGATGCCCGCCGGGTCGAAGAGGGTGAGCAGGGTGATGAAGTCGAGCATTGTCTGTTGATTGTACCTGTTTGGAATTGAGTGTGCAAAATTAGCTATAATCGCCCATTCGGCCAAATCCGCCGTCCGCTCAGGCGGTCAGCTCGGCCAGACGGGCCAGATATTTGCCGATGATGTCGAACTCCAGATTGACGCGGGTGCCGATGCGTATGCCCTTGAAGTTGGTGTGCTCGAAGGTATAGGGGATGATGGCCACGCGGAACGAGCGGGGCTCGGAGTCGCAGACGGTGAGGCTGACACCGTTGACGGTGACCGAGCCTTTCTCGACGGTCATGTATCCCTTGCGCACCATCTCGGGGCCCACCTCGTACTCGAACCTGTAGTAGCGGCTACCCTCGACCTCCTCGATGTCGGTGCAGACCGCCGTGGTGTCGACGTGGCCCTGCACGATGTGGCCGTCGAGGCGTCCGTTCATCAGCATGGAGCGCTCGAGGTTGACCTCGTCGCCCTCGGCGAGCAGGCCGAGGTTGCTGCGGTCGAGGGTCTCCTGTATGGCTGTCACCGTATATGTCGAGTCGGGGTGCAGGGCCACCACGGTGAGGCATACGCCGTTGTGGGCCACGCTCTGGTCTATGCGGAGCTCGTCGGTGAAACTGCACTTGACGCGCAGGTCGACATTGCCGTCCCTGCGGGTCACGCCGGCTATCACGCCGGCCTCTTCTACGATACCTGAAAACATTGATTCTGATTTTTTAAGTGTTTGAGGTTACAAATATACGAACTTTTCCATTAATTTTGCGCGTATGAAGAAAAGTCTTATCTACACACGCACCGGCGACGGCGGTCAGACCTCGCTGGTGGGAGGCTCGAGGATAGCCAAGAACTCGGTCAGGGTGTGCGCCTACGGCGACCTTGACGAACTCAACTCGCACGTGGGTCTGGTGCAGGCCCATGCGGCGTTGACACCCGGCGCCGACACCGAGGCACGGACGCTGCTCGGCATAGAGCGCGTTATGTTCGGCATCGGGGCCTATCTGGCCACGCCCGGGGCCGAGAGATGCGAGGCCCTGACACCCGAGGTGCTCGAGGCCCTCGAGCACGCCATCGACGAGGCCGACTCGCTGGTCGAGCCCCAGCGCTGGTTCATACTGCCCGGAGGCACCGTGGCCGCCGCCACCGCCCACGTGGCCCGCACCGTGTGCCGCAGGGCCGAGCGGTCGATACTCGACCTTGCCTCGACGGGCGAGAGCGTCGACCCCGCAGTGCTTGCATACATCAACCGCCTCAGCGACTATCTCTATATCATTGCCCGCAGGCTCAACGCCCTCGCCGGCAGGGAGGAGACGAGGGTGTGATATAGTTGGTCTAGTTATTCTAGTTCAACTAGTTCAACTAGATCAACTATATCAACTATACCCTCACTCCAAGAATCTCGGGGCCAGTATGAATGTCCCTATCGACAGTCCGAAGTTCCATCCGGCGCCGCCGGTGGCATAGTTGCCGTATGCGCTCACGGTGCCGAAGGGGAGCGTGAGCTGTCCGCGCAGCTCGCCGAAAAACTCGGGGTCGCTGAACCATTCGCCATATCGCGCGCCGGGGCCGTCGTGTGCCGGGAGTATCTTGCGCAGGGGCAGGAATCCGTGCAGGTCGCCGCGTATCTGGAATGTCGACGACACCTTCCACACGGGCTGCAGGTCTATGGTCACGAACGAGTTGGCCCTGAGGGCGTGGTTGAATACATTATAGCTTGACGGGGTGGGGTGCGATGCCGGGGCGGCCACTATTGATGCCTGATACGTGGGCAGCAGCTTGCGGGTAGACAGCAGCGCGCGCCCCTCGATGCCGAGCGAGAAGTGCTTGCCCACGGGCACGAAGTGCAGTGCCGACAGGTCGGCCTGCAGCCAGCTGACGTGCTGCGAGTGCTCGGTGCCGTTCTCGCCGTCGGCAAAGTGATAGCGTCCGGCAATCCCCGCGCCGATGCCCACGAGGCGTGTTCCGGCGGTCGGCGCCACGGTGTTGTCGAGGGTGTTTTTCTCCCACCGCGCCGCGAGTTGGCCCAGATTGAATATGCCGCGGTCCTTGTGGCTGTCGCCGTCGGTGGCGCGCAGGTCGGCATAATACCTGTCTGTCAGATGGCCGTAGCCCAGCTCGATGTCGAGGCGCGAGCGCAGCCGCGGACCGACGCTGTAGGCCATGCGGGCGAACACCTCGGAGCGGTGTATGAAGTCGGGCGCGTTAAACTCATAGAACAGCCTCTCGGTCTCGTGATAGCTGCGGCGCGTGGCCACGAACTTGAGCGTCAGCGCCGACGGGCGATATGTGTTGTAATAGAACTCGCCCGTGGCCTCGACGCCGAGATATGTCTGTCCCAGCCAAGTGTTGATGCTGGCCGTCAGTCCCTTGAACCGCAGCGGGTTGTATCCGGCGCGGAAGAAGAGCATGCTGCTCGTCGACGACGAGATGTAGCCGCCGATGCCCACCGAGAAGTCCTCCTTGACCACAGCCTTGTATTTCAGCGTGAATGTCGAGTCGGGATTCAGCACAGGCGTGGGCACGAGATTCTGCAGGCGGCCCGAGCTGATGGCGCGATAGTATGCGTCGCGCACCTCGTCATAGGTCATCGTCCTGTGGCCGTGTCGGGGCCTGAATATCTGCGTCAGGTAATTGTTCTCGCGCGGAGTGCCGCCGGTCACCTCGACCTTCGATATTATCATCTCCGGGGTCTTGGCCTTGAACGCGCGGCGCCTCTCGGCCACCGACTCGGGCGACACGCCCGCGCCGGTCTTCATGATGACCGAGTCTATCATCTCCATGCCGCGGCGATAGCCGATGTCGTATATCTCCTTGTACTTGCCGAAGTCGAGCAGGCTGAACTCGTCGAGGTCTATGCGTATGCACACCCCCTTGTCGTGGGGGAAGGGATAGTTGTTGGGCTGCATTATCATGTCCTCGAGCTGGCCCAGCGGATTGCGCGACGAGGGGGGCGCGTCCTTCGAGCCCACGTTGACGCCCACGAGCGCGTCGGGCTTGAACCGCTCCATCATCACGTCGACCGGAAAGTTGTCATAGATGCCGCCGTCATACATCGGCACCCCGTTGAGCTCGATGGGCTCGAACACCCCCGGAAACGACATCGACATCCTCACGGCATCGGCCAGCGACCCCTCGTGCAGCACCACCTTGTGCTTGGCGTAGACATCTGAGGTCACGCAGGCAAACGGCACGAAGAGGCGGTCGAAATCGCCCCCGCACTGGGCCGTGAAGCGCGAGTAGATGTCGAGAAAGGCCATGTTCATCGGAATCGGGTTTATCAGGCTCATGGGCAGGACGGACTTGACGCTGGTCGAGTCCTTGCCGAGGTTGATGTTGACGAACGCCGGTGTCTCGGGCTGGCGCAGGAAGTAGTAGACATAGTCGGGGTCTATCTTGCCCGTAGACCAGTCGGCGAATCCCGGCGAGGCTATAAGCTCGATCATCTCGTCGGGCGAGTATCCCGAGGCATAGAGGCTGCCCACGATGGCGCCCATCGAGGTGCCGGTGATGTAGTCGATGGGTATGCCGTTCTCCTCGAACGCCTGTATCACGCCTATATGGGCTATCCCCTTGGCGCCGCCGCCGCTCAGCACCAGCCCCACGCGCGGACGCGGTCCGACTGCCCCGGCCACGAGGGCGCAGAGCAGACACACGATGGTCAGAAACCCGTTTTTTCTCATAATATGGTCGATAGTTGAAAGTGAGTCTAAAATTTTAACAACCGTCGGGTGGAAAATGATTAAAAAAGGCGTAATTTTGCATATATGAAACGTCCCGTCATTATCACGGCGGCTCTGGGACTGGCATTGGCCCCGGCCGCAGCACAGATCAACAAACCCGACGCACAGGGATACCTCGACCGCGGCATAGCGCTGCTCGAGGCCGACCGCAACTATGCGGGCTGCATAGACCAGCTGGCCCGCCTCCACGCCATGCAGCTCACCCCCTCGCAGCGCGAGGAGGCCGCATACTACATGGCGCTGGCCACGCTCAGGGCCGGCGACGACGAGGCCCTGCCGATAATAGAGAGCTTTCTCGTCACATATCCCGTGTCGCCCCGCCGAGCCGAGGTGACAAGCCTGCGCGGCGACTATCGCTGGGACCGCGGCGAGTATGCCGCGGCCCTTGCCGACTATGAGGATGTCGACATGTCGGCGCTGACGCCGGCACGGGCCGACGAGGTGACATTCCGCACCGGATATGCCTACATGCTGCTGGGCGAGCCCGAGAAGGCCGAGTCCTGCTTCCGCTCGCTGCTGTCCAAGGCCGCGTGGCGCGACACGGTACGTTTCTACATGGGCTATCTGGCCTATCAGCGTAAGGACTACAAGTCGGCGCTCGAGTATCTGCGCAGCGTCGACACCACGCAGGCCCCGGGCAATGCCGCTCCTTATTATATAGCACAGATAGAATTCACTCAGGGCAACTACAGCGAGTCGCTGGCCGCGGCCCGGTCGCTGATAGCGCAGGGCGCCGTCAAGGAGTTCCTGCCCGAATGCAACCGTCTGGCGGGCGAGTCTCTCTACAACCTCGGCCGCGCCCGCGAGGCCGTGCCCTATCTGTGGAAGTATTGCGCCGAGTCAAAGTCGCCCCAGCCCTCGGCATTCTATATCCTCGGCACCGACGAGTATGCCAAGGGGGACACCGACGCCGCCATCAAGCTGCTGCAGCAGGCCACCGACTCGCCGTCGGCCATGGGCCAGAGCGCATGGCTCTTCTTGGGTCAGGCATACATGAAGCGCGGCGACAAGACATCGGCCCTGCTGGCCTTCGAGAAGGCATATCGCATGGACTATGACGCCAAGGTGCGCGAGGAGGCATTCTATAACTATGCCGTGGCCCGCCTCGACGGCGGCCGCGTGCCATTCGGCAACTCGGTGTCGATGCTCGAGGAGTTCCTGCGCGAGTATCCCAACTCGGCATACGCCCCCGAGGTCGAGCGCTATATCGTCGAGGGATACATGACCGACAACGACTATGAGAGCGCCCTCGCCGCCATACGCCGCGTGCGCCGTCCCACCCCGGCCATGAACAAGGCCCGCCAGCGCGCCCTCTTCGTGCTGGGCACCCGCGCCTATGCCGCCGGACGCACCGGCGAGGCCGTGCGCAACCTCACCGAGGCCCGCGCCGTGCCCGACGGCGACGCATCGGTGGCCGCCCAGTGCGACCTCTGGCTGGGCGACGCCCAATATACCCGCGGCAGCTATGACGCCGCCGCCAAGGCATATCTGGCCTTCCTCGGCACGCGCCCGACCGGCGAGCCCGCCATGCTGGCCCGATACGGTCTGGGCTACACCCGTTTCGCGCAGGAGGAGTATGCCGCCGCGGCCAAGGACTTCGAGCAGGCCGCCACGCTGGCCCGCCCCCTCGCCGACAAGACCCGCTCGGCACTGATGCCCGACATCTACAACCGTCTGGGCGACTGCCGCTATTATGCCGAAGACTATCAGGCCGCCCTCAACGACTATCTCAAGGCATACGACCTCGACCCCAAGAAGGGTGACTATCCGATGTTCCAGAGCGCGGTGATGAAGGGCCTGCTCAAGGACCACAAGGGCAAGATCTCGACCCTCGACCGCCTCGTGGCCGACTATCCCTCGTCTGGTCTGGTGCCTCAGGCCATGCTCGAGAAGGCCGAGAGCCAGAGCGCCACGGGCGCCACGGCCGACGCCATACGCACCTACAACGAGCTGGTGCGGCTCTATCCCGCCTCGGCTCCGGGCCGCAACGGCAGCCTGCAGCTGGCCATAACCTATGTCAACACCGGCGAGAGGGCCCGCGGCATCGAGGCATACAAGAAGGTCATCACAACATATCCCACGTCAGAGGAGGCCCGTATCGCCGCCGACGACCTGCGCCAGCTCTATGCCGCCGACGGCAAGCTGGACCAGCTTGTCGGATTCCTCGGCTCGGTGCCCGGCGCGCCCAAGTTCGAGAAGTCCGAGATCGAGCAGACCGCCTTTCAGGCCGCCGAGAACGCCTATGTCAACGGCGGCGCCACGGCGGGCCTTACGTCATACGTCAAGGACTATCCCGAGGGCGCCTCGATGGCTCAGGCCCTCTACTATCTGGCCGAGGGCGCATGGAACGCCGGCGACGCCCGCACCGCACAGGGCTATGCCACGCAGGTGCTGCTGGGTCACCCCGACGCCGAGGTGGCCGAGGACGCCCTGCTCATCAAGGCCAAGGCCGAGACAGAGATGGGCAAGACCGAGATAGCCCATAGCTCGTTCCTCGAGCTTCAGGGCAAGGCGTCGGGCTCGAACATGCTGCGCGAGGCCCGCACCGGCATCATCCGCACGGCATCGGACCTCGGACGCTATGCCGAGGTCGTGGCCACCGCCGACAAGATGCTGGCATCGTCGGCCGCCACGTCGACCGACGGCAATTCGGAGGTGCGTTTCCTCCGCGCCATGGCCAACAACCGTTTGGGCAACCGCGAGGCCGCATACGCCGACTGGGAGCTGCTCGAGCGCGACATGCGCGACACATACGGCGCCCGCAGCGCATACTATCACGGTCAGGCGCTGCTCGACTCGGGCGACAAGGCCGGGGCCAAGAAGGTGGCCGACGCGCTGATCTCGTCAGACACCCCGCAGGCCTACTGGCTGGCAAGGGGATTCATACTCTACAGCGACGTGTTGCGCCGCGAGGGCAACAAGTTCGAGGCCGACGAGTATCTCAAGTCGCTCCGCTCCAACTATCCCGGCACCGAGGCCGACATCTTCGAAATGATTGACTCAAGACTCAAATAAGCAGACATCACATATGCGCATATTCATCATATCGCTCCTCGCGGCCGCGCCGCTGGCCGTGACCGCTCAGGGGCTGCACAAGGATATAAACGTCGAGCAGGAGACATCGCCCCTACACCGCGACGCCACCCGCATCACCATACTCCCCGAGGTCACGCTGCCCGCCCTCGCCAAGAGCCGTCTGCCATACAGCGACCGCGTGGTCAGCGCCCCGGTGCCCAACGTCATCTCGACCCTCGAGCCCGCCGCGTGGACCGACCCCGAGGCCGGCCCCGACACCCGCGGTTATGTGGCCGGTGGGATATTCCCCATATTCAACGCCGACATCTCGGCTGGATACCGCTTTGTCGACTCGGACCGCACGCGCCTCAGCGCTTGGGCCCAGTATAACGCCTCGGCCTATCACCGCGGCGAGTACGAGCAGACGCCGGGCGGAACGCCATTCTACGGCAAGCCCATGTGGCGCGACCACACGGCCTCGGTCGGGCTGGACCTGCATCAGGCCGTGGGGCGCAAGAGCATCATCGACGCCGGGATAGACTATACATACGGCTATCACAACATGTGGCAGACGCCCGGACGCGGGCTGAGCCGCAACACCACGTCGAAGGTCAACTTCGATGCCTCGTTCTCGTCTCACGTTCAGGGGCTCGACTATGCCGCCCATGCCAAGGTGCAGCACTTCGGGTTTCACGGACTGAAATATGACGGCGGCTCGATCACTCAGGCATACACAGGCATCACCTCGCCCGTCAGCCAGAACCTCTTCGGCATAGGGGGCGACGCCTCTATCGCCGTGGGCGGGACATCGTCGTTCGGACTCGGTCTGGACCTCGACCTGCTGCACAGCTCGACCCACAACGGCGCCGCCGTGCCCTTCGGCCTCACGTCGGCCTATGGCATGGACGCCCGCACATCGGGCGTGCTGGCCGTGACTCCGCGATTCGTCAACCGTACCTCCAAGACCACCGTCATCATCGGCGCCATCGTAGACGTGGCCATCAACTCGGGCAAGGCATTCAACATATCGCCTGACGTGACGCTGGCATGGACCCCGACACAGAACTTCGGCATCGAGGCGTCGGCCAAGGGGGGCATGGAGCTCAACACCCTCGCGTCGCTCTATACCGGCGTGACCCCATACATGAATCCCTTCATGGCATACAAGGGTAGCCACGTGCCCTACGACCTGCGCGGACGCATGACGTTCGGGCCCTTCGTCAACGTCACCGCCGAGGTCTTCGGCGGCTATGCCAAGGCCGACTCGTGGCTCATGCCCGTATATAACGACCTGATGCCGGGTGGAGCGGTGTTCGAGACCCTCGACGTCAAGGGATACCACATCGGCGCCTCGCTGGGCTATGACAACGGCCGCAGCGTCTCGGCCAAGGTCAAGTGGACAATGGCCCCCTCCAAGCAGTACAAGGCATACTATCTGTGGCGCGACCGTGCCCGCCATGTCATCGAGGCCGATCTGACCGTGCGTCCCGTGAGGAAACTGACCCTCAATGCCGGATTCGAGTTCCGCGCCGGCCGCGCCGTCTATCGCTATGGCTCGGCGCCCGAGCTTGTCGACGGCCTCTACATCCATCCCGTCAGCCGCCACAGCCTCAGGCCCGTGGCCGACCTGACCATCGGGGCCGCATGGCGCCACACGGACAGGCTGACATTCTTTGTCAGCGGCGAGAACCTGCTCTCGCGCACATGGCAGCAGATCGGCCCCCGCCCCACTCAGGGCATCACCGCACTGGTGGGCGCCGGATACAAGTTCTGATTAAAAATAGCGCGACGTGCCGTCCGGCACGTCGCGCTCTGTATGTGTGCATGCGGCAATCAGCCTTGGGCCAGCTCGCCGTCCTGAGCCTTGAGCTGGTTTGAGCGGGCTTGGACGGGGGTGGCGAGGGTGTCGACCCTGATGGGGAGGCGCACCCAGAGCCAGTCGGGTATCATGCGCCAGAGGCCCACGATGAGATTCCACCGCCAGTCGACCACGGCCACTCGCTGCTTGCGGCGCAGGGCCTTGTCGATGAGGGGCACGACATGTTGCAGCGACATGGCCATCGGGTATTGCCTGTCGGGTGCCAGCAGGGGCGTGCGCACCCATCCGGGACGGATGTCGGTGAACTTTATGCGGAGTCCCTGAAGGTTGGAGAGCTGGTTGAGCGCCTTGAGATATGTCTGCTGGAAAGCCTTTGAGGCCGAGTATGACGCCAGACGACCCACGCCGTTTGTGCCGGCCACCGAGGTGATGGCGGCAATCTGACCCTTGCCCTTGCGCTCGTCGCGGAAATAGCGGAATGCCTCGTCGACCATGCGGGTGAAGCCCGTGACGTTGGTGCGCAGGGTGGCTGTCTCGAGCGAGGGGTCGAGCGAGTCGTTCTCGTAGCCCACGCCGGCCACGTGCAGGTATATGTCCATGCCTCCGAGCTTGTCCACCAGCTTGCGCAGGCTCATGCCCGCCTCGGGGCGCGTGATGTCGATGTGGCGCCACACGATTTTGTCGGGATATTTTTCGGCAAGAGTCTGCATCACCTCGTCCTTGCGTCCGGCCACGCCGACACGCCAGCCTCGTTGGGCGAATCTCTCGGCAAGGTTGAGCCCGATGCCCGAGGTTGCCCCCATGATAACGATTTTCTTCATATTTCTTTTTGGGTTGCGGTTTTATGGTTATAACGCGCCCGGGGGTTGGGATGTTGGGGATTTTTGTGTATTTTTGTGGTTGAAAAGCTCAGAAATGGAAGAAAACGAATTTGATATACACAACCGCGCCTCGGGCGACAAGGATTTCGAGCGGGCCCTGCGTCCGTCATACTTCGACTCGTTCAACGGACAGGAGAAGATCGTCGAGAATCTCAAGGTGTTTGTCCAAGCCGCCAAGATGCGTGGCGAGCCGCTGGACCATCTGCTGCTGTTCGGCCCTCCGGGCCTCGGCAAGACCACGCTGGCGGGCATCATCGCCAACGAGCTTGGGGTCAACTTCAAGGTCACCTCGGGCCCGGTGCTCGACAAGCCCGGCGATCTGGCCGGCATCCTGACGGGGCTCGAGGAGAACGACGTGCTGTTCATCGACGAGATACACCGCCTGAGCCGCGTGGTCGAGGAGTATCTCTATTCGGCCATGGAGGACTTTCGCATCGACATAATGATAGACAAGGGCCCCGGGGCACGCTCGGTGCAGCTGTCGCTGTCGCCGTTCACGCTGGTGGGCGCCACCACGCGGTCTGGCATGCTCACGGCCCCCATGAGGGCCCGATTCGGCATAAACTGTCATCTCGAATACTATCAGCACGACGTGCTCGAGCGCATCATAGCCCGCTCGGCGGCATTGCTGGGCGTGCGCATAACACCCGAGGCCGCCCACGAGATAGCCCTGCGCTCGCGCGGCACGCCCCGTATAGCCAACGCCCTGCTGAGGCGCGTGCGCGACTTCGCGCAGGTCAAGGGCACGGGCGACATCGAGCCGGGCATTGCCCGCTTTGCCCTCGAGGCCCTCAACATAGACCGCTATGGCCTCGACGAGATGGACCACAAGCTGCTGCTGACGATGATAAACAAGTTTGGCGGCGGTCCGGTGGGCCTGTCGACCATAGCCACGGCCATCGGCGAGGAGCAGGACACCATCGAGGAGGTCTACGAGCCGTTCTTGATAATGGAGGGTTTCCTGCGCCGCACTCCCCGCGGCCGCGAGGTGACCCCGCTGGCCTACAGCCACCTCAGGATAAACCCCGCCACAAGTCAGGGCGGGCTGTTTGATTGAGAATAGGCTGATAGGACTGATAGGACGGATAGGTCTAATAACCTCATAACCCCTAACCTTATAACCCCATAACCCCCTAACCTTATAACCCACCCCCCCTCCCATGGCCGGAATCAAGAGTCTTGCCAAAGATACCGCTGTCTATGGACTCAGCTCCATCATAGGACGCTTTCTCAACTGGTGCCTCGTGCCGCTCTATACGTTTACGTTCGCGCAGAGCGAGTATGGCGTCGTCACCTATATATATGCTGCCGTGGCCATTGCCATGATCGTGCTGACATACGGCATGGAGACCGGATTTTTCCGCTTTGCCAACCACGAGCGCTACAAGGACCCGATGCAGGTCTACTCGACGGCGCTCATGTCGCTGGCGGTGAGCTCGACGGCGTTCATTGCCGTGGCGCTGGCCTTCATCGGCCCGGTGTCCGAGGCGCTGCACTGTGCCGCGCACCCGTCGTTTGCGGCCATGATGATAGTGGCCGTGGCCCTCGACGCCTTCACGGCCCTGCCGTTCAGCTATCTCAGATACGCCAAGCGGCCCATCCGGTTCGCCACGCTCAAGCTGGTCAACATCGGTCTGAACATCGGTCTCAACCTGTTCTTCCTGCTGCTCTGCCCGTGGCTGTGGACACACGCCCCCGGCACCATCGCGTGGTTCTATGACCCCGACTTCGGCATCGGATACATATTCCTTGCCAACCTCATAACCTCGGCGGTCAACCTGCCGCTGCTGCTGCCCGAGCTCAGGGGATTCAGGTGGCGGTTCTGCGCCCCGCTGTGGCGCGAGATGATAGCCTATTCGGCGCCGCTGCTGGTGCTCGGCGTGGCCGGCATACTCAACCAGACTGTCAACACGCTGCTCTTCCCCTATCTCTATGCCGACAAGGCCACCGCCATGGCCGAGCTGGGCATCTATAACGCCAACTACAAGATAGCCATAGTGATGGTGATGTTCATACAGGCGTTCAGGTTTGCCTACGAGCCATTCATCTTTGCCCGCGCCAAAGAGCAGGGGGCCGACAAGCTGCAGAGCTATCGCGACGCCATGAAGTGGTTCGTCATATTCGCCATGGCCATATTCCTCGGCGTGATGTTCTATCTGGACGTCTTGCGCTATTTCATCAACCCCGAATATTTCAGCGGACTCAAGGTGGTGCCTATAATAATGGTGGCCGAGGTGTTTTTCGGCGTGTTCTTCAACCTCTCGCTGTGGTACAAGCTCACCGACCGCACCGTGTGGGGCATGTGGCTGTCGCTGGGCGGACTGGCCGTGACGCTGGGCCTGAACGTGCTGCTGGTGCCGCACATGGGCTATATGGGATGTGCGTGGGCCGCGCTGGGGTGCTACGGGTCGATGATGCTGGCCAGCTGGTGGGCCGGCAAGGTGCATTATCCCATCGGCTATGACGTGCCGAGGCTCTGCCTCTACTTTTTCGGCGCCCTCGCGCTGTGGGGCGTGTCGGTGCTGATGACCGTGCCCGGCCACTCGTGGCTCAACATGGCATTGCGCACCCCGCTGCTGTTGCTTTACGGTTGGGGAGCGCTGAGGATAGAGCGGGTGAGCCTGCGCAGCCTGCTGCCCCGAAGATGACATACAAAATCCCCGCCCGAAGACCGGCTTCGGGCGGGGATCTGCATTAATTATTTATGAACGGGGGTTAGTCGATGTTACTTGTTGGTCTCGAGAGTACAGATTGAAACACGGTTCCAAGACTCCTCTGAGAACATGTGGCCAATGCCCTGACCCTCGGCCTGAATGCGGTCGGGATTAACCTTGTAGCGCTTGATGAGGGCTTTCTTGACAGACTCGGCACGAGCCTTGGCGAGACGCTCGTTGACCTCGATGGGACCATCCTGCGATGCATAGCCCTTGATGACTACATAGCTCTCGGGATGATTCTTGAGATAAGAGGCAACCATCTCTACGTTGGGCTGCTGGTCGGGAGTGATGACGCTCGATCCGATCTTGAAGAAGACATAGCGGACAGAGTTGAGCGTGGTGTCGGCAACGACCTTGGCGGGACGGTTCTGGCACTCGGCGAGCTGGGCTGCGAGGGCTGCGTTCTCGGCGGTAGTTGCTGCGAGGGCTGCTGCAGAGCCGTCAAGATCGGCACGCAGGGCGTTGACCTGATCGTTGAGGGCTGCAACCTCGGCCGACATGTCGGGAGGACAGGTGACGCACTTGTAGCCGGGGCCGAAGTTATAGTTGAGGCCTACCATCATGTTGAATGTGGCTCGGTTGGCGTTGAGCTGTGCGGTGTGCGGACGGTTGTCGGTCACATTATATACTACAGAAGGCTTGAGGGCGATGCTGAAGTTGGGGCACACGTTGAAGTTGAAGTTCAGTCCGAACTTGGCGCCGATGTCGTTGGTGTCGTGGTGTCCGGTATAGAACTCGTGCAGCCAGCCCGTGCCGACGACTGCGTCGATGGTGAAGGGACGGGGATTCTCGCAGGTGAAGCCACCGAAGAGGGTCATCATGTCGATGGTGCCGTAGACACCGACATACTGGGTGTCGAACGCGGTGCGGCTTGCGGTGGTGTTGACTCCCCACGCGCCCTCGACGCCTAAGCCAAAGAGGGGAGTGAGCTGCTTCTCGATGTGCAGGCCATACTGGCCTCGCATGTTCTGGAAGAAGGAGTGACCCTTGAGAGGTGTGGTGACGCCTGCGTCAAGGCCAATGCTCCAGTTGTCTCCGAATGTCGGACGTTCGATCATGTTCTGGGCGCTGATCCCGAACATACAGCCTGTTGCCAATGTGGCTGTGGCAAGTAAGAATCGTTTCATAACAGATGGGTTGGATTTGTTTTTACGTTGTTTGTTTGGTTGAAGACGTGGGTCTGATGATTGAATGTCTCCCGGGCGGTCCTCTGCCGTCCCTTTTATCAATCTAACAACCGCAGCGTCGAAAGGTTGAGAAAAAAATCCCGTCGGCAATGATGTTTTTGTTTTTCAGACCATTGTAGGGGTCTTTTCGGGGCTTGCAGGATATTGTTTTAGGTATGAAAACTAATTTTTTTATTTTTAGTGATTTATATTGCCATTTTTATTTGGTGGATTAAAAAAAAGATTCTAAATTTGCGGTATGAAAATCTGATGGCGGCGGCGTCACGACAGATGCCCCTCATCTACCAAGCCTTAAAACTGATAATTGACCCATGACTCCATTAGCCAACAACCATATTTCCGTCGACTGTGTCGTGATAGGATTTGACGGCTCCAATCTGCGGGTGCTGCTTGTCAAGCGCAGCGGCACGGACCACGCCGGCGACTTCAACGACATGAAACTGCCGGGCTCGCTTATATATAAGGATGAAGACCTCGATCAGGCCGCGGCCCGAGTGCTAACCGAACTGACAGGCGTGAAGGATGTGAGGCTGACGCAGTTCAAGGCCTTCGGTTCTAAGGATCGTACGAGCAACCCCCGTGACGTCATCTGGCTGGAGCGCGCGCAGCAGGCTCATGTCGAGAGCATCGTCACCATAGCCTATTTCGCCATCGTCAAGCTCGATGCCTCGCTGCAGCGCGGCATGGACCGCGATGCAGCCGCATGGGTGCCCGTCAATGCAGTGGGCCAGCTGGCGTTCGACCACAACCTCATCATAGCCGAGGCCCTAAAGGCCGTGCGCCGCGAGGCCGACAACAACCGCGCGTTGCTCTTTGACCTGCTGCCCAAGAAGTTTACCGCCTCGCAGTTGCGCCTGCTCACCGAGATAATCTACGACAAGCCACTCGACGTGCGCAACTTCCACAAGAAGATAGCCCAGATGCCATACGTCGTGCCTCTGGACGAGCACCAGAAGGGTGTGGCACACCGCGCCGCAAGATACTTCAAGTTTGACAGAAAAATCTACAATACCTCAAGATAACTAGTTGAACTAGAAAAACTAGACCAACTATAAGATAATCCACAATCCCCAACTCTCAATTCACAATTCACACATGTATCTCTTAGGATATGACATAGGCAGTTCTTCTGTCAAGGCCAGTCTGGTCGAAGTGCAGACCGGCAAGACCGTAGCGTCTGATTTCTATCCCCGCACTGAGGCCGAGATCATCGCCCTGCGTCCGGGATGGGCCGAGCAGCGTCCCCAACAGTGGTGGGACTGCCTCAAGCAGGCCACCGCATCCGTAATGGCCTCGTCGGGCATCGACCCCAAACAGATTGCCGCCATCGGTATCTCTTATCAGATGCATGGTCTGGTGATGGTAGACAAGAATCTCGAGCCCCTGCGCCCCGCCATCATCTGGTGCGACTCGCGCGGCGTGCCCTATGGCGAGAAGGCTTTCGCCGAGCTGGGCACGGAGGCCTGTCTGAGCACCCTGCTCAACTCGCCCGGCAACTTCACCGCCACCAAGCTCGCGTGGGTCAAGGAGAACGAGCCCGAGACATTCGAGAAGATATACAAGATAATGCTGCCCGGCGACTATGCCGCCATGCGCATGACCGGCCGCGTGTGCACCACCGCATCGGGCCTGTCTGAGATGATGCTCTGGGACTTCAAGGCCAACACCCCCGCCAAGTTCCTGCTCGACTATTTCGGCTATGACGCCGACATCCTTCCCGAGGTCGTGCCCACGTTCTGCAATCAGGGCGAGATGACCCCCGAGGCTGCCGCCGAGCTGGGTCTGGCTCCCGGCATCCCCGTGTGCTACCGTGCAGGCGACCAGCCCAACAACGCCCTGTCGCTCAACGTATTCAATCCCGGCGAGGTCGCATCGACCGCCGGAACATCGGGCGTGGTCTATGGCGTGCTCGGCGAGGTCAACTATGACCCCAAGAGCCGCGTCAACACTTTTGCCCACGTCAACCACACCGACGCGCAGACCCGTCTGGGCGTGCTGCTGTGCATCAACGGCACCGGCATCCTCAACTCGTGGTCCAAGAAGGTGATAGCCCCCGAGGGCATCTCTTATCCCGGCATGAACGAACTTGCCGCCACGGCCCCCATCGGGTCGGCCGGCGTGTCGGTGATACCATTCGGCAACGGAGCCGAGCGCGTGCTCTGCAACCGCGAGACCGGCGCCTCGATACACGGCATCAACTTCCTGACCCACGGCAAGGCGCACCTGCTGCGCGCCGAGCAGGAGGGCATCGTCTTCTCGTTCATGTATGGCATGGAGGTGATGGAGCAGATGGGTATGAAGCTGAGCAAGATCCACGCCGGACACGCCAACATGTTCCTCTCGCCCCTGTTCCGCAACACGCTGGCCGGAGTCAGCGGCGCCACCATCGAGCTCTATGACACCGACGGCTCGGTCGGCGCGGCCAAGGGCGCGGGCATCGGCGCGGGCATCTATGCAGACAACAACGAGGCATTCGAGTCGCTCGAGAAGATCGAGGTCATCGAGCCCGTCGAGGCCGACCGTCCCGCATATCGCGAGGCATACGCTCTCTGGAAGGAGCGCCTCGAGGCCGTGCTGGGCAAATAACAAGACAAAAGACAATCCACAAAATAACCAACCACATAAAATCTTTTTACCAATGGCAGTGAAAGAATATTTCCCCGAGATCGGGAAAATCAAGTTCGAGGGCAAGGACTCAAAGAACCCCCTCGCTTACCGTTACTATGACGCCGAGAAAGTGATCCTCGGCAAGCCCATGAAGGAGTGGCTCAAGTTTGCCATGGCATGGTGGCACACACTCTGCGCCGAGGGCGGCGACCAGTTCGGCACCACCACCAAGAAGTTCCCTTGGAACGAGGGCGACGACGCCATGGCCATCGCCAAGCAGAAGGCCGATGCCGGCTTCGAGATCATGCAGAAGCTGGGCGTGGAGTATTTCTGCTTCCACGACACCGACCTGATCGGCGACCTCACCGACATCGAGGGCTATGAGGCCCGCATGAAGGAGATCGTGGCATACCTGAAGGAGAAGATGGCCGAGACCGGCATCAAGAACCTCTGGGGCACCGCCAACGTATTCGGCAACGGCCGCTACATGAACGGCGCCGCCACGAACCCCGACTTTGACGTCGTGGCCCGCGCAGCCGTACAGATCAAGAACGCCATCGACGCCACCATCGCTCTGGGCGGCCAGAACTATGTGTTCTGGGGCGGTCGCGAGGGCTACATGAGCCTGCTCAACACCGATCAGAAGCGCGAGAAGGAGCATCTGGCACAGATGCTGACCATCGCCCGCGACTATGCACGCTCTAAGGGCTTCACCGGCACGTTCCTCATCGAGCCCAAGCCCATGGAGCCCTCCAAGCACCAGTATGACGTGGACTCTGAGACCGTAATCGGCTTCCTCAAGGCTCACGGCCTCGACAAGGACTTCAAGCTCAACATCGAGGTGAACCACGCCACTCTGGCCGGCCACACATTCGAGCACGAGCTCTGCGTGGCAGTCGACAACAACATGCTCGGCAGCATCGACGCCAACCGCGGCGACTATCAGAACGGCTGGGACACCGACCAGTTCCCCATCGACAACTACGAGCTGACACAGGCCATGATGCAGATCATCCGCAACGGCGGCCTCGGCAACGGCGGTACCAACTTCGACGCCAAGCCCCGTCGCAACTCGACAGACCTCGATGACATCTTCATCGCCCACATCGCCGGCATGGACGCCATGGCCCGCGCACTCGAGAGCGCAGCCGCTCTGCTCGAGGAGTCTCCCTACAAGGCCATGCTCACCGAGCGCTACTCGTCGTTCGACGGTGGCAAGGGCAAGGAGTTCGAGGAGGGCAAGCTGACCCTCGAGGATGTCGTGGCATACGCCAAGACACAGCCCGAGCCCAAGCTGACCTCGGGCAAGCAGGAGCTCTACGAGGCCATCCTCAACATGTACGTATAACGCACGCTCAGAATTAGCGGGGGTGCATGCAGCCCGCCTGCATGCACCCCCGTTTTTCATAACCCAGTCACTCCTTAATCCAAACTACCTTAACTTCCATGAACTATCCTGAAAAAGGGAGCAGGGCCTACCTTTTCTCCATCGTCCTCGTGGCGGTGCTGGGCGGTCTGCTCTTCGGCTATGACACGGCCGTGATCTCGGGAGCCGAAAAGGGCCTGCAGGCCTTCTTCCTCGGCGCCAAAGACTTTGTCTATACAGATACGATTCACGGCATCACCTCGTCGAGCGCGCTGCTCGGCTGTATCCTCGGCTCGGCATTCTCGGGCTTCTTCGCATCGTTCTTCGGCCGCAAGAAGTCTCTGGCCATCGCCGGTGTCTTCTTCTTCCTGTCCGCACTGGGCAGCTACGCACCCGAATTCATGTTCTTCGAGCACGGCGTGCCCAACGCCTCGCTGCTCGTGGTCTTCAATATCTACCGCATACTCGGCGGCGTCGGCGTGGGCCTGGCCTCGGCCATCTGCCCGATGTATATCGCCGAAGTGGCACCCTCGAACATGCGCGGCACGCTGGTGTCGTGGAACCAGTTTGCCATCATCTTCGGTCAGCTCGTGGTCTACTTCGTCAACTTCATGATTCTCGGCGAGCACACCCAGCCCGTCATCGAGAAGATAGGCGAGACCCTCTATCGCGTGCACGAGTCGTCTGACCCGTGGACCATCGCCACCGGCTGGCGCTATATGTTCGGCTCGGAGGCCATCGTGGCCGGTCTCTTCACCGTGCTGGTATGTCTTGTGCCCGAGTCGCCCCGCTATCTGGCCATGATCGGCAAGGACGAGCAGGCCCTCGGCGTGCTCTCGCACATCAACGGCTATCAGAAGGCCCGCGAGATCCTGTCGCAGATCAAGTCTACGGCCGATGTCAAGAGCGAGAACCTCTTCTCGTTCGGCGTCATGGTCATCTTCGTGGGCGTCATGCTCTCGGTGTTCCAGCAGGCTGTCGGCATCAACGCTGTGCTCTATTACGCTCCCCGCATATTCGAGTCGATGAACATGGGCAACCCGATGGTGCAGACCGTCATCATGGGCATCGTCAACATATCGTTCACCCTCGTGGCCGTGTTCTCTGTCGAGAAGCTGGGCCGCAAGCCCCTGCTGATCTGGGGCTCGATAGGCATGGCCATCGGTGCCTTCGGCGTGGCCATCTCGAACGTCATCGAGACCGCACCCATCGTGCCCGTCGTCTCGATCATGGTCTACTCGGCCTCGTTCATGTTCTCGTGGGGTCCCATCTGCTGGGTGCTCATCGCCGAGATATTCCCCAACACCATCCGCTCGCAGGCGGTGGCCATCGCCGTGGCGTTCCAGTGGATCTTCAACTTCATCGTCTCGTCGACCTTCGTGCCCATGTACAACATGCACGGCCTCGGCATGGGCGACAAGTTCGGCCACATGTTCGCCTATGCCCTCTATGGCATCATCTGCGTGCTGGCCGCATGGTTCGTGGCCTCGCTGGTGCCCGAGACAAAGGGCAAGAGCCTCGAGGACATGACCAACCTCTGGCGCAACCGCAACAAATAATCGTCAGCGCTCACTGACATGAAAAGAAGTGTCCCGGCCACGGTGGTGGTCGGGACACATTTCGTATCGTTCTGTCCGTCTGTCCGTCAGGCGGTTACGTTGGGCACGGGACCCCACTGGTTGGGGGTGGGCTTGCTGGGCTGTGCGGCCCAGTAGATGTAGAGGATCCAGCCGATGACGGGGATGAAGTTGATGAGCACCCACCAGCCCGAGCGGTCTACGTCGTGCATGCGGCGCACCGAGAGGCCGAGGCTCGGCAGGAAGAGGGCGAGGTTGACGATGCCGGTGAGGATGTTTGTCATCGTATCCGAGAATATGATGCCGAGGACAAGGCCGAGCACCATGCCGAGGACGAAGGTGAAGAGGGCGAACCACCAGTACTCCGAACGCGAGGCACGGCCCGAGAAATTGCAATAGTTGACGGTCAGCGCGCGCTGTACCGCCTCTTGAAATGTGAGTTGTTTTTGGAACATGTTGTTATGTGAATTGAATTGTGTGGACAAATATACACTTTTTTCTCCGTTCCGCAAAATAAACTCACCCACTGTTACTTCGAGAGCCTCGAAAGATTGAGGCGCGTCCACGAGTCGGAGATGGCGGGCGAGGTGTGCACGGCCGGGGTCTGCGGCTTGCGGTTGTCGACCACCGAGCGGCGTCCAACCTGCTCCCTGACATAGTCTGCCAGCTGGCCCAGACTCAGGTCGCCCTTGGCCTCGCGTATCCCCTTGAGCAGGAAATAGGTGAAGAGGCCGTGGCGCTGGTCGTCATACTTGGCGGCCGTCTCGTCGTCCTGCGAGGCCGAGAGCACCACCACGTTGCCCCCCTTGACCTTGTCGGGACGCACCTTGAGGGCCACGCCGCGGGCGGCGGCCAGCATGTCGCCGTTGCGCACCGCGCCCGAGAAGCAGGCGTCGAGCATCACCAGCGTCAGGCGCGACGGCATGGTCGCGAGGCGGTCGTTGAGCTCGGACATGGCCAGACCCGATGCGGCGTTTGACCCGTAGCCGTCGACTGGCAGCAGATAGCCGCTGCGGGTGGCCTCGTCGGGTATGCCGTGGCCGGCGTAATAGAATACGAACGAGGCGTCTCCCCGATATGCCTTGCTCACCTCCTGCATCCAGTCCAGCTCGGCGCGGATGTCGTTGAGCGTGGCGTCCCTGACGAAGTGTATCTGCGACTCGGGTATGCCGAGGGTAGACGTCAGATAGCCGTGCATGGCCTTGCCGTCGTTGTGGGCATAGTCCACGGACGACACGCGGCGGTATTTCTCGTTGGAGATCACCACGGCAAACGTGTTGCCGTTGGCGGTCTTGCCCCCGACGGGGATGTCGGTGTCGATGTCTGATACTCCGGGCCTGGACTGTCGCTTGGCGGGGAGCTCGGCCACGGGATTCTCTATTTCTATCTCTATGGGGTCGAAGTCGAACGACACCTCGGCCTCGGCGAAATCGGCCATGTCGGCGCGCTGGCAGCGATATGTCTTCTTGCCCTTGGCGGGCTTGAAGACAAGCTCGGCCAGAGCCAGATGGTCGTTCTCGATGACAAAGCGGGGGTGAGCCTGCGTCGTCGTCCATGTCTGCCTGAACTTGGGGGCGTCGTCGAGGGGCACGGGCAGCGCCATCTCGCCATACTTGGGGTGCGAGACCATGAAGACCTCGGCGTCGGCGTTGTATGCGCCCAGATGCAGCTCGCCCTTCAGGTCGGCGGGCATCTGCTCGGCTATGTAATTGCTGCGGGCCTCCTGTGTCAGCTCGCGTATCTTGGCGTCGCGCTGTGTCTCGATGCGATGCTTGTAGTCGGCGGTCTTTTCATACTCACCCTTCTGCTGCCAGATGTTGATGAGCTTCTCGACATACCCCTTGGCATAGCGAGAGAAGCCCGGCGTCATGTCGAGGAACGCCGAGGTCGAGCCCTGTGCCGAGGCGATGCCGGCTGATGTCAGGACGATGAGGACGAGTGTAAGTAACTTTTTCATGACTTGGGTTTGAGTGGTCAGAATACTTGCTTGCCGTCAAGACGCAGGTTGCCTTTCTTGTCGACGCTCAGGCGGTATGACGGTATCTTGTCGCCCATAGAGCTGTCCTTGCGTGCGACACGTCCGGTCCAGTGTTCTATGAAGATGTCTCTGGTCTTGCCGGTCATGTAGTCGTACTCCTTGAGGTAGGCGTCAAACGTGATGTTGTCCGTGGCCGAGGCCCATGTGCCCTTGCGGAAGTCTCCGGCATAATGCGCGGTATAGTTCGACTTGTAGACCGTATATGCCTTGGTGCCGTTGATGACCGTTCCGTAGGCGCTCCAGCCATTCGGCAGGTTGTCCATCGACGGCTCGCTCCAGTTGGGCTTGACCAAGAAACGCACATTGCCGGTGATCCCTTTGGGGCGCTCGGCAAACACATCCCACGTTATCGAACGCTGTCCGGCGTCGACACCGGGGCCCACGTCGCCGCTCACCTTGTCGAGGATGGTCCAGTCGCCACCCTTCTCGGACAAGAACAGGGTTATGTGGGCCGGGGCAGAGAGATCGTAGGTCACGATGATGTTGTCTCCCTCGGTCCTGTACTGTACATTGTCGGCCACTTGGGCCGAAAGGCCGGCAGCGGCCGTCATGGCCACTGCCGCCAAAAGGGTTTTCTTTATCATTGCTGTGTCGTATCGAATGTTCTGGTCTTGCCGTTAGCGGTCACGGTGATCACGCCCGGCTTGCCGGTCACGGCCTTGACGACGGGCTTGGCTCCGGTATATTCGACTCGGTCGATTACAATCCATTCAAATATTTTGGAGTTCCATTTATTGACAAAATACACCTTTTGGCCGCTGTCTTCTATGAATGTGACGAGGACCTCCCCTTTCTGTACGGGGGTGTCTGAGAGTTTTCCGGTATCTATGGCGTAACGCATCACGGTCTTTTCGGGGTCGATCTTGTCGGGTGACAGCGACTTACCGGCGGCAAAGACAAATCCGTACTTGGTGCCGTCGAATTCGGTCGTTCCCACCCAGCCGTTGGTGTCATCGTTGATGTTCATTGGTGTCTGCGCGGGGTCGATGTTGATCTTGCCCACATATTCGATGGCGCCTATGTCGGTCTTGCCATATAGGCAGCGTGCCATGCCGTATATGTCGGTAACGTATTGAGTCGGGCAACCGGCGTTGATGAGGGCCGAGTTGGGGCCGAGCTCATATCGTCCGGTCTCCTCGTTCCAGCTGAACGCCGGATAGTTTTGCGACGGGTCAGAGCCGTCCATGTCGCTGCTCAGGGCGAGTATGCCACGCTCGGCATCGAGTTCGGGTATGCCCGTGCCTCCGGTCATGGCACAGTTGGCCATCCTCACGTCAAAGCCGTTGGGCGCCGAGACCTCGAGACCCTGATTGTTCCAGAATACGGTGTTGAAGCACTGATAGTCGTACATGGCCCTGTCGGTGGGATATGCCTTGGTGATGACGCCGCCGGCATTGTTGAGAAACGAGGAGTTGACTATGCAGAAGCGCGCGTCAAGGTCCATGAAGGCGCCGACATTGCTGTCGATGAGCTTGCCCCAGCCGTGGTTGTCGAGAAAGAGGCAGTTTCTCACGAAGACGGGACACCCCTTCACCGTCAGGCCTGCGGCATAATCCCTGCTGTCGGTGGTGTTGTTCTCAAACCGGCAGTTGATGAAGTTGGTCGTCTCGTCGTTGGACAGGGCCCAGACCGTGGCGCCGCCGCGGCCCGAGTTGTTCAGGAAGTCGCAGTTGTAGAACGTCGAGCCGAGGCTCTTGATCTCGGCACCCCCGGCAGAGTTCTTCGAGAAGGTGCAGTCGTGGGCATATACCTTGACGTTCTCTACTTGCAGTCCGACCGTGCCGCCCGAGACCGTGCAGTTGTCAATGTCGAGAAACGCATCGCCATGGGCGTTAAAGACGGTCATGTTCCGGCAGGTCACGTTGCGGAACACCGACGACTGTCCGGCAAACATGAGCATGTGCAGGTTCTTGCTGATGTCCACGTTGATGACGCGGCAGTTGGTGAGGCCGACGCTGCCCACCGAAAAAGACAGGTTCACGAGCGCGCTGTACTCGAATCCCGAGTTTAGGCAATGTATCACGGGGCGCATCTCGGGCGAGGGATTGAGCATCTCAGTGAAATTGTTGACGCCGAACAGGTTGACGTTCTTGTATGCCCCCGAGAGGTCGGGGTCGTCGTTGGGGAGCTCATAGATGCCCGGGGTGACGTAGACGGTCAACGCATCGACTTGACGCGAGAGCTTGAGCACGCCATAGAGATCAGGCGCGGGCGATTCGGGACTCTGGCCGTTGCCTGAGCCTGTGGCACTGACATAGCGTGTGATTTCGACAGCCGCCGACGGCATCGCGCACGCGGCCGTGACGATGGCCAAGATCAGGGTTTGCAGAAGTTTCATGGGGATATGGCATTTGGGGCCACTCTCAATCCTCGTCGAGTGGCCTGTTGATTGAATTGGTTAGTGTGTGTCGGTGTGAGGACTGCATCTCCATCTCCATCCCTTTCCCGGCAAGCTCACCGGCGTCATCGGCTGCAGTCAGACCGATGGCATGTCCACCGCCCGGGGCATGGCGTATAGCATCACATCACTCACGCTACACCTGTGTGTGCGGAGCGGTTTCCGGCCCATGTTCAAGCGGTGGTGTTACCGTCGTTCCTCCTCTTGCCCGAATATCTAACTGCCAAGTTTGAATGACAGAGAAAAGAATTTCAATAACACCTTCCGGGGCTGTATCGTGGCCTTTGTGGTCTATTGTCACGCCCCGGAAAATATAGTTACAAAATGTCTGATGTGCAGACCTCTGTCCGCACAATCCCGATGGATACGGCAAAACTAATCATTTTTCTCCAAATCCCCAAATCCCCACCCCAAAATCCCCCGAAAAAACTTTAATCTAAAGCGGTTTGCAGTCGACGAGGAGGTAGCCGAGAAAATCTGAAGGCGCCAGTGCATCGGCGGATATGGCCAGAAATCGCTTATTCACAAATCAATCGGTTGCTGAGCCTGTTGTCCCGGTGGGCAATGACGTATGAATGTGACGAGGGGATAAAAAACGATAATTGGGAACGAATCGGAGAAGTTGAGGATAAAATCATCAATTTCTTGGCCGACTCTCCCGATTCGGATGTAAAATCAATTTCCAAGGCTATCGGACTTAGGCAATCACGGACATCTGACTATCTCAGACAGCTTGTTGTCGCCGACAGGATTAAATGCTCGGAGGGATGGAGAAAAACTTATAGCCTTACAGATCGTTAGGGCATTCAGCCGATTAAAAGGTTCAGGTATCGAGCGGTTTGCAGTCGACGAGGAGGTAGCCGTTGTCGAGGTGGCTGAGGATGGTGCAGCGGGTGGCGCGGCTGCATGAGCGGAGCGAGGGTTGGTTGGCCTCGGATATGGTGGCGCGCATCGACATGCCGGCTGCGTCGGCTATGCGTGCGCCTAGGGCCCACATCTCGCCTCCGATGCCGCGGCCTCCGAAGTCGGGCGCGACCGTGAGGCCGTGGAACGTGCGTCCGACCCAGAAACAGCGCAGGAAGTGGTAGCCTACTATCCGTCCGTCCGGATCGCTGACCTTGAGCATGACGAAGGAGCGTCCCGAGGCCATGCGCCCGAGGGTGGCGGCATCGAAGGGGTGGGGGTTGAAGTAGACGAGCCTGTCGGTGGGCAGGGAGCAGAGAAAATCTGACAGCGCCGGTGCGTCGTCGGGTGTCACGAGGCTCCATGCGAGGCCATCGGTGCGTCGGAGGTTGAGGGCTTCGACCTCGCGAGCGGCAAACTGCGGCAGGCTGTCGTAGCGCATGCGCATCAGCGTGGAGTTGACGTTCTCGACTCCGCGCCACAGCATGGGACACGAGTGTTTCAGTCTGACTAAGAGTGAGGTGAGCATGTTATTTCGCGATAATATTCCTTGAGACAGGCCCGGACGTAGGTTTGCGAGAATTTTTTCTCGACATTCTCTCTCGCGGCCCGCCCCATGCGATCCGTTTCGGCGGTGGGCATGGCCAGAAAACGCTCTATGGCACCGCGCAGGGCGTCGGCGTCGCGTGGAGGCACCACGAGTCCGTTTACGCCGTCGGCGATTATCTCGCGCGAGCCGTTTATGTCGGTCACGATCGAGGGCTTGCCCATGGCTCCGGCCTCGAGCACCACGTTGGGGAATCCCTCGCGATAGCTGGGGAAAACAAGTGCGTCGGCCATCGCCAGCCACGGGCGGGTGTCGTCGACCCATTCACCCGAGAGATGTATGCGGGACGAGGAGTGCAGCAGCGTGTCGGGGATGTCGTTGGGTCCCCCTTCGGGGGCTCCGACCAGCACCAGCTCGCAGTCGAGGCCGCGAACGGCCGCGATGAGCTCGCGCAGCCCCTTGTCCTTGACAAACCGTCCCACAAACGTCAACACCCTCGCGTTGGGGGTTATCCCGAGCCTGCGGCGCAGATTCAGGGCTTCGGCTTCTATCCTTTCGGTGGGACGGTAGTGGTCGAGGTCGATGCCGCGGATGTTGCCGTGGCCCAGCACGCGCATGGGCTTTCGGGTGATGCCTGCCGAGAGTAGGTCGTTGCGGACACCCTCGCCCTCGGGCACGATATGCGTGGCCGCCATGCAGGTGATGCGGTCGGTGGTCATAAGCAGGAGCCGCCTCAGCCCCGTGGCGGTGGGGAAGAGGAGTCCGGTGAAGGTGTGCACCCTCACGGGCACGCGGGCTATCCATGCCGCAAGCATCCCGAGCAGTCCGGCCTTGGGGGTGAGGGTGTGTATGATGTCGGGTTTCTCGCGGCGCATCACCCTGATCAGCCGTACGAGAGACACAAGGTCTGAGAGGGGGGATATGTCGCGCCTCATCCGCACCCCGACGGTGCGCACCCCCTCGCGCTCGCCGAGACGGGCCAGCTCGGCGTCGGGCGACGAGAGGGCAGTGACGTCATATCCCTCGGCCTTGAGCTCGGTGAGCAGGCCGCGGCAAAACACGTCGAGCGAGAGCCCGACGGTGGACATGCGGATGAGTTTCATCTGTGTTGCTTTAGAATGTCACCGTCATGCCAACGGCGGGAGCCATGACGGTCGAGGGGTCATAGACCAGAGAGGGGCCGAACGACACGGTGGCCACGGCGTTGTCTTTCTTTTTCTTCACCACCACCTGACGGGGACCCTTGGAGATGGCCGCGTCGAGCAGGTTGTAGACGTATGTGGCAACGGCGCCGCCGATGGCGATGTTGCGCATGGTGCGCCAGCTCTTGTACTTGCTGTGATAGCTTGCCGCCGATATGCCGTCGCCGTTAGCAACGCAGTCGCGATAGTCGTTGCGATAGTTGTGGAACCGGTGGTTGAAGTAGATGGAGCCTGCCACGAACACGGCCTCGGCACCCCAGATGCAGTATGCCTTGGTTTCCTGTCCCTTGTACCACTGGCCGAGTCCGGGGATTATGGAGCGCACGAGAGCCTGACCGCGATACGAGCGGGTGTACGAGAAGCTGTCGTAGTCGGGCGCGGTCTCCCTGTTCTGCTGCACGGCATAGAGCTGGTAGAGGGTATAGTCGTACGAGCCGTCGACATTCTCGTCAAAGCTGACATACTCGTCGACCAGACGGGCGCCGAACGTGGCGGGGCGCATGCCGCCGAAGGTGACGGTATAGTCTTTCTGCACCCTGACGTCCCCCTCGCTGTTGTTGGGCACGGTGCCGTTGAATGTAGCGTCCGTTCCGTCAACGACATCCTCCGTCACGGTGGCGTCGGCGGCGTTGAGGGCGAATTTGCCCGCCAGATATTCGGGGAGTCGCTTGGCGGCGTCACTGCGCACGGATTCGAGCTCGGGGCCGAAAGTCTCGAACTTGACCAGCGTGTATGTGTCGTTGGTGCGTTTGGCGTTGATGTCGCCGGTGCCGCGTATGGCCCAGCGTGGTTTGTCTTGCGCGATTGTCACGCCGACGGCCGAGAGCAGCACGGCAAACACCGTCAGTAGTCTTAAAAGCTGTGGTTTCATCTGTAAGTTGTAGAGTGTAAAGTGTTGTAAAGTGTGATGTATTTTTGTGTCGTGTTTTCAATGTCGTATTTCAGGGCGTTTTCGCGACCGCGCCGTCCGGTCTCTGTCCGCAGGCTCTCCGACCGGGCCAGCATCGAGAGGGTGTCGGCGAGCGCCTTGGCATCGGCTCCCGGCACCAGAATGGCCCCGTCGCCCACATTGCCCCGCACGCCGTCTACATCCGAGGCGACAAGGGGCACGCCCGATGCCATGGCCTCGATTATAGACAGGCTCATGCCCTCGTGGCTGGTGCTGAGCAGCGATATGTCGGCCTTGCGATACAGCGCCGGGACGTCGGCCACATTGCCAGTGAACGTGACACGCCCCGCGAGTCCCATCCTCTCGGCCTCCTGCATCGTCTGTTGTCTCAGGGCCCCGTCCCCTGCGAATGTAAGCCTGAAACAATCGGGCAGCAAGGCCAATGCGCGCATGGCCGTGAGATGATCCTTTTCGGGCCGGAACGCGCTCACCATCAGTATTTCCGTCGTTTCGGCAGGCTTTCGCGGAGTGATGGCGAGATAGGGCGCGAGGTTGACGCCGTTGTTTATGACCGTGATATGCTCTGCCGGCATGGTCTTGCCAAGATAGGCGGTGAGTGTGTCGTGCACGGGTTGACTGCAGCATACGATGGAGTCATAACGCGAATACATTGCCCTGTCCAAGGCCTTGAATCCCGGGATGCGTCGACGCCTGTTGTTGGTGCTGTGTTCTGTCGTCACCATTTTCGGTCCTCCCTTGCGCCAAGCCGCGGCCGCAAAGAATTGCGGCGAGGTATTGTGGGTATGTACTATCGAGGCCCTTGCCATCAGTGGTCGCAGTCGCGCTATGGCGCGTGGGTCGTACATGCTGCCGCGTCGGTGCCCGAGGGCAAATATCTCTATGCCGGCATCCTCGATGACCTGCAGGAATGGCGTAGGCTCAGCGTCGAGCAGGGCAAGGCCACAATCAATGCCCGCCACCTTGAACCGAGGCAACAGTTCGGAGACGAGTTTCTCGGCGCCTCCGGTGAGCATGGACGTGATGACGTGGAGCAGCATTAATTCTTGAAGATATAAGGCCTTGAGTCGAGCTTGCAGGCTTCTCTCAGGCCATCGCGTATTCCGCGGAGTGTCGACGTGAATGGAGAGGGCGACAGCGTGGCGGCAGAGAGACCGACCGTGACGCCGGATAGCCATAAGGCCTTGAACAGACCGAATGCGAGGGCCTTGACCGATGAGGCATGCCCGTCCGGGCGATAGTTCATGCGCCACCATGCCATGGCCATGGCTTTTGAGCGAATATAGTGTTTCTTGGGATCGGCGTGATATATCGACGATGCCGACCTGCAGTCGAGATTGGTGACGTCGGCACCGAAATCCACCCCGACCTTCATGCCGTTGGCAACCGCCTTGTAGCTCATCACGGCATCTTCGGCATAGGGGAATCCAATATCTTCAAGCCATGTCTCATCATTGATGTGAAGCCGCCTGAAACTATCACTGCGCCACATCATCAACGATCCGGCGCATGTGTCTGACGGCAATATGGCCTTGTCCGGGCGCAAGGGATACGAGAATGACCCGTCGGGGCGTATCATGAAGCCGCGTCTGATTCGCTGATGTGGGAAGACCAGATTTGCCAGAGCGATCCTCAACTTCATCGAAGCCGGAAACAGATGGTTACGGTGAACATCGACGCCCAGAAGGTCATATCCCCCGGATTCGATGCCCTGCAGCAATCTTGCGACAGTGTCGGGATGCATGAGTATGTCGTCGTCGAGCATCAGGATGCAATCGGAAGTTATCTCCGAATACTCTAAGGCTCTCTGTCGAAACATCCCTTTGGGAACCGTGACATAACATTCCGTAGCGACCCTGAAATCGGGTGCCTCATGGCCTTCGCCCAAATATACAATCACTTTTTCAGGCACGACGGTCTGGTCGAACACACTCGTGATTACCTTGCGAAGCGTGTCCTTGTGAGTGGCGAGGGTCCTTATGGCGACGGAATAGGTCAGCATCTACCGGCTTTGTATCTAATATATTTCGTCAACAGCCAACCTGCCGGAGCGGCCATCAATACCGGAATTTTCCGAGGGGCATTCCTGAGCCAGTCACGGTCGCCCGAGATGATGCAGGATGAAACGTAGTGAATCGCCGACCTCATTATACTGAGTGGCGTGGCTCTGTCCAGCGTCATTTCAAGTCTGCGCAGTTTGGCAAATGACCGTGGAGAATCGAGATACTGCTTGAAGATCGACGCACTCATTGAATCGCCGGCGCCCTGATATTCGACTATGCAAAATGGCTCGTTAGTCAATATCATCGGCATTTTGTCTGAAACCTGCAGAAGCATGTATGTCGGGTTGAAGTTCTTTTCGCTCTCGAACCCGATCTGTGGGGCTACTTTTTTCATCAGATCCGTGCGAGTGACCGGCTTGGTGTCCTTGGGATGGATATTCCGAATGCGCATGTCCGGGAAATAAACCTCCTCAAGCCCCTCGGGGAACGGTCCGCCTATGGGTTGCATGGTTTCGAGGCTCAGGTCCAGTCCGACAAGTCCGGCATGGTCTCGAGAGCCTTTCTCGCGCCAGACTCTTATGATGGTTTCGACAGCCTCCTCGGGCATGAAGTCGTCGGAGTCTATGCAGACGCATAGCTCGGTGTCGATATTGGCGTATGCCACATTGTAACCGGTATGCAGGCCGCCGTTCTCCTTGTATATGTATCTGACAGGTATCCTTTCCTCGCGGATGAATCCCTCGACCAACTGTCGGGTGAAATCCGTAGAGCCGTCGTCTATGACAAGCCATTCGAAGTCCATCGAGGTCTGTGTGACAAGACTCTCGTAGAGGCGCCTCAGCAGATGGGCGCGGTTGTATGTGGGGGTGAATACGGTGAGTGTGGCGGACATGATTCTATTTGACATCCCAGAATACAAGCTGCATGAATACGGTGAACAGGCAGTAGAAAAGAAGCGTGAGACCGGCCATGAGGTCTTGCGAGCGTCCCCAAGCCTTCATGTTGCAGAACGGATATACGACCATGACCGGTATGAGAAACCAAGACAGATAGGCGAAACGGTTGGAGTATTCCATACGTATCAACAACACCCATACGGCGTTTGCCAGCATGTAAGTCGTGGCGATGGTGTTGAACCATCCGTCTCTGAGGCGCTTCTTCAGACATACGAACCAGTATAGTGCTATGGGCATGGAGCTATAGGCAATGAAGTCCCAACGGAAACCTAACGAACTGAACAGATAGCCGTGACCGTGTCCTTCGGCGTATGCCGATATTCGGTCGTCAATGTTGAGCCCGGATAGCCAGCTCATGAAAAAGGTGCCTGAAACAAGAGACAGCGGTATGGATGCCAGCCAAATGTAAAAGGCATGCTTGGAATTTCGCAGCACGGTGACGGCGGCTATCATGGAGGCTATTGGGAGCATGACCGAACGGTGTGTGCCAAGCGCGATAAAGGCTATGATTCCGGCTATGATTCGCTTGTCGTCCATATAGAACGCCATGGCAAGAAGTATGAAATGGCAGGCAAGGCCGTTGCGCAGGCCGTTGAGACCGAAATTCAGGAAGAAGAGCGACGATACCAGAAACAGGAATCCGAGATATGGTGCCGTCGGCACGAATTTTTTCATGGCCCATGTCGCAGACAGGACATACAGGAGGGCTATGACTGTGAAGTATCCGTTGGTATCGAGATCGAACGCATGGCAGACAATGGTAAGCAGTCCCCAGACCCATTCGGTACCGGTATCGACCATTATTTCCATTGCGCCTGACTCGCCGGCCTGTAGGTAGCTGAGGTGATATGTCATTGTGTCTCCATAGCCTGTGAAAGGCCGAGCACCCATCCACACTGCAAGCAATACCGACAGGATTAGCGGCGAAATGAATTCGCCTTTCTCTTCGATAGGGCGCGTTAGCCTGTCAGTTCCCATGACGACAAGCCACGTGCTTTTCAGCGCCACCAGAATCAGCACGATGGAGAGAAACGCAGTATATGTTATCGGTGGTAAATGTATCATCTGCCGATGATTTTGCGCAACGGAGCAAAAAAGTCAGGCCCGAGCCATCTGTGCAGGGCCCGCATGACGCGGATTCGCGTCGGGCCGTAATTGTCGCACCATGTCTTGTCGAACCTGTGTATGCTGCGCGTGTTGGGGGTTATCGTGAGGACGCCGGTGGCATCATCGAGCGGATTGAAGAATTCCGAGGGGTATATGGTAACGCCGGCAACGGTCTGTAGCGTGTTCGAGAGCATGAGACCATGTTTCTTCAACACCTCGGTGGTGTGGCGTACTATAGTTCCGGGTATCTGCTTGCCGTCGGCGTCGACAAATGGTGTCGATGAATAGTGTTCAAGCATCTCGGCATATAGCGGCATTCCGACTTCGGCTCCTAATCCGAGGCCCGGAGCAACGCCGACACCCACATGGCTTTTCTCCCAGCCCATGAAAGGTCCGGCCGCGAGTATGTCGTCAAACGGTGCTATCACCTCGACATCCGTGTCGAAATATATGCCGCCGTGGCGGTGAAGGATGTCGAATCTGGCATAGTCGCTGACAAAAGCCCATTTACCCCTCTCGGCGGCCTGACGGGTGTACGGGATGGCGTTGACATCGTAATTGCTCTCATCCCAACGCTGAATCTCGCAATCGGGTAGCCATCGCTGCCAAGAACGCAGGCATTTACGCGCGCTTTCGGGAAGGGGTTTGCCGCCAAACCAGCAGTAATGTATTGTCCGGGGTATCATTGTGGGATGAGGGAATAGATTTTTTCGATTTCCGAGCGGTTGGAATAGTCGCGAGCCTTACAGCCATCGACAAGGTGCTGTCTGAGTGCCTTGTCAGCCATGACCCGCGATAGGCCTTGTGCGAATTTTTCATTGTCCAGCGGCAATATCACGCCGTCAGTTCCGTCGATGACCTGCGAGGGGGCTGTGGCATAGTCGGCTATTACCACCGGACGCCCGAGGGCCTGAGCCTCGCGCACGCATACTGATTTGCCCTCATATCTCGAGGGCTGCACGTACAGGTCACATCCGGCTATATAGGGATAGGGATTCTCCTTCTTGCCGTGGATTATGACACGCCCCTCCATGCCTTCGCGGGCTATGGCCTCGCGTATTATTGTTTCGTCTTGCCCGTAGCCTATAAGGTGCCAGCGCAAGTCATCGCGTCCTGTAACCTCTATTGTCCGGCGGAGTATGGACGGTACGTTGTCGAAATTTTTTTGATGGGAGAAGCGCCCTATCGAAAGCATGTCGAATGTCTTCTCTGAATAAGTTCCGGCGGGCAGGGGCTCGGTGGCGCGAGACCTGATCAGGCCGACCGGCATGATGTTTTCGATCTCTACGATCTTGTCCTTGAGCCCGGGGAATGGTTTCAGGAAACTGCGGGTGACATCGGGAGATATGGATATGATGGAATCGAACGCGCCCCACATAGGTGTCTCGAGTTCGATGTCAGGGCTGACCACCGAATAGTCCGTGTGTATCCAGCATAACTTGCGGCGGGCATCGACCCGCGAAAGTACCTGAAAATGCGGTGTCAGGAACGAGATGGCCAGATCATATACTCCGGTCGCCATCCGTGGCAAAAACGGTGTCACCGCCTTGCCGATGTGAGCGAAGATCGAGCCGTCGTTTTCAGGCCGGTGACGTCTTGTGAATCGCGCGTGGCTGCCGCGGGCAAGCAGACGACCCATGGCAACGCCGAAGCATCCATTGCGCATGGCGTCTTTGATTGGCGACTCAATGGCGGCATAGTGCTTGTTCTCGGGCAGCAGATTGACTCGTGCGGGTATGTACCGCATCAGTTCGCCACGGTGGGCATATAGAAACAGGTCTATGTCCGCGCGGTCATAGTCCCATGCGTCAAGCAGGCCGATAAGGGCCGACTCGGCGCCTCCGAGCTCAAGATAGTGCATGGCTATGAATACACGCGGTCGCATTTTTTTCAGTTCTGTCTCTTATCGTTTATAGCTTCCTCAAACAGTCGCATCCAGTGGTCGGTAATGTTTTCGATGGAGAAATCCTGTGCCCTGCGGTGTGCTTCGGCTCCCATTCTCTTTCGCAACTCGGTATCCTCGATCAGCTTGCATATTTTGTCGGCCATGCCGTCGACATCTCCGGGTGACACGAGAAAGCCGTTCACGCCATCCGTGATGATGTCCCGGGGACCGGTCTTGCAGGCGAACGATACCGGCGGTACTCCGGCCTCCATAGCCTCTATCAGCGAGAGCGGAAATCCCTCGAAATGAGATGATAATACAAATATCGAGCTGCCGCGCAGTCTGCTCGGAATGTCGGATACGGCTCCGGGTAATGCCACATGCTCAGTGAGTTTCAGTGTCCCCAGAAGCTCTTCGAGTTTCGTGCGTTCATCACCTTCGCCATATATGGTAAGGTGCCAGTCGGGATGTCTGTCGAAGACCTTGCGGGCGATTCTCAACAGAGTCGTGAAACCTTTTTGCCCGGTGATTCTGCCGGTTGCGATTATCTCCCTGTCATTCAGGGCCGCGATTGAATTGGCCTTGAATGTCAGAGGGTTTGGCATGACGACGGCCTTGCCATAGTCCGCCCAGTTATCTTCCAAGTCCTCCTCGGTCAAAAGAGCAATACGGTCATACGATTTAATGCTCAAACGATAGTCGATGAAATCGGCTATTCTTGCCGACAAACCGTCGAAAACCGAGCCCGATCTGCGAGCCTGATCCTTTCGGTAGCCGGTGTTGAAATGAATCTCGCGTATGGTGGCTGCGCCACGAGCTACGGACGGGACAAAATACTTCTCAGAGGTTCCGGTTGCTATTATCACATCCGGCTTGATCCGCCCGAGCAATTCCGCGAGCCGTTTTCTGTGCAGGCGACGCTTGATGAAGATGCCTTTAAGTACATGGAACTTGGACTTATAGTCATCGGCATAATAGTCTACTTCGAGGTTCACGACGTGTACCTCCTTGGACGGCTCGGTGATCAACTCGCCACCTTTATTGTCAGTGACGACGATCCATACCTCATTTCCCGGAATCTTGGCCAGCGCATTGGCCTTGGTCACGGTGACACGCTGTATGCCGCCGAGATACCTTATGGAGTCGGTACAGTAGACTATCTTCATCGAATTTGCCGGCGTGTCGTCATGTCCGGGTTCTGTATCTGACAGTGCTACTTCGATTCTTCTTCCGAATACCCGTATTTGCCGTAGTTACCGTAGTGGTATCCGTATCTGTGGTATCCGTATCTCGAGCCGTAGTGCGAGAATTCTTCGTGGGTGCCGTTGAGGATGATGGAGAGGTTGGGGAAGCGGCGCTCCTCATACCACTTCTCGATGTCGGGCAGGAAGGCTTTGTCGAGCACGTGGGCCCTGATGATGAACAGGGTCATCTCGGCGTATCGCGATATGATGGCGGCGTCGGCTACGATCTCGACGGGCGGACAGTCGATGAATACGTAGTCGTATTCTTCCTTGACTGCCTCCATGAATTTGGGGAAGCGGGGGTTGAACAGAAGCTCGGTGGGGTTGGGGGGGATGGTGCCTACCGGTATCACGTCGAGTTCTCCGAGATGCTTTATGACGGTGTGATAGTCGGGTATCTGGCCCGAGAGATAGTTTGAGATGCCGGTTTCGGGTGATTCTACATATTTTGAGAGTGATCCGCGGCGCAGGTCAAGATCGACGGCCAGCACTTTCTTGCCTTTGATGGAGAGTGATTTGGCCATGTTGGCCGTGATGAATGTCTTGCCTGAGCCCGGATTCATCGACGTGAGCATGACCACATGGTGTCCTCCCTCGAATCCGAGTATGAACTCGAGATTGGTGCGCACCACCCTGAATGCCTCGTTCATGATGTTGCGGCTCTTGTCCTTGACTATCAGTTGCGTCTCGGTTTCCTCCTTGGTCAGCTGCTCGCGCTTGCGGCCGTTCTTGTGGGCCGTGGCCTGAGGTATCTCGCCGACAAATGGCGCGTGCAGCGACTCGATGTCCTTGCGCCCGCGCACGGCGGTGTTGAAGCTCTCGGCCAGCAGCAGTATCAGCGCCGGCAGGGCCAGACCGATTCCCGAGGCCAGCGCGATGACCAGAGGCACGTTGGGGCTGACCGGATCGGGGTCTGAGGTCGGGTGCTCTATCAGTCGCGTGTTATAGGCTGTGAATGCCTGCGATAGCTCGTTTTCCTCGCGCTTCTGCAGCAGGAACAGGTACAGCGACTCCTTGACCTTCTGCTGACGCTCTACGGACAGCAGATACTTGGCCTGCTGCGGGTTGGCTGCCAGACGGCCCACGGCCTGCGACCTGACGCCCGAGACCGCCTTGCGCTGGGTGTTGAGCATGGTCAGCTCGTTGTCGAGCGATCCGACTATCGACTGTTTCATGGTGCCGAGCTTCTGGTCCAAGTCCATGACCAGAGGGTTCTGGGCCGACGATACCGACAGGTGGTTGTTGCGTTGCAGCAGCAGCGAGTTGTAGGCCGAGATCTGCGACTCGATGTTGGGGTTGCCTATGCCCGAGTTGGCCGGGAGCTGTTCGTGCTCGTGCAGGCCGTCGGTGAGATAGTTGCGCAGATAGCGGGTCATGTACAGGCGGTTGTCTATGGCGCGGGCCTCCTCTTCGGACGATGTCATCTGGCTCAGCGCTATCCCGCCGACTGCGTCGACGTCGGTCATGAGGTTGCGGCTCTTGTAGTCCGAGATGTCCGAGTCCACGTTGCCGAGCTCGCCCTCGATTATCGAGAGGCGCTCGCGTATGAAGTCCGTGGTCGAGGCCGTGATCTGGTTGCGGTCCATGACCCAGTTCTCGTTATAGATTGACACGATGGTCGAGAGAATGTCCTCGCCGCGGGTGCGCGACACGTCGTCGATGCTGAGGTCTATGATCGAGGCTTTCTGGTCGCGCTGCGACACGTTGAGGCGCGAGTTGATGTCGCTCACGGCGTCGCGCATCGAGACCCTCTTCACCTTGAGGCGGTCCGTCTTGCCTTTGACGTAATATGGCGAGGGCTGTATGGTCATGGCGCCCACGGGTGTCTTGACGGTCTGTCCCAGCTTGAAGGTCAGCGTCCCCTCCTGCGGCATGTCGTTGAGGCTCATGTCGCTGATGGTGACGGTGCTGTCTGCGTTGAGCCTGAGGTCGAACGACGCATAGTCCGTGTCGGCAATGCCGGGGAATGATATGAGCACCGGCATGTCTATGCCATAGGCTATCTCGTCGTGAAACGCTCCGGCGTGCGATGCCTCGACGCTGAGGTTCAGTCGATTCACCACCTCGCGTATCGAGGCCATGGTGCGGATGCTCATGATCTCGTTGGTGATGTTGACCCCGGGGCTGTGTATGCCGAGCTGCGACATCATCTCCTCGTTGGCGCCGTTCTTGTCGTCAGACTTGATCATGATCGACGACGTCGAGCGATATATCGACGGCGTTATCTGCAGGTAGTAGTATGCGCCGGCCAGAGCCAGACACAACGACAGCACGAACCATTTCCAGTGGCCGATGAACAGGAACATCGCGTCCTTGAACTTGACGAAGCTGTCGGGCTGGTGCTTCTGGGGCACCTGCGTGTTTATGATGATGCTGTTGTGTTCGAGCGACTGTGCGCCCTGCGGGTCGGGATCCAGATTTCGTTGCATGTGGCTGGCCGTGTGTTGTGAGGTTTGTTATTTGATGAACAGCAGTACTACCGTCGTCGCGAACGTGAACATCGAGATCCAGAATGTCGGTGTCATGTACGAGCTGCCGTTGGCCGTAGACTGATTCTGGCGCACCTGATTGGGCTCGATGTATATCATGTCGTTCTGTCGCACGTAGTATGCGGGCGAGGCATAGAGGTCGTCGGTCTTTGTCAGGTCTACCTGATAGATGGTCTGCTTGTCGCCCTCGGTGCGGATGACGCGGATGTTGGTGCGCTTGCCGTGTATGTTGAGGTCGCCCGAGATCGAGAGGGCCTCGAGCAGGTTGAGCCTGTCGTCGGGAAACTCGTGGCGTCCCACGCCGGCCTCGCCGATGACATAGTATGCCATGCGGGGAAACTCGACCGTCACCACGGGGTCGCGCAGCAGGCTGCCCGACAGCAGGCGATACTTGACCATGTCGGCTATCTCGAGGCGGGTCAGGCCCTCGACCTGAATCTTGCCGAGGATGGGCATGTCTATGTTGCCGGTGGGGTCGACGGTATAGAATCTGGTGTCGCCCGTGTTGCTGTAGTTCTGGTTGTTGAGCCCTGCGGGCTGGGTGAGGTTGAACATGGTGGCCAGTTCCTGATCGCGCGAGTGCACGATCACGGACACGCGGTCGCCCGGAGCGGCGCGCAGCTCTCCGTCAGACTGAAGGGTGATGTTGGTGTTGGGGGGAAGGTCCTGAACATATATTATGTCCTTGGCAGGACCGCACGAGGTCAGCACGGATATGGCGATGGCCGTGATGACCGGCAGGATGTGTCTCATGTGGTTGTATGGAACGTGTTTGTGTTACGTAGGTCCGGGTGTCGCGACAGGCTGCTGTCAGTCGTCTATGCGGCACAGAAACGGCCGGGGTATGTAGCCCGTGGCCACGGCGCAGAGCCCTTCGATGGTGACGACCAGACGGCGGTTGTCCCTGATGCGGACGATATGCCCCTCCGAGCCCTTGAACGGGCCGTCGGTCACCCTGACGCGGTCGCCGCAGTGATAGCGCGGCGAGTCTTCGCCGAGGTATTCTATCTCGCCGGAGTCTCCCGAGGTGACGAGCATGAACAGCTCCATCTCCCTGTCGGGTATCGGTTCCGGCTCTCGTCCCGTGTCGGTGCGTCGGGTGTAGACCATTGCGCGTCCCTCGACAATACCCTGCAGCTCTGAGGCTGCCTGTGGGTTGGCGCGGACAAACATCAGCGACGAGATGAGCGGGCGGGTCTCCTTGCGGCGGTTGCCGCGGCGTTCCACCATGACGGTGGTCAGCGGTATGTAGCTCTCCATGCCGTGGCGCTCGGCGAGTTCGTCGCGCAGTGCGAATACTTTGTTGTAGAACACCTTAAGCGCATACCAACGTCTGCCCGGTGCAGGTGTTTCGGCTGATGTCTCGGGTGTCTGGTCGTTCATGGTCTGTCGAAAAACATAGGTGATTGTATCGTCGGTAGGCATATCTTCCATTCCCCGTGTCCGTGTGCCCACGGGCGCGGGTCAGACAAAGTCAGTCCGGCTATTCCAAAAATTGAGTTTTTTTGAAACCTCGGATCTCCCGTCTGCGGCCCGATGTCCGGTGCCCGGGCGGGTTGACCCCGAAATCTCAGAAGCTTGCCATCTGTGGTGTCAGCTACCTAATCTGCGCTGTTTCGTAATGCAAAATTACAAAAAAAGGTGTTGCGTATCGCACTCCGACTTTTAATTTTTGTTAACGAATCGAAGACAAAGGCCCTCCGTGTCGATTTTTAACGGAGGGCCTTCGTTATTTTGCCTTTGGCGGGGAGGTTATTCCTGCTCGTCGCCGGCCAGTATGTCGGCGGCGCGGTTCAGCAGGTCTATCTTGGTCCACTGGGTCTCGTAGTTGAGTCCCTGACGCTCGCGGTCCTTGACCTTGAATCCACAGGTGGGCGAGATCGAGATCCATTCGGGGCTGACATACCTGCGTGCCAGACGCACCACGTTGACGATGTCGTTGATGTTCTCCAGTCCGGCCATGCTACCGTCGACGAGGCCGAGTATGGCGCGGCGTCCCGAGGGGAATGCGGCGAGCTGCTCGAACTGCGAGGGCGAGTTGATGTCGAAGGGGAGCAGGAAGGCGTCGGCGTCGACATCCTCGAACATGCGTCTCAGGTGTGCCTGCTCGTTCACGTTGTCCCAGCGGGGTATGCGGGTCTCGTCGGCGGCGATCGAGAGGGTTATCTCCAGATCGTCGGGACGGCTCTCAATGGCCGAGTTGATCAGGTGTACCAGCGTGGCGGTGATGGCGTCGGGGTCGAGGCCGCCCAGCAGCAGGGTGCGCTGGAAGTCGGTGTCGCACAGACGGCCCCAAACCGACGAGTCGAGCTGTATGTGGCGGCAGCCGAGGCGATAGAACTCGGCGATGGTCTTGCGATATGCGTCGGTGATGTCGTCGAGCAGGGTGGCGGGGCTCTCGTATATCTTGCCGGGGTCGCCGTTGCTCAGCATGACTATGCGCATGTAGAGCTCGCCGGGCGAGGGGATGGTCTGGCGCACGTCGGCACGTCCGGCCACCAGTTGCTTGAGGTGGACGAACTTCTCGAAGAACGGGTGTTCGGGGTTGTAGGCTATGCGGCCGTTGAACTTGAGCAGGCTGCGGCGCACGGGCTCGTCCTGCCAGACGCTGCCTGTGTCGATGCGTTCGCGGTCCACGCCGAGGAGGCCTTCCCAGAAGTCGCGGTCCCACGACTTGCGGCGCATCTCGCCGTCGGTCACTATTTCGAGTCCGGACTCTATTTCGCGGTCAATGAGTCGGTCTATCACTTCGTCTTCGATGGCATGGAAGTCATCTTCGGCTATCTGGCCCGCTACTTTGCGCGAGATTGCATCCTCGAGCTGTTCGGGGGCAAGGAAACTCCCCACGATCTCTACGCGGGGACGGGTTGTCTTGTTTGTCATAATTAAGGAAAGTAACTTGTAAATCACTTTTTTCCGCGCTGCAAAGTTAGTAATTTTCGCCGACATGGCCAATTCCGCGGCGGACAAATGGCTTGAACGAGTCTTGCGGAGGCGTTGTAATGGCCTCTTTGACAGCCTTGAGGGCGTCTCGCGCCTCGTCGGCAAAGGCTTTGGCCAGCCATTCGGCCGAGTCTGCCGGGTCTGCGGCCGCGGTGACGAGGCGCGACAGCGCGCCAATGCCCGTGGCCTGTTCCAGCCCGCGGCGCACCGACCACAGGGCCGCGTCGTGCAGCCGGCAGGGCAGGTCTATCTCGACGCTCATCAGGTCGGGGCCGTCAGGCCCCTCGGGTGGCGTGTGTCCCGGGTCTGAGACCGCCGTCTCGGCTCCGAGCGTGCAGTCGCTGACGTGAGGCATCAGTCCCAGCACGACCTCGGCAAACGACTGGCGTATCATCAAGGCCAGCAGCCCCCGCTTTGACGGATCGAGCACCGGGGCGAGTGCCGAGTGTCCGTTGTCGGGCATCGTCAGGCTGCGCATCGCAGCCAACGCCCGCATGTTGTCTGTTATGACAGGTATCGAAAGAACAAAAAGCATTTTTTATAATTGGGAATTGGGAATGGGGAATTGGGAGTTGGGAATTATGCATTCGCCATTATGCATTCTGCATTAAGCATTGTTATCTAAGTCTCTCTGCGAGGGTGAGGGCGGTGGAGGGGGATATGAAGAACTGCGATGCCGTGGCCGAGGCCAGTATGTGGGCCAGCGCGCGGGGCAGGTTGTATTCGGGGCGACGCTCCATCAGTGCGGTCACCTTGGCGTCGATTTCCTGCCACATGGCCAGTCGTCGGTCGCGCCTCAGGTTCAGGCGCCCGTGTCTCAGCACCCTCAGCATGCGCAGCGCATACTCATACGAGCAATAATAGCATGGCGCCGGGCTCATGGCCGCGCGCTCGGCAATATCGGCCCTCGATATTTCGTGTCCGGCAGGGGTGTCGGCCATCAGCTGACGGCAGCGGGCTATGAAGTGACGGTTGCGGGTTTCGACAAGGTTGAGCATAGTTGGAATGGTGGTTTAAGGGTTTTGGAATTCTTTGGGTTTGAGTGAAGGCCGGTTGTCGGGTGTCGGTATTGATGATAGGATTGTGGTTTGTTGCCAATTCTGTGTTGGCAAAATTACCACGCTGCCCGTGCGCCCAAACTGTATAGCACTGTTAAAATCCGTTAAATCTCGCCCTCCCACCCTCGCCCGTCTAAGCACCATCCCTGAGTGTCAGAGCCTTGGCGGTGCGCTGTGCGCGAAACGAGTTGAAGGTCTCGAAGATGTCGAGCAGCGCCACGGCCGAATTGCGCACCTGACTCTCGTAGAGCGAGGCCGAAGTCATGCCCGCCGGTGCCTGACCCTGCAGGGCGTTGGTGACGCCCGAAATCTGCTGAAAAAGCTTCAGCTCCAGTTCGAGCAGTTGTGTCGCCCCCTCGCTGCGGCCCGGCGCCGTCAGCTCGGTGGGCAGGCGCGTGGCATTCGGGTTGATGGGTATCACCCCGCCGGGGCGGCCCCAAATCTCGGCGGCCTGATTGATGTTTATGCCCGGCGGCAGGGCGTCGGTCGGAAAGAGCAATACCCCCTTGGCGCTGTGTGTCAGCACCTGATCTATGCCCGCGATGAGCAGGTTGATGTGGCGCTGCTGGTCTATGACATCCTCGATGAAGGGGTGAACCTCGCCGTCGGTGAGCGGATAGAAGCTGACCGTGAACGGGTGCGATCTGTGTCCGAACGGCGAGAGGGTCTCGTCTATCAGCGTGCCGTCGGCGGCATAATAGCGGCATTTCCACACAGGGCCCTTGCGCTTGTCCAGCTCGAGGGTCCAAACCTCGATGACGCGGCACAGCGACCGGTCCGACGGGGTGAGGAACGACACGTCGCCCGCGTCGACGGCAATCTCGCTGACGGGTGCCCCGACACCCTGCCTGCTGCGGGCGAATATCGCGGCCAGATCCCTGTGGCGGCGGCGCGACCCGTGGCCGAAGCGCAGGCACATCTCGGCGAGCGACATATCGTGCAACATTCCGGCAAGGCGTATGTCGGTGCCGCGCGGGTCGAGAAAACGGTTGCAGAAGAATCGTGCCGGATTTACATTGTCTATCCACACCCCCATGCCGTCAAAGCGGCGTTCGAGCACGGTGCGCTGTATGGCACACCCCGAGATGAGGAATTCCTCGAGGGCTCGGGCGTCGAGCTCGTCAAGGCGGTTGGCGGTGCGCAGACGCTCCTCGGGCGAGCCCTCGATGCGCTTCTCTTCGGTCAGATTCAGTCGAAACCTGCCCACGACGCTCTTTATCAGCGATCGTATCAGGTTGTTGGTCAGCGGGCGGCGTCCGCTGCGGGTGCAGAACTCCTCATAGTGCGACAGGGGAGTGGTCGAGTCGGCCGACCCGAGCAGGGCTTCCCACTGGCGGCCATAGGCAAACTGCTTGAGCGTGCGTCGAGTGGCACGCATGGACGAGGCACTGTTCCACGCCTCGCGGGCTTGATTGAAAGACATAACTTCTTTAATTGGGAATTAATTTAATTGGGAATTGGGAATTGGGAGTTGGGAATTATTTTAATTGTGAATTATGAATTGTGAATTGGTCGCTGTCTTGTATTAATTCCCAATTCCCCATTCCCAATTCCCAATTTTAAAAACCCCATTCCCAATTCCCATTGCTGCTTCGTCGAAATGGTACAGGTCGTCGTGGCGGGCGGTGCATCGGAGGGTTTCGAGAATATTGTCGCCGGTCGAGGGGTAGAGCGTGACGAATCCGCCGGGACGCAGCACGGCTACGGGGTCGGAGGGCGTGGCGCGGGTATAGGGGTCGAGCTGCATTCGGGCCTCGTGGCTGCGCGGGTCGGCGATGATGCGCGCGTCGCATTCCCAGCCCAACAGACGCACGGCCGTGAGTCGCACGGCCTCGTCAGGCAGGGCAAGAGTCACCCCCTCGCCCGCGACGGTGGCGGGGAGGCGCACATTGTCGGCATATTCCACGGGGTCGTTGAGGTCGATCGGCCCCTCGGCCAGCAGACGTCGATACCACTCCTCAATCTCGGCGCGCAGCAGCGTGTCGAGGGTCGTGTCGGCAGCCGAGGTTACGGAGTCGTTGTCGGTCACGGGGAGCAGTCCGCGGTGCAGCCGCCATCGCTCCAGCATTTGTTCGGGTGTGAGGTGCAAAATCATAATCAATCTCTTTTTTCTCAATATTGTCCTAAATAATTTTTGAGTGC
>LUJS01000024.1:79986-86226 GCA_001689495.1 Bacteroidales bacterium M8 | reverse complement strand
TGAAGCCTATATCATAGAATGAAACAGACCGCTAAACGATTTTGGAATTGGCACACACTTATCGTAGTGTTGATTATCTCACTACTGATTGCGATTGTCGTGTTTTTCAAAAGGTGTATGACAACTAATACTGCTGATATAGAGCGTATGGGAAATGAAATTATCGTAATGATTGATGGTTTTCAGTGTGTGAATAACCGTCTGCCAGTTGATCTTAATGAGTTAGGGAGTCCTTTCACGGATAGGAACGAGACATACGAATATCGGGGTTATCTATTTTATTATGAACCAACTAAAGACGGACAATATTGGCTTACCGTTACGTTAGGACCTGATGAGAATTATAGTTATTATTCACGGCGTAAATACTGGATATGGGATTATGACAATAACCTGACAGCAGAAAAGCAAGAAGAACTATTCATGGAGGTGTTCCAGTCATATAAGTCCGTATGGAAATATGATAGTCTTCGTGCAAACACGGACAGCATTAATACAATCTATCCGTCTGCTCCGGATTCGCTGATTTATTGCCGTCAATACTATGAAGACGGGGAACTTGCAGCAGAAGGATGGATGCTCCATGATTGGAATAGAGAAGGCGACTACACAGATAATATCGGGACATGGAAGTATTACACACGCGATGGCATAATGATAGAGAAGCAATGGCCGTTAAAGCAATGGCCGTTAGAATAATATCGAATAATATCGAGCAATGAAACAGACCGATAAACGATTTTGGAAGTTTGAGGCAATGATGCTACTTTGTGGTGTCATATTGTTATGTCAAATGTTAGTCGTGCTTTTATGCTACGGAGCCGAGTTTGAAATGTGCAACGGGACTGTGCTGATATTACTTTTTCCTGCGTTGAGCCTTTATTTTGTTGTATCCGGCATCCCAACATGGGTGCTGTATAAAGGGAACTCTTGGCTGAAACTTGCGGGATATCTATATGTCTTTTCTGCCCTTCTGCTGGTAATTCCGCTATTAACATTCGTATTTGACTGGAATCCTATCACAGCAAATATGCGACCGGACAATATACCTGCGGATGAGAGCAAATACTTTACAGACAACGAATTTATAATTATGATTTGTGCAGGATGGGCGGCTCTTCTCATTATCCCCGTGTTGATTACCTCTTATCTTACTAAGCGATGGATTGTAAAAATGATACCTGATATAACTCCGGATTATCTTCTTGATTCTGCTCGGAGAGCCGTCAAAGGGAATGTCTCGCCTAATGTCAGGGCAATATTGATGAATTACACACATAATCATTTAATTTTGAAATGCTATCTGGATTCTATTCCGACAGACATAGACAGAGAAATGTTGAGCGATATAGCGGGAGAAATAGTTGGGGACTTTCTACCGAATGAAATTCCAACGGTCACAGAGATTTGCGAGGCTTCTAATGTTGAAATCTCAAAACCTGGAAACTGTGATTCTTTTATTTACATACGCGATAACTAACTATGAAACTGACCGATAATCCATCATGGATAACGATACAATACATTTGTGTATTGTTCCTTACAACATGTCTTTTAGGGATATATTTACCCTATTTGGCAGCGGTGTGGTTTATTGCCGTTTTGTTTTGCTGGTTAACTATTCCGGCAGTAATTATTGACGGCATATCTTTTTTTTATTCATTAAGATGCAATACCAAACATAAGAAAATATTGCTGACACTGCACGTGATGAACATCCTGTTATTTTCATTCTGGTTTTTCAAATTGGACGAAAGATGTGATGCCGATATAATGGAAAGCCATTATATCGAATATGGTGGACACATGAAGCAGATCTATCGTAACCTTTACGATAAAATGACTCCCGGATGTTCCGTAGAGATTGAATTTGAGCATGGCGATGTTTCAATCTTCCATTTATCAAACGGCAATGGTGAGATGGACTCCAACTGGGATCCGAGCGAGGAAAAGATAGATTCGTTGCTCACACAGAGCGGACTCGACAAAAAAACTTTAGCATGGCTGGAAAAAGAGTTGGATAAAATAGGCTGTATTTCTATCTCCATGGAGGCTATACCGGATGCACCTTATTGTATCGGATTCCGTCGCGTAGGCATGGGAAAGTATGATTATCATATATATCATAAACCTCTCTCCTCTGAAGAACAAAAGAAAATCAATGAATCCGAAACCTCTGTTGTTTACACACCTTTCGTGGTGTTTGAATATGGTGGAGATGCTATCGGTTCTCAGAATTTTGTAGGCAAAGATGAATACCTGAAAAAGAAAATGCAATTACATCATGCAACTGACCGATAAACGATTATAAATATCCGATAGGAGCTATATCATTCATAGCCATACAAAACAGACAGACAACCCCGGCTGGAATATCAGGGTTGCCTGTCTTTAGGTAATGTGAGCTATTACTCAGAGGATGTTATTTGTAGCCTTCAGGCAATTCAGGCTTTGCGTCTTCGGGGATATTGGGGCTGGCTCTCATATCCTTGATAGCTTGAATTTCTCCGGGTGTTAACCTTGATTTTCGCTGATGCGGAAGCGGCTCTTTGTCAATTTCCGTTTCTTTGGCAGATTTGGTTTTCTCCGGTTGCGGTTTGGGTGGCTTCGGTTGCCAGGCATCATGCGATTGGAAATTGTGGAATGGTATGCCGATTTCCTCCCGTTTGACTGTCTGAGTCTTTATACTGTCGCGTTGCTCGTCAGTACCGGATAGAATCTCCTTCTCCATTTTCATTATAACTTCCGTGTCGGATTCATTGATTATTGAGCGCACTGAGCGATACAGCCACTCTACTTTCAACAGTTCATCGCGCTCGTTACTCAGATCATATATCCAGCAACCGAAACCAAATACCACAAAGACTGATATGAATAACCCTAAACTCAGTCTAAGGTTCCACTTGTAAACCGTATCAACGCTTTTGCCGGCATCAATCCGATTATTAGTTTCTTTCAGAGTACGGTGTATGCTTGCCGCGTCGTTGAGACTGATTCCCGGAGCATTGGAGGCTCCTTTCTGCATCGCTTTGGACACCGAATCATCAATCTTGGGTGACAAGTTGCCGACCACTTGCTGCGCCACAGCACAGGCGGTTTCCTGAACGATGGACTGAACATCGGGTCGAGGTATGGCAGCAAACTGTTTCTGCATCTCTGCCAGACTTTTCATGACAAGTGACACTGTGCTGTTGAGCGTCTGGATAATCCCCGACAGCTTGACAACATCTTCGCTCTTGGCGATATTGTCAGGCAGGTTTACCTCTATCGGCTCTTGTGGCTGGAGAGCTGCCGGAGGTGGAAATACAGGTGGTTGAATGGATATATTGTCAATCCTCTTGTTGACTTCGGTCAAATTTTCGGTGAGTGTTTTTTCGAGGCGTGCCAGCTGACGGCGCATAATCTCGAAATCGGCGTTCTCACACTGCACGCCTTGGATTTCATCTTTCTTTGCCATAATTATAATCTTAGACCTTTACGTTTACGTTTCTTCTGACGGGTAAGTTCCCATGCTTCTCTTTCGGCATCGTGGTCTATTTCGGCTCCCGGCTGGAACAATCCGCCGATGAATTGTCCCACTCCCTCGCCGATGTCAGCCGCCAAACTTGCGGCGGTGGCGGCGGTAGCCTTTACAGCGTTCAACGCCTCATCGGAGATAGATGAAGCGGCTGCTTTTTGAGACGTGTTAGCGACAACCCGTGCCGTTCTCGGCTCCGACTGACGGCTGGAATTGCTGAAATATCGGTCGAGATTTTTGTACTTGAAAGCCTCGCCGACATCCGAACCCTTTACCTTGTAATCGCCAAGCTGGTACGAAACGCCCTGCATTTCCTGTGTGCCACGACGATATTTCGGTATGATATGGATATTCTTCTGAGCCAGCATGGTTGCGAAAGTATGCCAGTCGCGGGAGTTGCGCAGGGCCTCGTTAGCCGCAATTTTAATCTCCGCTTTTGCTCGTTCAAGACCGTAAAGTTTCTCCAAGTCGGGTGCTTCCTGCTTGGGCAGAGCGAGGCGGTAACGCTTTGTCAATGCCTCGCAGACCTTCTTGTTCTTGTAGCGGTTGCGCCCGGATTCCATGCGCTTGCCGTTATCGCCGACCATATTGAACACGATATGGCAGTGCGGTTTGTCCGTCTCATAGTGGCTCACCACAATAAACTGTGTCTTGTCAAGCCCCATCATCTTGATGTAGTCAAGAGAGATTTTAAGCATCTTTTCATCGCTGAGTTTAGGCTTGTCGTCGGCGGAAAACGACAGCGTTATGTGTCCGGCAGGGTTGCTTATTCTCGGATTCTGCATAGCCTGAGCCTCAAAACTCGCTATGATATGACTGCGTTTCTCGCCCATCATTCCGCGACTTCCGAGTATCTTCCATGTGTCGGGAGTAAAGATTTTCTTGTCGTGTTTCTCGCGGGTCACATAGTCGACCTTTGAGCCATACGACCCGGATTTAAGTATTTTTCCTATCATGTTTTGATTCGTGTTTTAAGTTTTAGAATGTATTTTGCGATGCTGTCAACGATATTTTCAGCCTTGTCTGCAACGCTAAGGAAACCCTCGGCGTTGGCATGATGGGCTATCTGGTTGAGATTCGGGCCGAGTTTTTTCAGCTCATGAAGGAGCATCTTTTCCTCATCGGTCAGCACGCCTGTAACCTCGGCGTTCAACGCAGCCTCCCGTCCATACACGGCCTTGCACATACCGGCGCGGGATGCCTTGATGTCTATGATGTCTAACTCGTCATCGTTGAAAGAAAGCTTCAATGTGTGTACTCGTTTTTTCCGTCCGAGCGACGGTCTTCCTGTTGGTCTGCTCATATAAAAACTGTTTGATTCATTGTAGTGATTGCACCGGATAAAGCGACCATCGGGAGGCAGGCAATATCCGCCCGGACGGGCTGATTTGCCCCTTTTGAGACACTCAAAAGGTATCTTGCCCTACCACACTTAAAGACGCTACCGGATACCGGGCAAAGCCATTCCTTCGGAACCTGCCTGCCCCCTTTTAAGCCGCTAATCAGGTGCTGTTTCTGTCTCAGAGTTTGCGCCAGACTTCGATGTCGTCGGCATAGAAGTCGAGGTGCTCCGAAAGAATAGCATTGATGTAGCTGCCGACGCTGGTGTCACGGTCGCCGAGGATACGGGCGATGCGTTCCAGCTTCGCCCACACGCTCTCCTCAATGTTGACGGGGTGACGTTTCTCCAGTTTTGCCGGTGAAAGATAGGCAGCCTTGAAGTCGGCGAAATCCGACTTGCGCTGTTGCTTGCCGATGCGCTGTTGCTTCGGCTGTGCCGTCACCTCGTTTGCGGTCTGGTCGGAGCCAAACAGATTATCGGGGTTGACGGTAGTGGTGCTGTTGACAGCGTTGTCGCTGATTACAGCATTGGTGGAGTTAGTATGGTTATTTGATTGCATAGAATTATTGGAGTTATCGGTTAATACTGTTTTTTTCGGGTGCATCAGTCAACTCGGTTGACTTGGATACGGTTGTTGACGGAGTTTTCTTCGCAGTCATTGTTTTTCAGTGTTTGAGGTTTTGTTGATTGCATCAGTATCCGGGTTATACCGTTCAACTGATACGAGAGTGAGTTGTAGGTCATCAATGAGTTTCTGCAACATCGGGTTACAGCGTATCATTGATTGCAGTATGGCTTGGTCAGGCTCGATTTGCAGGAGATAGTCTGCAATGTCAAGTCCGGCTGTTCGCTCGTTATCAGTGGCAACTTCTTCAAGAAAGTTGAAGATGCTTGCCTCGATACCGAGATTACGGAGCAAACTCAGTTTCTGTTGCCACTGGTCGGTCGCACCGATGTCGGGATACAGGATAACCTGACGGCCTTTGAGAACTCGGAGAGCATCGGCATTGAAGCAACCGTTTTTACCACCTGTTGCCAGCCACACATATTCCGGCAGATAATACGTTGCCACAAGAGCGGTCTTTTCGCTTTCGACAATGGCAACCGGCTTGTCTCTGTTCATCGGCAAAAGGTGTTCTCCGAAAAAGCATTGACGCAGATTGAAATCCGGCAATCGCAACAACGAGTGAACCCATGTAACATGATTGAACGGTTCCTTTACGCGCTTACCCGTTTCTGCTTCGTAGAGCATTACCTTACCTGTGCGGACACAGCTTTTAATGTCGGTCTGCCAGAATACGCATGACCCCGACCAATGTTTGGAGGTGCCGACGCGGTAATGTTTCATCAGTCGGAGAGCGTCCTCGGCTCCGAACTTGGA
>LUJS01000024.1:190-79965 GCA_001689495.1 Bacteroidales bacterium M8 | reverse complement strand
AGAGTCTGTGAAACAGTCTCTGCCGCGATTAATGATGTCGGCTTTCGCGGCTCGGTCGGCTTGGCTCGCCATGCTGACGGAGTGGAGAAATCGCTGTGCTGTGGCTTTGATTGCGGATTACGCTCAAAGTATTCCTTCGGCGTAAGATGGTAGCCGCAACTCTGCTCATGGTCGCACCTGCCCACATCATCGGGAAACGAGATTTGTTTCTCGGTGTCGATATATCGGCTGAAACAACGCTTCTTATGACAGGCAGGGCAACAGTGACGGCTTCCGATACCCTTATAGGGCTGGAGAATGAATCGGTGTGCGTTCATAATTCATGCGGATTTTGTTTGCATTTGCATAATGTCGGCTACACTCGGCAGAGCGGAGCTTGCTCCAGCTCTGCCGAGTGTAGCCGACATTTTCCGCGTAATCCGCATTTTTGAAAGTCGAAAATGCGGAAAATGCAGAAAACGCAACGGTTAGAGTTTGGAATAATGGCCATGCTTTTCTCGTTGAAAACAGGAGCCCAGAGATACCGAGCGTTTGAGAAAATCCTGAAACGTGCGCCCCGGCATACCGTTCTCGATGGCAATGCGGATACCTTCCTCGGTAGTGAAATCATCGGGAAGAGCCGCTATTACGGCTCTCTGCTGTTCCGTCAGTGACATTTCGCTGATGATGCCTTGTACCCGTCTGGCGGTAGCCTTGAAGTAGTTGACAAGCGACACGGCATTTTCCACCGAAACAAGGTCAATCTCTGTCTTGTCTGCCTCCCCACAGGCCCAACGAGCCATCTGGAGTATCAGGCAAAACCGGATAGCGTGGAAATCGAACTTGTTATAGATTCCTTTGAGAGCGTCACTTTCGGCTCGGTTGCAATCATCGGTATTCTCCCGTTGCCATTCGTATAGTCGTGCTTTGGCGTCTGAGGCGAAAGGGAGGATAGTAGCAACGACACATCTGTTTTCATCAGTGGCGTATGGCATTGACACAAGTCGGCTGATTATATCAGACCATGATTTCTCAATGTCGAAAGTCGGCTCTGTATCGCGCCACGGCTGTTTGTCCTGATTGTTGGCAATCACAAACAGCAGACAGTCGATGAACCCGTTTGCAGAGCGACTGCCTTGAGCGAGTTCATTCAGGATGCCGTTCTGGATCGTGCCGACTACCGACACAAACGGGCGGCTGATATAGACCGAGTTCTTCACACCCTTACGGTCGGAGAACGTAGGATTGGCATTAAAGAGCTTCAGCCAATATTCCTCGTCTGAGCCTTTATTGTAGCGACTGAAATTCTTGAACCATCCGGCAAGCTCATCGTTCCACATCGTAATGCCCCGGAGATTTTCAGAGTGAATCTGCAACATGGCCTCCGGAGTAGCATCGGAAATCAGATACCGTTTGTTGACGGGCGGTACCGGGCGCGCCTCGGTACGCTCCTTCATCGGCAATTCCTTCTGTCGCTCATACTCGGCATACGCTTTGGTGTATTCCTGAGTAGCCTTGCAGTCGAGGTCAGAGAATGGACGGATAGCGAAATTCAGCGGATGCGACTTGCAGGCACCGGGGCAACCGACAAGAGCCATAAACAGAATGGCACTCTCATCCCATTTACCTTTGAGTCGGACAAAATGGGTGTTGCCGATACCCAGACCAAGAACCACAAGCATGGCTCCGGCAAGGTAGTCAATCGGGAAACCGTAACACTCATTCGCCTCTCGGATGATACGCTGAATTTTTAGCGGCATCGCTCCCAATGGAAACTCTCCGCCTTTCATCTTCACGCTCATGTCAACGGCTTTGCCGAGCACGAGTATCGGGTCAACAGACTTTTCCATAGGCTATCGGCGGTAAGATGATTTGGCGCGTGTTCCACGACTGAGTTCCTCTTCCATATCCGCGAAAGATAGGACTGACGACTGGCGTTTGTTATCTTTCACATGTTCAACGAGTTCTCTCTCGATGAAACGCCACTCTTTTTCTCCCGGCACCTTGTATGCCGGCACCAGACCCTCCTTTGCAAGACGATAGACAGTGGATTTTGCCTTGCCAAGAATTTCACAGGCTTCTGTGATGCCGATGAATTTGGTGTTCGATTTCGCGCTGTTTCTCTCGGAGGCGAGTTGTGCGCGAAGCTCCCTCACCTCATTGGCCAATTCCCTTACGAGATTGACCAGCGATGACACTGCACCCGGCAGCTCATCGAATGTGATTGTGTTTTGATACATAAAACTGACGAACCCACGTTTATGTGAATTCGCCAGCAAAGTACGGAAGTGTTCAAATGGTGGAATTGAGAACCGGTTTCGGGGCTATTCCCACCGTCAGTCCACCATATTACCACCGTGTATCATAATCAAATTCATCAGCGTCCTCTAAAATGGAATCCCTGGGATTATAAGGAGTTAACTCGTCTGCCATATCAGCCATTGCCAATTCCATCGCGCTCATGGAGCGTTTTGGTCTTTTAGCTGGTTTGGTTGACTTTTTAGACTTCGGTTGTTCTTTTACCCTTGCTGATTTATTGGTTGCAGCCTCGGTGGTCGTTTCCACCACGCTGTTTTCATCAGGGATTTCAAAGCGGTCAACATTCTCATTGATTTTTATTTTACCCTGAGTGCCGTTGTATTTCAACTTTCTTTCAATGGTGCAAACCTCGACCTCTCTAAATGTATGGGCAAATATCTGCTTGAGAAAATGTGCTGTGTGGAGATTGTATTTTTTGAACGGCTTGGCGATGTTCCAACCGAAGTGCATCATGTCGGTAGTGGTGAGCTCATCGGGCAGTCTGATTGCTGATTCCTCTGGAAATTCCGGTACGCCGGAGGTATGGATAAATTCAGTCACAGCATCAATGATCTTTTCGACCACCTCTTTGTCAACGAATGGCGACATGGTATAGCCGACATAGAGAATGACATTGGCTTCCTTTTCAAACGCTCTATCTTCCTGACGTTTCTTAGCTTGTTCTCTGGACCCTCGTAGTCGATTACGATTTTCTTCGGTGTAGGTGTCTCAATCTTGACAATACCGGGCTGTGGAATTATAGCCGACTGCTCCGAAATCGATTGTTCGGGTAGAGGTTGCTGGATATTATCAACATGTTCCTGCTCAATTTGAGGCTGAACGGGCGGTAGCTCCTGCACTGGCTCAGGCGGTCTTTCTTTAACGGGTTGCCGAACCTTGAAACCGAACCATTGAAACAAGGAATCAAATCCGGACTCAAATGTTTTTATAAAGAAGTCGCTAAAACCTAAGTAAAGCAATACAAAAGCAACAATGATACCGATGAAAATAAGGTTGGCATTGAAACTGCTCATGCCAGAGGTGTCTATTGCGGATTGTCGGGCAACTGCGGCGAGCGCCAAAGCAGCCAAGCCAATCCATAACTTTAGCTGCCAGTGTTCGGGGATGTGTCCGTTCTTCATTCTTTTAATTATTGTAAAAATTTCATCATTTTTTATAACGAACACAACCCCGATGATGTTCATACAGAATGAAAAGTGCCACTCCAAATCAATGGAATGGCACTCAAAATAAATTCGTGGAGATTATGATTGCTCGGATTCTCCGATGGGATAATGTTTTAGCTCATATTCTCTCACAATCTCGGAAACTTTATTAGTTCAACGGCATCTGGGTTGTCTGACGGAGTATCATCAGACACAAGAGGTAGCAATTCCTCAATACGAGCAAGAGCCGATTCATATTGCTGTTGGCTGATTTCCATTATTCTATGTTTTACGGTACAAAGTTAAGCCTAATTTTGGAAATAACAGTCATTTTAATCCTATTTCAGCGAAATTACCTCGGAGGCTTCGCGTGCCCGTTCATCTACCACTTTTGCGTAGATTTGAGTATTTATGACGCTCTTATGGGTCAACATTCGGCTGATAGTCAGAATGTCAACGCCATTAGTGGCGAGCAGTGTGGCGAAGCTGTGGCGCATCGTGTGGAATGTGATGCGTCGGGTTATTCCGGCAGACTTTATCCACTCTTTCAGAGGATGGTTGACCATATGGCGTTTCAGACCTTTGAAAACAATACCCTCTGTCCGTTCACCGCACAAAGCCAGCGTTTCATCACTAATAGGGAGATTTGTTTCTGCTTCCGTTTTCTCAGTGCACAAAAGGATAAGATAGCCTCCGTCCTGACCCATCTGAATATGCTCCCATGAGAGTTGCAGAATGTCGCTTATGCGGAGTCCGGTCATACAACTGAACAACACTGCCTGTTTGAGTACAGAAATCTTGCATGGCGTGTCAACGAGTTTCTTGACTTCGGCAAGGGTAAGAAATTCTTTCTTGACTTCCTTCCATTCGATTTTTTCAAGGAAGTCATTGATATTCTCGCGGAGATATTTCTCTTGATAGGCGATTTTCAGCAGAGCACGGAATGTTGACCAGTATCCCGCTGCCGAATTATGGGATATAGGGCCTTTGCCATTGTTGCGCTGACGCTGGGCAGTGAGAAGATAATTGCGGAAGTCCTTGCAGAAATCCACCGTCAGGTCGCCGAAAGTGCATTTACCCTTACAATAGATAGTGAAGTGGCGCAGAACGCAATCCCATTTCTGGTATTTCTGACGGCACTTCTGTTTGAAATAGTCATGGAAGTCCATGCGCAGCTTCTCTTTATCGAGAAAATCGAATTGCTCGTTGAGAAGTTGCTCGAAGCGACGGCAACGGATAGCCTCCGCCTTTTCCTCCATAGATGCGTTGAACTGTTTTTCGCGCTCGTTTTTGGGCGAGGCATAGATATAGATGCCGAGGGTTTCACGGCGGCTCATCCGATTGGTGTGGGGATTACGGATGGCAGGATAGAAATCAAGGTAGAGCGAGATGCGTCCACCCGAGATAGCCTTCTTGCGAAGGAAAACTTTGGTGCATGTATTCATGTGCGTTGTGAATTAAAAGATTTGATGCGAAGGTATGAAGTGTTCAAATGGTGGACTCGGGCACCCGGTTCAGGGCGTTTTCCACCGATAGTCCACCGTTCTTCCACCGCATCATATCTTGGGTGGAGCAAACAGATTATCAAGCTCTTGCTTGGATATTTTGATAATTCTGCCAACCTTAACCTTGCTTATGCCATAGGTCTTGATATAATGGTAAAGTTGGTCGCGCGTCATGCTGTATTTTGCCATTGCCTCCTGCATGGTGTAGGTGTCCGGCTCATCGACAGCAACTCCTTTGGCTTTATCAAAATGCCATTTTGAATACCGGGCCTCGCAGCCAACTTTCTTCTTCGGGATATTCTCTTTCGACACGAGATTATAGATTGCCGATAGAGTCATGCCGTAACGCTCCTGTATCTCTGCTGTCGTGTACCATTCGGTAATGTCTTCTTTCGGGGCTGACTTAGCAAAGAATCGGTCGATGTGTGGTTTGCTCCAGAGTGTCTTGCCTCGCTGGGTCATTTTCGGAAAGTTGTTTTCTTTCGCTGCCTTGAACAGCCATGAATTGCTGATACCGAATTTCTCCAGCACTTCTTTTGTGGTATAGAACACCGTTATCGGCTGTTTCTCTTTTGTCGGTCTCAGCTGATAGAGATGAGAGCCGTCAAAGAGGGCATTAAGGCTCTCCCTGCTGATAAGGGTTTTACCCCTGAACTGGAAACAGGGGATAGAGTTTGCGGCGAGATAATTGTAGATTGAAGCACGACACACTCCGAGGAGTCTGGCGCATTGGGCTGGGGTTATGAACAGGCGTTTGTCATCGCTCATTTGTGGTGATGATGCCTTGGCTTGTTCCCGCTCGACATGCTCTTTGCGCTTCGCGTCTTTATAAGCGTGTTCGGCGCATCTTTTACAGCAATAGCGGGTCGTACATTTTCTCGCTGTGAACGTGTTGCCACACCATTCACAGGTCTTGATGATTTCGATTGTGCTGCTCATTTTACGCTGTTATTTCTGTTAATATTCTGTTAAAAGTGTCTAACCGCGTCTATTGGTGTCTAAGGATGTCTAAATCCTCTACAACCTCTCTGACAGGTTAGCCCCGATTGAGTGACGAGATACAATCGGGATACAAAAATGGGCGTAAAATCGAGCAGAAACGGTTAAAACCGAGTAATGCGACAACAAAAATGGCACCCCGTAAAGAGTGCCATACTAACAGATTATGCTATTTTGTAATCGTTTCTAACTATATAGTCATTTGCCGATGCAGAAGTTTTTGAAGATGTTTTGGAGGATTTCGGGGGTGGGGATGTCGCCGGTGATGGCGGAGAGGTGGGAGATGGTCTGGCGGAGGTGTTCGGCGGTGAGTTCGGGCGGGAGGTTGCGGTCGAGGGTGTCGATGAGGCTGAGGGCTTCGTCGCGGGCGGCGGCAAGGGCGGCGGCGTGGCGTGCGTTGGTGACCATGACGGTGTCGCCGTCTTCGGGACAGTCGGCGTGGGTGATTGTCTCGAGGGCTGAGAGGAGTCTGTCAATGCCCTCGCCGGTCTTGGCCGATCCGTGTACCGTCATCGCTCCGTCAGGCAGTTCTGCGGTTATGTCTCTTGACGTGATGTCCGATTTGTTTACGAAGTATATGCAGGTCGATTCCTCCAGACTCTCAATCTTCGTTATGAGTTCCTTGGACACCGGTTTGTCGGGATCGATCACCATTATGACGATGCGGGCGTTGTCTATGGCCGAAATTGATCGGTCTATGCCCATGCGCTCTATGGGGTCGTCGGTCTGTCGCAGGCCGGCGGTGTCGATGAATCGGTAGAGATAGTCTCCGACCTCGAGTGTCTCTTCGATTGTGTCGCGCGTGGTGCCGTGTATGTCGCTGACTATGGCGCGGTCGTCGGACAGGAGTCTGTTAAGCAACGATGATTTTCCGGCGTTGGTGGCTCCGGCTATTGCCACGGGGATACCATCCTTAATGGCTGCGCCTGCGGCGTATGAGCCGTGCAGTCTGTCGAGTTCGGCGGCGATGTCGGCTGCCAGTGTCCTGAGGCGGGTGCGGTCGGCGAATTCGACATCTTCTTCCGAGAAGTCGAGCTCGAGTTCGAGCAGCGACGAGAGTGTGAGCAGGTTGTCTCTCAGCTCCGCGAGCCTGCGAGAGAATGTGCCCTTGAGCTGTGATGCCGCCAGCCTGTGTGCCGCTCTCGATGATGAGGCTATGACGTCGGCCACGGCTTCGGCCTGCGCGAGGTCGAGGCGACCGTTGAGCAATGCCCGGCGTGTGAATTCGCCCGCCAGTGCCTGTCGGCATCCCTGACGGATAAGGAGGTTTATGACCTCGCGCTGTATCCATCTTGAGCCGTGCACTGACAACTCGACCGTGTCCTCGCCTGTGAATGAGCGTGGGCCGCGGAACAGTGTGGCGACACACTCGTCAACACTCTCCGCGGGTCTCTGAGGGTCAACGATTTCTCCGAAATGGGCGGTGTGCGAGGCTGCGTTTCCCAGCGACGCTCCTTTCCATATCGCATCCGTTATCTCGATGGCTCTCGGGCCGCTGACTCGGATGACGGCGATGCCGCCCGAGCCTCGCGGAGTCGACACGGCGCAGATGGTCGAATTGTTGTCGAATATTTCTTCAGAGATCATTTCTTTTTGTTGCGTATTGTCGACCAGCGGTTGAAGTTGCATTGGCTCTCGAGCTCCCTTTCGAGCTCGTCGGGCAGGGCGGGGAAGAGGTCGTGGCCTGTCAGGGCCTCTATCGAGTCGATGGTGACGGCGTGAGGCTGCATGCCGCCGGGCACCTTGCCGTTGGGCATGATGAAGCCGATGCCCATTGCCGGATTGGCGTCGGGGGCGATGATTGCCTTGAAGAATCTGCCGGGCACATATATCCTCGAATCGCCGATATATTCCATCGGCTTGCCGTCAATCACCGGGCCGCAAACGATGTATATGTGTCCGAGCGCACGTGCCCACACGCGGCATTTTTCTTCGAGCGTTCTCCACGACCCTGTGTTCAGGGCTTTGGCCTGAGGGCATATGTTGGTCAGGTAGAATGTCTCCTGCATTGCCTGCGGATCCCACTTCATGTCGCCGGCCGGGGCCATGTGGCCACGGTCATAGCCCGAGTATGAGTAATCCCACGTATCGGGACAACCATCGACTGTCGGGTCGTTGGCAAACTTGTTCGATCTCGGCGTTTTGCCCTGAGTCTCCTCGTCTGTCAGCTCCCACGACACCCAGTTGGGTATGTGAGCCTTTGGGTTGAACGATATGTCCATGCCCAGATATTGTTTCCTCACCTCGGGTGCTCCCGGGGCAGTCCTCACGTCCAGCAGATTGCCCTCGGTCAGGTCTTGGCACTCCTCAGGTTCAGGTTTTTGAGTATAGTCCCACTCGAGGCCGCGAGCCATGATGAGGCATCCGGCTACGAGTATTATCAGAAAAATCGCTTTTCGGGGCGAAAATGCCCCGTTCTTCTTACGTTTCTTCCGAGCCATCCGGAAATCAGATTTTTATATTGTTGATTATTCTTGCAATGTTGGCGGCGTCTTCTACCGTAATGCCACCCGCTATGGGCAGGCTGAGGATTTCGGACGCAAGCCTTTCGGTAACAGGCAGGGGAGAGTGGGGGAGCGATGAGTAGCATGGCTGGAGATGCGGAGGCACGGCATAGTGTATGTCGGTGTCAACCCCCTCGGCCTTGAGCAGACGTTGCATCAGGTCGCGCTTGCCGCCGAGCACCCTTATCACATACTGGTGCCAGACGCAATCCGTCACGGCGGGCGACATCAGCGGAGTCACCACGTCGTCTCGGTCTATGGTGCGCGAGTATGCCAGTGCGCGAGCAAACCGGTCGGCGTTCTCGCGCTCGGCATAGGGCAGTTTCACGTTCAGCATCGCCGCCTGTATCGGATCCATGCGGCAGTTGAATCCACAATATATATTATGGTATCTGCGGTCCGAGCCATAGTTGGCAAGAGCCCTTGCGGTCTTGGCCAGCTCCTCGTCGTGAGTTGCCACGGCTCCGGCATCGCCCAGAGCTCCGGTGTTTTTGGTGGGATAGAAGCTGAACGCACCTGCATGGCCGAGGGCCCCGGCCATGACCGAGCCGAACAGGCCGGCTGTGGTGGCACGAGCGCCTATAGCCTGTGCGCAGTCCTCGACCACGATCAGATTTCTTTCCTTGACCAGTGATGCCATCTCTTCGTCCCAAGCCACGCGCCCGTAGAGATGCACCGGCATTATGGCGCGGGTCCTTACGGTGACGGCCTCGCGTGCCTTGCGTGGGTCGATGTTCATTGTGCGGATGTCGGGCTCGACAAGCACGGGTCTCAGGCCGGCGTCGGTGATGGCAAGCACTGAAGCTATGTATGTATTGGCCGGCACCAGCACCTCGTCGCCCTTGTCGAGGCGACCGAGCTCGATGTAAGAGCGGAGTATGAGCCTGAGCGCGTCCAGACCGTTGCTGACGGCTATGACGTATGGCGTGCCGAGCATCGTGCCGAGCGATTTCTCGAAACTTTCAACCTCGGGGCCTCCTATATATCTGCCTGAATTAATCACTCTGACGGCAGCCTCGGCCAGTTCTGCCATATAGGGTCTGTTGAGCTCGCCGAGGTCGAGAAACGGATAGTGCTTCATTGTTTGCCCTGAGCTGCCAGTTTCATGAACTCGTTATAGTCTCTGACATAGTCGTCCTCGCTATATGGAATCGAAGTCAACACCATGCAGACGCTTCCCGAAGAGAAATTGTCGAGTGTCCTCCAGTAACCCGGCGGGACATACAGCCCGTGATAGGGACGGTTGAGCGTGAATGTCTCCGAGCGCACGCCGTCAAACAGATTGACGTTGAAACTGCCGCTCGTCGCGATGATCAGTTCCTCGGCCACATGGTGCGAATGGCTTCCGCGCACCTCGCCGGACGGGACATCGTATGTCCAGTAGACGCGGGCTATCTCGAACGGCATGTGGCGTTCGCCCTCTACGAATGTCAGATTGCCTCTGGGGTCGCAGATTTTGGGCAATGTGATGATTTGGGGTTTATTCTTTTCCATAGACAAGATGCAAATTTAATAAAAATACCTTCTTGCCGCAATAGGCAGACCGGATTTTTTATAAATTATGATAAAAATTGAGTTTTATGTTTTATAACACATCAAAAATGCGATGACGATTGAAAAATATTCACTACTTTGCGGACGCTTTTCGGCACAGGGCCTTCAACCTTGCCGCCGCAAAGGCCTTCTTACTTTAGTTAAACTATACCATCACCCCTCAAAAACTCTCCTTCAGTAGATAATGAAAGTCTATCAAACCAACGAGATTAAAAACATTGCCCTGCTCGGCAGCAAGGGCTCCGGAAAAACCACACTCGCCGAGTCGATGCTTTACGAGTGTGGAGTGATAAAACGCCGTGGCACAATCGAAGCCAAAAACACCGTATCCGACTCGTTCCCCGTCGAGAAGGAATACGGATACTCGGTTTTCTCGACCGTGTTCTATGCCGAATTCCTCGGCAAGAAACTCAATGTGATAGACTGCCCGGGTGCCGATGACTTTGTCGGCAACGCCATCACCGCCCTCAATGTCACCGACACCGGCCTCATCCTCATCAACTCGCAATATGGCGTCGAGGTCGGAACACAGAACATCTTCCGCACCACTCAGAAGCTCAAGAAGCCCGTCATCTTCGCCCTCAACCAGCTCGACGGCGACAAGGCCGACTATGAGAACGTCATGGAGCAGATGCGCGAGCATTTCGGCAACAAGATCGTGGCCATTCAGTATCCCCTCCAGTGCGGAGCAGGCTTCAACGCCATGATCGACGTGCTGCTGATGAAGAAATATTCGTGGGGTCCCGACGGCGGCGTACCCGTCATCGAGGAGATTCCCGAGTCAGAGATGCCCCGCGCGCTCGAGCTGCATCAGGCACTCGTCGAGGCCGCAGCCGAGAATGACGAGACCCTCATGGACAAGTTCTTCGAAGAGGGCCACCTTACCGAAGACGAGATGCGCGAAGGCATCCGCAAGGGCCTCGTGGACCGCTCGATCTATCCCGTATTCTGCGTCAGCGCCGCCAAGGACATGGGCGTGCGCCGCATGATGGAGTTCCTCGGCAATGTCGTACCCTTCGTCGAGGACATGCCCGCACCCGTAGCGGCAGACGGCACCGAGGTCAAGCCCGACAGCAACGGTCCGCTCTCGCTCTATTTCTTCAAGACCACGGTCGAGCCCCACATCGGCGAGGTCAGCTACTTCAAGGTAATGTCCGGCACGCTCACGCCCGGCGTAGACCTCGAGAACGTGACTCGTGGCTCGCGCGAGCGCATCGCCCAGCTCTATTGCGTCTGCGGCAGCATCAAGACACAGGTCGACAAGCTCTGTGCAGGCGACATCGGCGCCACCGTCAAGCTCAAGGATGTCCGCACGGGCAATACGCTCGATGCCAAGGACTGCGAGTACTCGTTTGACTTCATCCGCTTCCCCGAGCCCAAGTATCGCCGTGCCATCCGCCCCGTCACCGAGAGCGATTCCGAGAAACTCATGACCATCCTCACCCGCATGCACGAGGAGGATCCCACGTGGGTTGTCGAGCAGTCAAAGGAGCTCAAGCAGACCATCCTGTCGGGTCAGGGCGAGTTCCACCTGCGCACCCTCAAGTGGCGTGTCGAGAACAACGACAAGCTCCCCATCATCTTCGAGGAGCCCCGCATACCCTATCGCGAGACCATCACCAAGGCATCGCGCGCTGACTATCGCCACAAGAAACAGTCGGGTGGCGCCGGACAGTTCGGCGAGGTTCATCTCATCGTCGAGCCCTATACCGAGGGTTCGCCCGTGCCCGATACGTACCGTTTCGGCAATCAGGAATACAAGATGAGCGTCCGCGACACTCAGGAGATACCCCTGTCGTGGGGCGGCAAGCTCGTGGTGCACAACTGCATCGTCGGCGGTGCCATCGACGCGCGTTTCATCCCCGCCATCGTCAAGGGCCTCATGGACCGCATGGAGCAGGGTCCCCTCACCGGCTCGTATGCCCGCGACGTCCGCGTCTGCATATACGACGGCAAGATGCACCCGGTAGACTCCAACGAAATCTCGTTCCGTCTCGCAGGCCGCAACGCCTTCTCCGAGGCATTCCGCAACGCCGGGCCCAAGGTGCTCGAGCCCGTCTATGACGTCGAGGTGATGGTGCCCTCGGACGTGATGGGTGACGTCATGAGCGACCTTCAGGGTCGCCGTGCCATCATCATGGGCATGGAGAGCGACAACGGATTCGAGAAGATCATCGCCAAGGTGCCCCTCAAGGAGATGGGCTCCTACTCGACCGCGCTGTCGTCGATCACCGGCGGACGCTCGGCATTCACAATGAAGTTTGCCTCATACGAGCTCGTTCCCTCGGATGTTCAGGACAAGCTCCTCAAGGACTATGCCGAGAAGGCACAGGCTGACGAATAATGTAGTCATTCATTTTGAAATACAGCTCGGGCCGTTCTCCCCGTGAAGGGGTGGACGGCCTTTTCTCTTGCCTGATTTGAGGGGATTTGCTAATTTTGCATCATGATCACATCTTCAGAGCAGATAGAACGCGAACTCCACTCGCTGTCAGACCCGGCACAGGTCGCACATCTGGCCCGATTCTTCAAGACCGGACCGGGCGATTATGGCGAGGGTGACCTGTTTCTGGGCATACGGGTGCCCGTGACGAGGTCTGTCGTCAGGACTTACTCGAAGGGAGCCGACTACGATGACGTGCGCCGACTCACGGCCTCGCCTCATCACGAGCTGCGTCTTGCAGGATTCCTGCTGCTGGTCGACCTCTATTCCCGTGCCCGCAGACGCCGCGACAGCGTTGAGATGCGCCATGCCGTCGACCTCTATCTCTCGCTGATAGAACGCGGCAACAACTGGGACCTCGTCGATGTCATAGCACCCAAGATACTCGGCGATTGGCTTGTGTCGTATCCCGAGGAGAGGCACCTGCTCGACAGCCTTGCCGACATGCACGGCTCGCTCTGGCACCAGCGCGTGGCAATCGTATCGACTTGGACTATAATCCGGGCGGGCGAATATGACGACACCCTGCGCCTCGCCGAAAAACTGGTCAGCCACTCCCACGACCTGATGCACAAGGCCACCGGATGGATGCTGCGCGAGGTGGCCAAGCGTGGAGGCGAAGAGCGCATAACGCCGTTTCTCGACCGTCACGCCCGCACCATGCCCCGCACCATGTTGCGCTATGCCATCGAGCGATTCCCCGAACCTCTCAGACTGCATTACCTTAACCTCAAATAACCGCCATGACACGTATTTCGACTGTTTTAATATTCCTGTTCACGACAATCATTCTTATGGCTCAGGGCCCCAAGCTCTTTCTCGAACCCAACAAGCCGCTGGGCACTCCCGTCGGAGCACATCCCGGACAGGTGGCGTGGATTCATGCACCGGGCGTCGCCGCATGGGATGGCGAGACCGGCCTGTGGGTCGAGGACCGCTGGAATGACCAGACTCTCGCCGACCGCATGGTCACCGAGGCCGTCGACATACTCGGCGGATGGGACCTTCTCTTCACTGACCTCGACAAGAGGCTCGGACGTGCCGACAAAGGGTACCGTCCCGGCAGGAAAATAGCCATAAAGCTCAACCTCAACAACGCCATCACCCACCGCGACACCATCGAGCTCAATTCATCCCCCTTCGTCACCCTCGCCCTCGTGCGGTCGCTGGTCAACGGTGGCGGAGTCTCGCAGGACGACATCATCGTCTGCGAACCCAGCCGCGCCATCACCGACAGCATCTACGACAAGATACACCGCGAGTTTCCCCGAGTGCGAATGGTCGACAACATCGGCGGTGACGGACGCGAGAAATGCGAATACTATCCCGACCGCATTGCCTATTCGGCAGACAACGGACGCATGGCCCGCGGCGTGGCCCGCTGCATTGCCGATGCCGACTATGTCATCAACAGCGCCCTGCTCAAGACCCACAAGGGTCCCGGCGTGACGCTCACCGCCAAAAACTGGTATGGAGCCACCGACATATCGCTGATGTGGCGACAGAACGCACACAACAACTTCAGCCCCGACAAACGTCACGGCAAGCCCGGATACAAGACCTTCGTCGACTTCATCGCGCATCCCGACTTGGGCGGCAAATGCGTGCTCTACCTCATAGACGGCACATACGGGTCGCGCGACGTCAACGGCGCACCCTCGCCCAAATGGCAGAAGGCACCCTTCAACGGCGACTGGGCATGTTCGATCATAGCCTCGCAAGACCCGCTGGCCGTCGACGCCGTCGGCATGGACCTGCTCATATACGAATGGCCCGAATTCGGCAGCTTCAACTATTGCGACGAGTATCTTGTCGAGGCCGCCACCATACCCGCCACTCCCAGCGGCACGGTCTAGAAGGTCGACTCCATACCCCTCGCACGTCCTCTCGGCCTCGTCGAGCATTGCGACTCCACACGCCGCTACGACACCCTCGACCTCCAATACCGCAGGCTGTCAAGGTAGGGGAGAGGCCGGTCATTCGGTCCACCCGCCGCCGAGAGTCTTGTAGAGGCTTACGAGCGCGAGACTCTCTGACAGGATTGCGCGGTTCAGGGCTATGCGGGCATCGAAATACCGACGCTGGGCGTCAAGCACGTCGATGTAGCTCAGTGTGCCTCCGCGATATTGCACACGGGCCAGTTGCACGTATTTGGCCGCCGCATCACGCAGGTCGGTCTGTCTTGCACGGGCCTCGCGGCTGTGGGCGAGTGCGTCGATGGCCGTGCTGACTTCGGTGAATGCCGTCATCACGTTCTTTTCGTAATCAAGACGCGCCTGTTCGTAATTCTGTCGTGCGATGAGCCATTGTTTCTTGCGTCGTCCGAAGTCGACCACCGGGCCCGCGACGGTTGCGGCAATGTATGTGAAAGGCGACTTGAGCAGTCGTGTCAGGCCGTCGTTCTCGAATCCCGGAGTCAGCGAGATTCTCAGCGACGGGAATCTGTCGGCCCACTTCTCGCCCACGTCAGACATCGTGGCGCGCAGTCTCAGCTCGGATGCCCGCAGGTCGGGTCGGCGTTTCAGCAGGCTCGAAGGGAATCCCGTAGGCAATGGTCCCGAAGGCGTGTCCATCACCTCGACACTCCCCCCGGCAAAGAGCGTGTCGGTCGGATAGTGACCCGTGAGCAACGCAAGGGCATTGCGCGACGCCATGACCCTCTGCTCGAGACCCGGAATGAGTGCGGCGGCCGACGAATATTCCACCTTGGCCTGCTGATAGACGGTCTCGGGCGTCAGTCCCCCCTCGAATCTCAGTCTGGCCTGCTCGAGCGACTCGGCACGGGTCCTCATTGTCTGACGGACTATCAAGAGTTCCTCGGTCAATGACCTGAGCGTGAAATATGCCGATGCCACGTCGGCGATCAACGTCATGCGCATTGCCCTATAGTCTTCTGCCGTAGCCGCGAATCTTGCCCCGGCACCTTTGCGAGCGTGTATCAGTGAGCCCATCAGGTTCATCTCCCAAGTCACGGGGAGCTTCAGGTCGAATTCGGGGTCTTTCGTCGTTCCGCTGCCGTTATAGTCATTTGTCTCGTGCGAGTAGCCTATGTTCACGCCTACCGTCGGCAGGAGATCGGCACGCGCTATTCCGTATTGCAGGCGGGCCTGTTCGACCCTCGATGCGGCCTTGAGCAGGTCACGGTTGTCATCGAGAGCCGTGCGCATCAGATGCCTCAGGGTCGAGTCGGAATATATTTCCCACCAAGCCATGTCGGCGATTGACATGGAGTCGGCGACGGGGTCGGTGCCCGGAGTGAATGATGCCGGCATGTCATCGAGCCTCGGTGTCACGAGGCCGCGAGTGCCCGAGCAGGAGGCGAGTGTCATGGCCAGAGATATGGCCGATATGAAGATGTTGCGCATGTTGTGGTTCATTTTTTGAGTGATTTTCTCTTGAGTCTTTCATTGAGACGGTGGACGGTGACAAAGAAGAACGGCACGAACACGATGCCGACGGTTATGGCCACCGACATGCCGAAGAATACGCCCGTGCCGATGTCGCGCCTTGCCGCCGAGCCGGGGCCTGATGCGAACAATAGCGGGAGCAACCCCAGCATGAAGGCCAGCGAGGTCATTACGATCGGGCGGAATCTCAGTCGTGCCGCGTTGAGCGACGCGCGCACTGCATCGACCCCCTTGTCGGTCTGCTCTTTGGCGAACTCGACGATGAGGATGGCGTTCTTGGCCACGAGGCCCACCAGCATCACCAGCCCGATCTGGAAGTAGATGTTGTTTTCAAGTCCGCAGATCCAGATGCCCAGATATGCCCCGACACCCGCGACGGGGAGCGACAGAATCACGGCCAGAGGCACGCTCCAGCTCTCGTAGAGTGCGGCGAGAAACAGGAAGACGAACAGGAATACCAGTCCCAGCACCATTGCCGTGCCGCCGCCCTCGTGTTTCTGCTGATAGGAGAGTCCGCTCCACTCCACGCCGATGTTGGACGGCAGTTTCTCGCGCACGATGCTCTCGAGTGCGTCCATGGCCTGACCGGTGCTGTAGCCCGGCGAAGCCTCGCCCGAGATCGTGGCCGAGTTGAACATATTGAATCGCCCGATGGTGCCCGCCCCGGTCGTATAGCGCGAAGTGCCCAGCGAGGACACAGGCACCATGACGCCGTCGGCACTCTTGACGAAGAATAGATTCAGGTTGTCCTTGCGCGAGCGATAGGGGGCCTCGGCCTGAATGTAGACGCGATATATTCGGTTGAACATGTTGAAGTCGTTGACATATATCGAGCCGGTGAATGCCTTCATCGTCGAGAAGATGTCGCTGACGGGTATGCCCAGCATCTTTGCCCGGTCGCGGTCCACGTCATAATAGAGCTGGGGAATGTCTGCCTGCATGGACGATGACAGACTGCCCACGGCGGCGCAAGTCGCGGCATATTTCCTGATGGTGTCCACGGCCTGCTGCAGGTCGGTGTACGTGGCGTCGCCTCGGGCCTCGAGCACCATTTCGAATCCTCCCGACGTGCCGAGTCCCGGTATGATGGCGGGCGTGAAGACATAGGCCTTGCTCTCGGGATATGCCGACAGGGCCTCGAGTATGCGCGTGCGCACCTCGGCAATGTCGCCGGTCTCGCGCTCGTCCCACGGCTTGAGTATCACCGTCAGCTGTGCATGGGCTTGGTTGGTGCCGACACGGGGCGAGGAGCCGGTGACGTTGAGCACGTGGTCTACGTCGGGGTCGGCCATCAGGTATGCCATCGCCCTCTCGGTCACGGTGCGCGTGCGCTCGATGGTGGCACCCTCGGGCAGCTCGAGCTCGACGGTGAAGTAACCCTGATCCTCCTGAGACATGAAGCTGCGGGGCATGAAATAGTTCATTATGACTATGAAGACGATGGCGAGTCCGAAGGCTCCGTACATCCTCAACGGATGTCTCAGTGCCCTCGAGATGGTGTTGCAATACACCCTGTTGCCCCTGCCGAGCCAATAGTCTATCAGCCTGAACATCCGAGCTTTTTTCTCGCGTCGGGCGGGGCGCAGAAGCTTGGAGCACATGACGGGCGTGAGCGTAAGGGCCACGATGGTGGAGATGACGACCGAAACGGCTATGGTGACGGTGAACTGCCTGTATAGCTGGCCTGTGATGCCGGGCAGAAAGCTAACGGGCACGAATACGGCGCACAGCACCAGCGACATCGCAATGAGGGCGCTGCCGAGGTTCTTCATGGCCTTTGCCGTCGCCTCGTATGGCGATATGCGCTCCGAGTTCATTATGCGGTCCACGTTCTCTACGACGACTATGGCGTCGTCGACCACGATGCCGATGGCCAGAATCAGGCCGAGCAGCGTGAGCATGTTGAGCGAGTAGCCGAACATCAGCATGACGCCGAACGTGCCCACGAGCGAGATGGGCACCGCTATGACGGGGATGAGGGTCGACCGCCAGTTCTGCAGCGACAGGAATACCACGACGATGACCAGCAGCAGGGCCTCGAAGAAGGTGCGGTAGACGTGGTGTATCGACTCTTGGATATAGGTGGTCATGTCGAACGGAATCTCGTATGATATGCCCGACGGGAATCCCTCGGCGATGACTGCCAGCTCGGCCTTGACGGCATCGGCCACCTCCATGGCGTTGGCCCCCGGCAGCATGTTCACGTTGACCACCGCCGCGTTGCCGCCGTTGATGCCGCTCTCCGTGGCATAGCTCGACGCCTCGAGCGAGATGCGTGCCACGTCCTTGAGCCTTATCAGCGACCCGTTGGCAGTGGCCCTGAGCACTATCTCCTCGAACTCGCCAACAGTCGAGAGTCGTCCGCGGGCAATGATGGGCATGGTCACGTCGATGTCCGTCACCGGCGCCTGTCCCAGCACTCCGGCGGCAGACTCGCGGTTCTGGTCCTTGAGGGCGTTCTGTATGTCCTTGACCGTCAGGCCGAGGTCTGCCAGCTTGTCGGGCTCGACCCATATCTGCATGGCATAATAGCGGCCTCCGACGTTGCCCACGCTGCCCACGCCGGGTATTCGGCGTATGGGGTCTATGACGTTCAGGGTGGTGTAGTTGCTCAGATACACCTCGTCAAACTTGGGGTCGTCCGAGAGTATGGTGATGGTCATGAGCCTGCTTGCGGTCTCCTTTGAGACTGAAATGCCGTTCTGGACCACCTCGGCGGGCAGTCTCGACTCGGCTTTCTTTATGCGGTTCTGTATGTCGACCGCGGCCAGCTCGGGGTCGGTGTCTATGTCGAAGGTGACGAGGGCCGAGAAGCCTCCCGAATTCGAGCTCGACGACGACATGTATATCATCCCCGGCGTGCCGTTGAGTTCCTGCTCTATGGGTGTGGCCACGGCCTGTGTCACGGTCATGGCATCGGCTCCGGGATACGAGGCCGTTATCTTGACCACCGGAGGCACTATCTGCGGGTACTGGTCGACGGGCAGCAAGGCCAGTCCGATGGCGCCCACGACGAATATCACTATCGACACCACGATGGAGAACACCGGGTGCTCGAGAAAGAAGTTCTTCTGCATGCTCATTCCTCCGTCGTCTTGTCCACGATTACAGTCTCAGTCTCATTTTCAGTCTCGCTTTCAGTCTCAGTCTCATTAGCTGACACGGCCACGGGTCTCACTTTCATTCCGTGAGACAGCTTGTGATACCCCTCGGCCACAATCTTCTCGCCCGGTGCCAGACCGCGCTCGACTATGGTGAAGTTGCCGACCTCGGGACCAGTCTCTACGAATCGTTTCTCGACTATGCTGTCGGGACGGACGGTGAAGATGTATGCGCCGTTCTTCTCGATCATCAGCGCCTTGGTCGGCACCTCGACGGCATTCTCGCGCACGTCGAGCAGCACCCTCACCTTGGTGAACTCGCCCGGCAGCAGGTTGCGGTCAGGGTTGGGCATCTCGGCACGGACGGAGAAAGTGCCGGTCTTGGGGTCGACCTGCGGGTCTGCGAAATCGACGAGCCCCTTGTGGGGATATTCCGACCCGTCGGCCAGAGTGATGGTCACGAACGAATTCCACTTGCGCCCGTTGTCCTGACCGCCCAGATTGACGTTGCGGTCCTTGCTGCGCAGATAGTCGAGTGCGGTCATCGAGAAGTCCACCCTGACGGTATCGCTCTTCACTACGGTCGCCAGCAGCGACTTGCCTCCCGACGGCCCAACCAGCGTGCCGATGTCGGCAACCCTCTCCGAGATATAGCCCGAGATGGGCGATGACACGCGGGTATAGCCCAGAGTCAGTTCGGCCTGAGTGAGGTCGGCCCTGCTCACCGTCACCTCGGCATCGGCGCTCTCCGAGGCTGCCACGGCATTGTCGAGGTCGAGCTGCGAGGCCGCCTTGAGGGCATAGAGGGGGCGTATGCGCTCGAGGTCGTGACGGGCCTTGCGCGCCTGTGCCTCGGCCTTGTTGAGCTGCGCCCTCGCCTTGTTCACGTGCGCCTTGTACAGCTTGGGGTCTATGACGAAGAGAGTCTGGCCCTTGTTGATGTACGAGCCCTCCTTGAAACACATCTTCTCGAGATACCCCTCGACGCGGGCATGTATCTCGACAAACTGCTGGGCGCGTATGCGACCCACATATTCACCATATATGTTTATCTTGTCGGTCTCCACGGTCTCGACACCCACCGTGGGCAGCGGTGCCGGCTGAGTTGCAGGGCGCAGCAGAAACCACAACAGGGCTGCGGCTATGAGAATGACGAGAATTATGACGAGCCATGCCCGCGAGTTTCCGAGCCTGCCGCCTGTCGATGAAAAACTTTTGAGATTCATTTATGTCCGGGTATATGTGATGAAAAACGAATTTGATGCAAACAATCTGATATAATAAAACCAACGCCGCCGTGAGAGTTCGACCAAAAGTGTTAACATTAACAAAAAATTGGCGGTTTGGGGGATTGTTTGTAACTTCGGGCACAGCGACACTACCCACCAATACAGACAAAAATAATAGAAATACCAAAAAGGAGTTTTGAGAAAAATTTATTTTTGTTAACTTTGCATCGTGAAAATACAGTTGCCGAAGTCAAGCACACACTCTCCCGACCATCACGGCTAAGACACACGGGCACACAACCAAAACACACTTTAATCTCATACATGTAGGAACATTCCATGAAATTCCTCACGAAAATACTGATACCGGTGTTCGCACTGGCGTCCATGGGAACTGTTGAAGCGCAGACCACCCGAGTGAACACGGACAAGAATCTGGTCTATCGTCAGCCCAAGTCCCCGTGGGCCATTGACACGTATGCCTATAACAGCTATTGGTCAAATGCCAAGGAAGCGTATAACCTCAAGGGCCTAAAGATGTCATCCGCTCCCGGCGAGATAATCTCGCTTAAAGTAAATCCGGCCGGTTATTCCTTCGCGGTACTTGCGGCAAAGGGCAATAACCGTTCAATATCCATATTCGACATAAACCGTCAGGGCTCATGTTCGGGTCAGCTCAAGGACCTGCCCTCGTCGGTCACGGCCATTTGTTATACGCCCGACAGCCGACAGGTAGCCGCCGCCAACGGAGGCCGTCTGATGTTCTATTCTGCAGCCGACCTCGCGCCCGAGGGGTCTATGGCCATATCTCCGGGAGCACAGGCCCTGACAATGGACGAGGGCGACTATTATGTGGCTGTTGCATATCCCGACAGGGTGGAGATCTATAACCGCAAGGACGGCTCCCTGCGCAAGACCCTGCCGCTTGCATCCGCGTTTGCCGATTTCGGTTTCTCGCCCGCCGGCGACAGATTCGGCATCCTCATGGCCGATGGCGCTCTTGCCGTCTACGATTCGCGCGATTTTTCGCTTGGCGTTCTTGCCGAAGGTCTTGGCTCGGGACATTCGATGTCATTCCACCCTGACGGCAAGTATGTCGCAGTCGCGACCGGAAACAATGCGGTGACCTTTGTCAATCTCACCGACAGTTCCGACCGCCCCATGCTGGCCGATACGGACGGTCCGCGCAATTTTGTCCGCTTTGTCAACGATGGAAAATCAAATCTATATCTGGTCTACGACACGCCTTCGGCTATCAAGTATAAGCGAATATCGGGTTTCCAGCCCAACTACACCAAGCTGATGCGCGATGAGCTCAATGCACGCATGAGGGAGTGGGCCAAGATGCGGCCGATGGAGACCGAGGAGGAGTATGCGCTGCGTGTGACTCCGGAATCAATGGAGCGTCAGAAACGACTCTTCGCCAACGAGATCTCGACAAGCCTTGCCGGCGACCTCATATCTCACGCCAACGTGACCCTCGGTCGCTACAATCCCGACAATGGTTTGCTCACCGTCAACATGGGCAATCTTCCTGCAATTTACCTCAAGGTGCCGCAGGGTGACGTGGCCGGATTCGGCGACGGTTCGGGGCTGCAGTTCTCGAATGCTGTATATGGCATCACACCTGACGACCGTTTCGAACTCATATATGTTGATGTCTATAACCCGGTCAACGGCAAGTCGTATGCATTCGACAACCTCGACCGCAACAACCTCGATTTCCTCCAGACCGACGACAGTTTCGTGTCTCTCGATCTGATACGCCAGTCCTCGCGCGAGGATGTCGTGCTCAAGGGCATAAAGAACAGTATCGTCGACGAGGCCCGCAAACAGGGGCTGATTTCCGAGCATACCGTCATCAATGTCGAGACCGCCGTCGTTCCGTCATACGATGCTTCGGGCAACCGCATCAGCAACTACAAGGTCGACTTTGCATATACCGTCGATGCCGGTTTCTCTGCACGCGAGGACTTCCCGGCAGGCAAATACCGCATAGACGAATCGAATGCGGCCGCCTCGATGCTGCGCATCATTGGCCGCGCCTTCGAGACGGACTTTGCCGGCTATCTTGCTCCCGGCAAGAAATTCAACGTCACCATCACCGGCAGTGCCGACGCCCTGCCAATCAACGGAAAGATAGCCTATGATGGCTCTTTCGGCGAGTTTGTCAACGAGCCTGCCCGCATTGACGGCACGCTGTCTGCCATTACCGTAATGCCGTCTTCGGGAATACGCACCAACGAGCAGTTGGCCTTCATGCGTGCTCAGGCATTGCGTGACGGCATGAAGCGGATTAATCCGAAGCTCGACAGCGAGGACTCAAGATACAACTATAACATAGAAGTCTCAAAGGACAAGGGTGGCGAGTACCGCCGCATCAGTGTCTCGTTCACCTTCGTAGATGCATTCTGAAATGAAACACAGATTCATACTTCTCATCATGTCACTGCTTGTGATGGCGCCTTGTGTCAGAGCGCAGCGACAGGCACTCGACCGCGGTCGCCGTCAGCTTGAGGACTACAGGCAGATGGCCTCGTCGGGCAATCCGGGAGCTTCGGCCTATATGGCCGCGCTCGAGGCCTTCAGGGCCTATTCCGAGGCATCAGGCGATATTGCACACGGCGACCCCCTGATGGAGGAATGCAGACGTGGCCTGCGGGAAATATTTCCGCTGCTCAGCGATGGCGCATATTATCACGCCGCTCTCAATGACCAATCGCGGGTGCTCGAATATGCCTGTGCATACGTAGACCTGTCGTTGCTGCCGGCCATGGCCCCCGACAACCTGCAGAGTGCCCCGGGGTATCCGATACTGGCCAATCTCGCCGCCACGAACATATTCAACCGTGGCGACTATGCCTCGGCCACCAGATACTTTCAGGCATACCTCAACACTACCGACACAGAGAGTCGCGAGATGGCTTTCGAGGGTCTTGCACGATGCTGTTATGAGCAGCGCGACTATGACCGTGCGGCATATATCGCCACTCAGGGGCTCAGATACTATCCTGTAAACTGGAACATGCACATCATCGGAATTGAATCGTGCGGACATACGGGTGCCGACGACAAGATGGAACCGATGCTCGAGTCGGCCCTGCGCATCAGCCCGGGACACAAGGGTCTGCTTGAGTATCAGGGCAAGATGTTCGAGCGCATGAAGCGGTTTGAGTCTGCCGCGGCTACGTTCGACAAGCTCTATGCCGCCAATCCGACGAGTCTCGACTATGCCTGCCACCTCGGTTTCAATCTCTATAATGCCGGCACTGTGGCGCTGCAGGCTTCGATGGCGCCCGGCCTGACCCCCGACCGCAAAAGGTCTCACGAGATTTCGGCCAAGAACAATTTCAGCAAGGCTGCGCCGGTGTTGCGCGACGTCATGGCCAACTCTCCCTATGCGGTCAACGTGGCACGGGCCTTGGCTCTATGTTACAGCGCCACCAACGATGCCGCACGCCTCAGCGAGGCCAACAGCACGCTGGGTGCGTTGCGCTCGCCCGCGGTAGGTCGCAACGACATCCCTACACTCGATCTATCGTTCAGGCCTACTGTCGAGCTTCCCTCTGCACGGCCCGAGCAGTCCGTGGCCACGACCGGACCACACTCCGACGTCGACATAAACATTCCCGTCACTGGTCTCCGCAACGAAGATACCTATGTCGTCATCATTGGCAACGAGAACTATAAACACCATTCCAAGGTCAACTATGCCCACAATGACGGCAAGGTATTCGCCGAATACTGCACCAAGGTGCTCGGCGTGCCCAAGGACAACATCAGGCAGTGCTATGACGCCACGCTCTCCGAGATACGCGAGCCGCTCAGATACCTGTCAGAGAAGACGGCCATGAATCCCGACCGATTGAATATCATTTTCTATTATGCCGGACACGGATTGCCCGACGTATCTGCGGGGACTGCCTACCTCCTTCCGACAGATGCCACCGGCACGGATTTCGAGTCGTGTCTTGGGCTTGACAACCTCTATGAGAGATTCGACAACATGCCCGCACGCAATGTCACCGTCTTTCTCGATGCCTGTTTCAGTGGCGCCACACGCTCCAGCGGAATGCTATTTGCAGAGCGTTTTGTCGAGTACGAGGTAGAGGACCTTGTGGCCAAGGGCAATACCGTGGTCTTCAGCGCCACCAGTGGCAAGCAGACAGCCATGGGATATGACGACATGCAACACGGATTCTTCACATACTATCTTCTCAAGACTCTGCAGGAGACCCGTGGCGACATAACTTTGGCGAGTCTTGCCGATCGTCTGCGCCGAGATGTGGACAATAAGGCTTTTGATAAGAAAAACAAGCATCAGACCCCGACCGTAAAGGCTTCGCCTGCATTGGGTGACAGATGGCGTCTGCGCACACTCACGGGACGGTGACATGAATATGCTTCCACGATGAATATAATCCAATCATTAATCATAAACACGCAATGAAAAGACTAATTACTATCCTTGCAGTCGCACTGTTTGCGGTTGCGGGGACCATGGCACAGAACACACGCGAGGTGCGTGGTGCTGTCATTGACAGGAACGGCAATCCACTGCCCGGGGCCGAGGTCTCGGCGACAGGTGGAGCTGAGACGACCATGACTGATGCCGACGGCACATTCACCCTCGAGGTACCCATCTGGCTGAAAAGTCTCACTGCCCGCTATTCAGGCATGGCTGACAAGAAGGTCAAGACTGACTTTAACGGCAATATGATCTTCACCATGAAACCCGAATTCAGAAGCTCATGGTTCATCAACGCTCTTGGTGGTTTTGACGGTAATTCATCAGACGGCGTTTTTGACGCAAGAGTCGGCCTTATGTTTGGTAAGCTCGCCAAATGGGGTTATTATGGTAAACTGACCATGGCAACAGAAGGTGAGTATATTGAAAACAGTATTTCGGGCACGGTCGGTGTGATCAGGCATATCTATCAGCCTATGTTTGCCTATCTCGGAGCCGGTGTCGGCGGCAGCAGGGAGGAGTCAGATTATTACTATTATTATGATGATGAATGGTGCACCAATGCAGCCGTTGAAGCAGGTTTTATCTTCCGTTTCAATCATTTCAATTTCAGCCTCGGCTATACCTTTACTTTTGGCGGAGAATATAATCATTCCGCTCTTCTCGGCCTCGGCTATTGCTTTTGATCTATGATGAGGTTTTTTCTGACCGGCGTTTTATTGTCGTTGGCCCTGATGGCCTGCGGGCAGAAGACAGTGACCGTGACGGCCCGGTATTCCTATCACGCTCCCGGCGACGTGCCTCCTGCACAGGCACGTCAGACCGCAATAGAGCGTGCGCAGACCGATGCCATCGCTGCCGAGTTCGGCACGTGTGTCAGCAGTTCCAACTTCTCGTTCATCACCACCGGCGCCGGAGCCGAAGACCGCACTGAATTCAGGGCGTTCGGCGAAAGCGATGTGCGCGGCGAGTGGATTGAGACCCTTGGCGACACGGTATTCACTATAACGCCGACCGGAGGAGACCTTATATATAACGTGAAGCTGAAAGGACGCATACGCGAACTGACCGGCAACCGCATCGAGCTGGACACACGTCTGCTGTTCAACGGGTGCGACAAGGACCGTGATGGCCTGCGCAACTTCACCTATCACGCCGGCGACTATATGTACCTCTATTTCAGATCGCCGGTCGACGGCTATCTGGCCGTGTATCTTGGCGACGACGACGTGGAACACACCATGCAGTGCCTGTTGCCCTATCGTGGCCAGCACGAAGGAGCGTATCGCATCGAAGCCGACAGGGATTATGTATTCTTCTCGCGGGATTACGCTGAAGATGACATGCGGTCGATGGTCTCGAGGCTCAAGATGAATTCGCACACCCGGCGCGATGTCAACCAGCTTTATGTCATTTTCTCGCCAAATCCGTTTGCAAAGGCTCCAGATGCCGACAGCACCCGCCCCGGCAGCAGGGCCGTGGACATGAAGGGAAATGCCCTTGAGCTGCTGCCGCGTCAGCTGGGCTTTGGCGCGTTTCAGAAATGGCTTGCCCGCAACCGCCGCAAGGACCCCGACATGCAGGTCGGGAAGACGATATTTGTGGTAGAGAAAAACTGAGGCAACCACGCATCGGGCCGGACACAGACTGTTGTCCGGCCCTTGTCTTAACAAAAATTTGGCGGTTTGGGGGATTGTTTGTAACTTTGCGCTATGTTTCGGTGTCGCGCTTGGCGCGATGAAAAGGGAACCGGGTGAGAATCCCGGACAGACCCGCTGCTGTGAGTCCCCCGCAACGCTCTGAATGGCCTTGAGATGCCACTGTCGGACATGTCCCGACGGGAAGGCGGCCTGAGAGAGGGGGCGAGTCAGAAGACCTGCCGCGACAGATTATTTTGTTTTGAATTTTCGGGATATAAAATTTCAAGACAACCGCTCTCGCTCCGCGCCGTGCCCTCCGGGCCGTGCCGTGTCAGGTTGTATTGTCGTTTTTGCTCCCGCCGACCTATAGACCGACCGATATGAGAGAGAGAGGGAGCATGACCCTTGCCATCGTTTTGTTGCTGTTGTGGCTGCCGCTTGCGGCTGTCGCGGCAGACTTTGTTGTGTCCGGCCATGTGCGCGACGCGCAGGGGAGGGGAGTCCCCTATGCGACGGTGTCAGCGCCTGCGGGCGGCTGCCGGGCCGACGGCGAGGGTGGATATGCCATCAGCCTCCCTGTGGGGCGTCATCGGCTCGAGGCTTTGGCGGTGGGCTATGTGGCTCAGGCCCGCGAGGTCGACGTGAAGTCGGACATGAAGGTCGATTTCACTCTCGACGACAATGCCGTGGCTCTGGGCGACGTCAATGTCTATGGCAAGTCGGCAGGGCGTCGTCTGGCCGAGGGGGCGCTGTCGGTCAACGCCGTCGAGCTCAAGGCCGACGTGAACCGCCTGACCAACCTCAACAACCTCGTGGGCCACACGGCTGGCGTCAAGGTGCGCCGTCAGGGTGGTGCGGGGTCCGACCTCGACCTCTCCATCAACGGCCTGTCGGGCAATTCGATAAGATATTTCATCGACGGCGTGCCTCTCGACTCGAAGGGGAGCGAGGTCAACCTCGACAACATACCCGTCAACATCGTCGAGCGCGTCGAGCTATATAAGGGCGTGGTGCCTGCCGCGCTGGGGTCTGACGCTTTGGGCGGTGCGGTCAACATAGTGACCCGTCGCGAGAGGCGCAACTTTCTGGACGCATCATACGGCATTGGCTCGTTCCATACCCACAGCGCCGACCTTGCGGGCCAGTATTTCATACCCGGCACGGTGATTGCGGTGCGACCCACGTTCGGCCTCAGCTATTCCAAGAACGACTACACGATGAAGGATGTCGAGGTGTGGAGCGAGGCTGAGGACCGCTATGTCATCACCGACCGCAAGAGATTCCACGACGGCTATCTCTCGGTGCTGGGCCAGATCGAGGCCGGTGTCAACGACGTGGCGTGGGCCGACGCATTCTTTGTCAGCGGGTCATATACCCTAATCGACAAGGACATACAGACCGGTGCCATGCAGAACAAGGTCTATGGCTCGGCCCGTCGCAAGTCGCATGCGTGGAACGTGGCCATGCGATATGACAAGCAGTGGGGACCGGTGGCCACCCGTCTCAGTCTCACTCATACATGGGACAGGAGCGAGACTGTCGACACGGCCTATAGCAAGTATTCGTGGGACGGCACGTGGATTCCGTCGAGCGGCAACGAGATGACCGGCAAGGCACGCTCCATCCGTGTCTACAGGCGTCCGCTCACGGTGGTCAACGCCGGTGCCGACTATGAGTTCCTGCCCTGCCATCAGATTAGCCTCAACTACATGCTCAACCGCCGTGGCAACCGCCGCACCGACGATGTCGACAGGACTTTCGAGCCCACCAACGACGTCGTGACCAAGCACATACTGTCGCTGACATACTCCGACACATACTTTGACGGACGCCTCAGCAACTTGGCCTTCGTCAAGGACTACATCAACGTCACCTCCATACGCCAGCGCGACAACTCGACCGTCACGGGTGCCGACCGCATCGAGCCCGACGTGACCAAGAGCTACTGGGGTGCCGGAGTGGGGTCGAGGTTCACCCTCAGGCCCGAGGTGGCGTTCAAGGCGTCATACGAGCACAGCGTGCGCCTGCCCCTGTCGCGCGAGCTGCTGGGCAACGGCACCACAGTCTATGCCAACCTCGCGCTGCGCCCCGAGCAGAGCAACAACTATAACCTCGGCATCTTCGGCACGTGGCGCCCTGCCGCGGGCCATGCGGTGACATACGAGGTCAACGGCTTCATACGCCATGTCCAGAACTTCATCCGCGCCACCGTCTCAGAGCGCGAGGGTATGATGCAGTATGTCAACGAGCCCGCCATCGACATCAAGGGGCTCGACTTCGACCTCGGCTATACGTGGCGCGATGCCCTGCGCGTGTCGGTCAACGGCAGCTGGAACGATGCCCGCAACATGCGCCGATACAAGACCGACGGCAACCCCTCGGCCACATACCGCAACCGCGTGCCCAACCGCCCGTGGGTCTTCGGCAACGCCGAGGCGTCATACTCGCTGGGGCTCGGCGCCCTCCCCGCCGACCGCCTGCGCCTGCTAGTGTCGCACGAGTGGATACACTGGTATTACCTGAACTGGGAGGCATACGGCGCGGCGTCGTCCAAGGCACGCATACCCACCCAGAACATCACCTCGGTCGCCGTGACATACTCGTGGCACGACGGGCGATACAACCTCACCGCCGAGTGCGACAACATACTGGACCGCACGGCCTATGACAACTACATGCTACAGAAGCCCGGACGCGCCTTCCACGCCAAGTTCAGGGTATTCCTGCAATGAAATCCACAGAATAAACCAACCATAAAAAAACTATCAGACGACAATGAAGAAATTCAAGTTTCTGCTGCTTCCGTTCATGGCGCTGTTCCTGACCTTCGGGTTCACGTCATGCTCTGACGACGACGACCCCGACACGCCCGACGATCCCACCCTTGTCTCAGACTATCACTTCGACCTCTGGGTGGCCCTTGACCGCCACGGCGGCATGGCACGCGACGTGCAGACACTGGTGCGCAGCGTCAGCTCGCTCGACGCCGACCAGCCCGAGATAACATTCGAGGGCACAGGCACCGAGGTCAACGCCACGCTCTCGCTCGAGACAATCTATAAGGGCGCATACTACTATCAGGTACCCGTGTCGGGCGACCGATTTGCCAAGTACACCATCCGCAACAACCGCATCAACGTGGTGGCCGAGCGCAGGTTCAAGACCAACACCTACTCGACCCGCAAGTACACCCACGCATGGACCGACGACAACACGCTGGTCATCATGGCCGCAAACGGCGAGGCCAACAAGATAATCTGGACCAAGCTCAACGCCACCGACATGAGCATCATCGCCGAGGGCGCGCTCGACATCGAGCTCCCCGCCGACGCCGACCTGTTCACCACATCGGGCATTCTGGCATATCGCGCTCAGGACAACAGACTCTTCTACTTCTATTACGCCAAGACCTCGGGCCGTCACGGCAAGCGCGTCACCCCGATGATGACCGCCGTCATCGACCCCGCCACGATGAAGGTGCTCGAGAAGAATCCCTGCTTTGACAACGACGTCGAGATGGTTGGCACCGCATACGGCGAGCTGCTGCAGACCACCGAGTTCATCGACGACAAGGGCAACCTCTTCCTTGCCTGCGTGAGCGACGACGCCGACGGCTCGGAACACTCGCACCTGCTCAAGATTCCCGCCGGAAAGACAGAGTTCGACCCCTCGTATGACGGCTTCACCGCCGGCGGCAAGCTCATCTCGGTGATGTATCTGGGCGGCGACAAGGCCATGGCCTACGCCCGCAACGACGCCATGGGCACCGCCATCGACGACTTCGCGCACTATTATACCGTGCTCGACGTCGCCGCCAAGACCGCGACCCCCGTCAGCTACAATGGCAAGCAGCTCGCATACAGCGGCGGCCGATTCTCGTCGCGCATGGCCTATGTGAACCACAAGGCATACATCGGCGTCGACGCCGAGGGCACCAACCCCGTCATCTATATCTATGACGCCCTCACCGGAACCACCGTCAAGGGTGCCGAGATGGCTCCCGGCTACTATTTCGAGCAGATCCGCGTGGTCGAGGACGTCAAGTAAGTCATATCATTCATCAATATTTTAGTACACTTTTTTCTGCCCGCCTCCCGGGATGACGCGGTGTCATTCCGGGAGGTCTTTTTCAAATCAGGCTCTCCACCCATCCCCCCTCACGCAAGCCATGCACAGACTACAGACTCTACTGTTCATTTTGATTACCTTCCTGCCCGCGGCAGCCTTCGGCGATCAGGCCGAGGGCGACAAGGCCGCGCTGCTGATGGTGCATTTCGGCACCACGCACGACGACACGCGCGCCGCCACCATCGAGGCCGTCAACGACAGGGCCCGGGCCGAGTTCCCCGCGATGAGGATTGCCGAGGCATACACCTCGCGCACGGTCATCTCGCGCCTTGCCAAGCGCGGCATCGTCAGGCAGAATCCCCGCGAGGCGCTGCTCACCCTCGCCGCCGAGGGCTATACCCACGTCTTTGTCCAGAGCACCAACATCATCGACGGCATCGAGATGGCCGCGCTGACCGCCGAGGCCGAGGCCATGGCGCCATTCTTCAAGGAGATAAGGGTCGGGCGTCCGCTGCTCTATTCGGTAGACGACTGCCGCAGGGTCACCTCGATACTCGCCTCGCGCCACGCCTCGGCGGCAACTTCGGACGGTGCGGTGCTGCTGGTTGGCCACGGCACCGAGACACCCGCCACGGCAATATACTCGCAGGTGGACTATATGTTTGCGGCCACGGGTCATCCGCGGTTTCATGTGGCCACGGTCGAGGGGTATCCCACCTATGACACTGCCCTCGCGTGCCTGCGCCGCGACAAGGCTCGCCGAGTGCTGCTGGTGCCGTTCCTGTTCGTGGCCGGAGAGCATGCCCGCAAGGACATCGACCGCGAGTGGCGCGAGAGGCTCGAGCGCGAGGGTTTCGAGGTCTCGGCCGTCATCGAGGGTCTCGGGCAGATCCCCGCCATTCAGCAGATATACATAGACCACATCCGTCAGGGTCTTGCCGAGCGTCCGCTGTCGCCCGTCGAGCGCAAGGCCGCATACCTCAAGTCCAATTTCTGATTCCCGTCCCCGCCTCATGCCACGCCGTCTCAAAGTCTCAGTCTCATTAGGAGTCTCAGTCTCATTGATAGTGAGACTCGTCGTGATACTCCTGATACTCGCCGCAGGTTACTTGGCCTATCGCCACTGGCTCTCGCCGACACGCTTGCTGGTGGTCAATCCGCTGCCCGTGCAGGCCGCCGAGCTGGAGCAGAACGCCGCCCGGGCACGCTGCGACGTGACCTGCGTGCCCATGACCGAGGCACGCGGTTTTGACGGCTATGACGTCGTGGTGATGTATGGCAGGGGGCTCTATCTCGACTCGCTGCAGACCGCCGACCTCGAGGACGCCGCCCGCAGGGGCACCCCGGTATATACCGTCAGGGTACACGATACCGGCTTTGCCATGGACCGCAACATCACCCGGGCCGAGTCAGACTCGCTCAGGCTCTACTTCCGCAACCCCTGCCGCGCCAACTACGTCGGCCTGATGCATCGCCTCAGGGCCCTCGCCACGCCCCACAAGCTCGGACTGCAGACACCGCCGCCACCGGTCATACTCCCCGATGGGCTGTTCTATCATCTGGCCGAGGGGTGCTATTTCGACAAAGCCACGGCCCTCGAGGAGCACCTGCGCGACCAAGGATTATATCACGAATCGGCCCCCAAGGTGGCGCTGGTCTCGGGTCTCAACTTCCCCGTCGAGGGCAACAGGGCGCACATCGACACGCTGGTCTCGCGCCTCACCGCCCGCGGCTTCAACATCTATCCTCTCTCGGCTTCGGGACGCAACCGTGCCCGTCTGCTGCGCCAAGTGGCTCCCGACGCCATCGTCTACCTGCCCATGGGGCGACTGGGCAACGACTCGCTGGCCGGCTGGTGTCACCGCGAGGGGATACCTCTGTTCACCCCGTTTCCGGTCACGCAGACACGCCAAGAGTGGCTCGACCCCGACAAGGGCGTCGCTCCCGGCACCCTCAACGCCCGCATCATAATGCCCGAGATTGACGGCGCCATGTCGCCCGTGTGCATAGCCACGCAGGATGCCGTCGACGGCGGTCCCGTGACCCACAACCCGATCGAGGGGAGGATGGATGCATTCGTCGAGCAGTTCTCGCGATTCATGGCCCTCAGGCACAAGTCCAACGCCGACAAGCGCGTGGCGGTGGTATGCTTCCGTTCGCCCGGACGTGACGGCATGCTCGCCTCGGGCATGGAGGTGGTGCCCTCGCTCTACAACTTCCTGAAACACTTGCGCTCCGAGGGCTATGACGTCTCGGGGCTCCCTCCGACGCTCGAGGCATTCGACCGCCAGCTCTCGGCACGCTGCGAGGTCACCGGCGACTATGCCCCCGCGGCCATGCGCAGGTTCATGGACTCCGCCTCGCCCGTGTGGGTCGATGCAGATACATACAGGGAGTGGGCAGACGATGTATTGATGCCCGAGAGCTATGCCGAGGTCGAGCGTCACTACGGCCCTGCCCCCGGCGCCATGATGGCGCGTGGCGACAGCATCGCGGTGGCGGCCCTTAGATACGGCAACATACTGCTGATGCCCCAGCCGCGCTCGCTGATAGGCGACGACGACGCACGCCTTGCCGACAAGGGCATGGTGCCCCCTCCGCACAGCTATGTCGCCGCATACCTCTATATGCTCAAGGGGTTTGATGCCGACGCGCTGATACACTTCGGCACACACGGCAATCTCGAGTTCATACCCGGCAAGAGCGTGGCCCTCAGGGATGCCGATTGGGCCGACGCGCTGACGGGCAACCGTCCGCATTTCTATTTCTATAACGTGGCCAACACCGGCGAGTCGGTCATTGCCCGCCGACGCAGCCGTGCCGTGCTCGTCAGCCATCTCCCTGCGCCCTATGCAGATTCGGGCCTCGGCGACCGATATGCCGCGTTGGCCCGCGACATCGACGATGCCCTCGCCAACCCCTCGCACAACACACCGTCGCTCAAGGCCCGCATAGTCGGTCAGGGGCTCCACAGCGACCTCGGGCTCGACTCGGTGGCGGGTGTGGCATACGGTGCCGACGACCTGCGCAGGGTCTCTGACTATCTCGCCGAGCTTGCTACCGAGAAGGTGCCCGCCGCTCACTACGTCATGGGCCGTCCCTACTCCGAGCGCGACATGCTCGCCACCCTCACCGCCATCTGTGCCGACCGTCTGGCCTATGACGCCGCCCGCCGCGACCGCGACGCAGGGCTAATCTCCGACAACGACCTGCATGACAAGCGCCTCGTGGCCCGACGCTATCTTCCCGCCGCCAAGGCAGCCGTTAGGGGGATGTCAGACCCGTGTGTGCGTTCGGTCAGGGACGCGCTGCTGCAGAGTCCCGAGGCCGAGTTCCGCGCCATGACCTCGCTGCTGTCGGGCCGACCCGCCGCACCCTCGACCGGGGGCGATCCCGTGCGCAACCCCGAGGCACTCCCCACGGGACGCAATATATTCAGCATCAACCCCGACGCCACCCCCTCGGACGAGGCGTGGACAACGGGCGCGAGGCTGGCCGACAGCACCCTGCACCGCTATCGCATGGAGCATGGCCACTGGCCGCGCAAGGTCAGCTTCTCGCTCTGGGCAGGCGAGTTCATCTCGACGCAGGGCGCCACGGTGGCACAGGCGCTCAGGATGCTGGGCGTAGAGCCCGTGCGCGACCGCATGGGGCGCGTCATCGACCTCAGGCTCACACCCGCCGCCCGCCTCGGTCGTCCGCGCATAGACGTGATGATACAGGTGTCGGGCCAGTTGCGCGACATCGCCGCCTCGCGCCTGTTGCTCATCACCGATGCCGTCAGGCTCGCCTCCGGGGCAATGGACGGCGACTCGCTCCCCAATTATGTGGCCGAGGGCACGCTGGCACAGGAAAAGGCCATGGTCGACGGCGGCATCCCGCCCCGCGAGGCCCGTAGGCTCTCGGCCATGCGCGTCTTCGGACCGGTGTCGTCGGGATACTCGACCGGAATGCTTGCCCGCACCGAAAACTCGGGCGCGTGGACCGACCGCTCCGAGCTGGCCGACACATACGTCGGCAACATGTCGGCCATTTATGGCGACACCCTCGCGTGGGGCACCTCCATCCCCTCGGCCATGCGCGCCGCCGTCTCGGGCACCGACGTGATAGTGCAGCCGCGGCAGAGCAACACGTGGGGCCCCGTGAGCCTCGACCACGTCTATGAGTTTGCCGGAAGTCTCTCGCTCCTCGCCACTCATCTCGGCGGTCAGGAGCCCCAAATGCTCATGGCCGACTATCGCAACCCCTCGCTACCCCGCATGCAGGATGCCTCGATGGCCGTCGCCGCCGAGACAAGGGTCACCCTGCTCAATCTCCGCTACATCAGCACGCGCATGGAGGGCGGAGCCTCGACGGCAGGGACATTCGGCGAGATGGCCCGCAACATATTCGGCTGGACAGTGACCCGCCCCTCGGTGCTAGCCCCCGGCATATACGACGAGATGTTCGACGTCTACGTGCGCGACATCCACGGCCTCGGCATCGAGCGATACTTCGACAGCGCCAACCCCGCGGCCTTGCAGGAGCTCACCGCCGTCATGCTCGAGAGCGCCCGCAAGGGCTACTGGCACCCCACCGACCGTCAGCTCGCCCTCACCGCCTCGCTCCACGCACGCCTCACCGCCCGCCACGGCGATCCCGGCACCGAATTTGTCAGCGACAACATCCCCCTGCAGCAGTTCATAGCCCGGTCGCTGCCCCAAGCCGAGAGCCTCGACTACACGCGCGACATGGCCCGGACTGACGGCGTCACCGACCGCACGGTCACCCTCTCGCGCCAAGACACCCCCGAGGCCGAGACACGCTTCTCGCCCGTCACCGCCGCCATCATCCTCCTCGTCATCGGCATCATCCTCGCCGCCATCATCATCTCCCGCCGCAAGTCTCAGTCTCACTAACCGTCGCGTCACCAAATGAGACTGAGACTCAAAGTGAGACTCGGTGAGACATCACGACATCATCCCACCTTTATGATGGGCCGCCCGAAAAACGACGACAGCATCGAGAGTGTCGCAATGGTGAAGTTGTGCTGTCCGCTCAGCCATTTCGTGATTTCGCTCGGACGTCTCCCCAGCGCATCAGCGAACTGCTTTTTGGACAGACCTTTCTCGTGCATGAGAAAATCTATGCGGTCCGAGATTGCAAACGACAAATCCACCTCCGCCTTGATGTCAGCCGGAACGGAGGCAACCATATTGCGGTATATGTTCTTGGCCTCTTTCATAATTAGTTAATAGGGATAGTATCGCGAATATACGACAATTATTTCACTCATAGGTGAAATATTAAGAATTTTTTCATCAGTCTCAGTCTCACTAACCGTCGCGTCACCAAATGAGACTGAGACTCAAAGTGAGACTCGGGTGAGACTTTCGGAAATCCTCGCTTCGAGCATTTGCCTTGCAGACATGCAACAGGGATACCTTTCATTATCCCTGAAGATTCAAAATTATGATTTTTTTGAATACACTCCCCCTCCTCATTTCCTTAATGAAACGAGGTAACGGTGCAAAGTTACGAACATATCCGTGGCAAAAGGTGCGATAATGCCGCCCTGCGTCGAAAAACTTCCCGCCGAGTCTCAGTCTCAGTCTCATTAGGTGACGCGGGACAAAGTGAGACTGAGACTGAATGAGACTGCGGGTTATCTCACGAACGCCTCGATGACCTTGCGGTGGTTGTCCTCGCCGAGTACCTTGGCCGTGAAGCTCTGTGTCCGCGGGGCTTTAGAGACAATGAACCGGTCGGCGTGGTCGGACCACAGCGGCCCGAGGAAGTCGCGCCAGTCAGATTCGGCCCTCGGCACGATGAACAGCGTATACTTGTGATTGTTGAGGATGTAGCCGACAAGCTCGCGGGTGAATCCCTGTGAGGGGAGCATGAGTCCCTTGCGCAACGGGGCGTATTCGACCGACGAATAGCCCACGTATTCAATGACTGCAAAGCGGCTGTTGACCCTCTCGAACGTCGGTCCGTCATCCTCGTTGACAAACGCCTTGGTCAGTCGGTCTCTCCAGTAATATCGTTGGTGCAAGTCGGCTATGTCGCGGAACGTCACGGCGGGGTCGCCCCCTTGGTCGGGCAGAAAGCCGTGACAGTCAAGCCTCAGCATCGAGCGCAGATGCCGGGCATATCCTCCGACAACCTCGGGGGGCAGCAGGCGCAACAGCGATGCCATCTTGGATTCGCGCTCACTGTAACCCGGATTGCGGCTCAAGACTATGACCTTGGCCATCAGTGGATTGCCATACCACGGATAGGCGGGTACGTTGAGGCGATAGCGGTGCCTGTCGTCGGCCCTGAGGTTGAATTCTTCGACCATCTCCCTGTCGCACGAGCAGACAAACTCCTCGCTGTCGGAGCATAGGAACGAGCTCCCATGATACATATCGGCTACCTCGAGCCACGGATTGCGCCGCCGCAGCTCCTGCTCGGTCATCGTGCCTGTCGGCTCGGGTATCGTTGTCATGTTCTGTGGATATTGTTTATGGCGGGTCTCGGTCTCATTTAGTCTCACTTTGTCTCGCGTCACCTAATGAGACTGAGACTTTGCAAAGTTAGGCATTCTCGCCGACCCCGACAAGCGGCGGGGTGGGGGCGGCTGGTCGAAACTGTCGGAAATATCCCGTTTTTGGCGGGAGGGGAGGGATTTTTACGGAAAAATTTCTTTAATTCCCGAAAATAACATTATCTTTGCAGATTGAATGAGAACAACAACTTCTGAATTGATCTAATTACCATAAATCATGGCAGAAAAAAGAGAAAAGTTATTTGAGCAGTTCCCGCCCGTGACCACCGCCGAGTGGAAGGCCAAGGTGGAAGCTGACCTGAAAGGCGCGCCGTTCGACAAGAAGCTCGTGTGGCGCACCAACGAGGGATTCAACCTCCAGCCCATGTATCGCTCGGAGGACATCGCCGACCTCGCGACAACCGACTCGCTCCCCGGCGAGTATCCCTATCTGCGCGGCACCCGCACCGACAACGACTGGCTGATACGCCAGCAGATCGAGGCCGCCACCACCGAGGAGGCCAACAAGGCTGCGCTCGACGCCGTGTCAAAGGGCGTGACGTCGCTCGGATTCCATGTCTCGGAGCCCACCGTAGAGACCCTGCGCGTACTGCTCGAAGGCGTGGACCTCAAGAAAATCGAAGTCAACTTCGGCTGCTGCCTCAAGAAGGCCCTGCCGCTGGTCGAGGCTCTTGCCGCCTATGCCAAGGAGCAGGGCGTCGAGAAGGAGCTGCGCGGCTCGGTAGACTTCAACCCCTTCAAGAAACCTCTGCGCAAGAGCGTGGCCATGGAGCCCGCCAACGTGTCGGCAATGGCCGTGGCCCTGATCGCCGCCGCCAAGGAGCTGCCGGGCCTCAAGGTGCTGGCCGTCGACTCGGTGATGCTGGCCAACGCAGGCGCATATATATTCCAAGAGCTCGGCTATGCTCTGGCTTGGGGCGCATCGTGGATGACGTTGCTCACCGATGCCGGCGTCAAGGCCGACGAGGCTGCCGCACGCATCAAGTTCAACATGGGCGTGTCGAGCAACTTCTTCATGGAGCTGGCCAAGTTCCGCGCGGCCCGCATGATGTGGGCGCAGATCGTGGCACGCTATGGCGCCGACAAGGATGCCTGCAAGATGAACGCCCACGCCGCCACCTCGCGCTACAACCAGACGCTCTATGACGCTCACGTCAACCTGCTCCGCTCGCAGACCGAGGCCATGTCGGCCGCTCTGGCAGGCGTCGACTCGATCACCGTGACCCCGTTCGACGTGCCCTACAAGACACCCGACGAGTTCTCGGAGCGCATCGCCCGCAACCAGCAGCACCTGCTCAAGGAGGAGAGCCACCTCGACAAGGTGGTTGACCCCGCAGGCGGCTCGTATTATGTGGAGACCCTGACCGTGTCGCTGGCCAAGGAGGCTTGGAAGCTCTTCCTCGACACCGAGGACAAGGGCGGATTCCTTGCCTGCTGCAACGACGGCGAGGTGGCCAAGACCGTGCGCGAGAGCTCGGAGAAGCGTCACACGGACGTTGCCCGCCGCAAGGAGATCCTGCTGGGCACCAACCAGTATCCCAACGTCAACGAGATGGCTGCCGGCAAGATAGAGACCCTCAACGGCGCCCTGCCCTGCGGATGCCGCCACACCGACAGCGCGTGCGAGGAGAATCCCGCAGGTCTACCCTCAAAGCGTGCCGCCTCAGACTTCGAGGCACTGCGTCTCGCCACCGAGGCCGCATCCAACCGTCCCAAGGTCTTCATGCTCACCATCGGCAATCTGGCCATGCGTCTGGCCCGTGCCCAGTTCTCGACCAACTTCTTCGGCTGTGCCGGCTATGAGATCATCGACAACCTCGGCTTCAATACAGTCGAAGAGGGCGTGGATGCCGCTCTGGCCAAGGGTGCAGACATCGTGGTGCTCTGCTCGAGCGACGACGAGTATGCCGAGCTGGCCCCCGCAGCGTTCAAGTATCTCGACGGCCGTGCCGAGTTCGTGGTGGCCGGTGCTCCCGCATGCATGGACGACCTCAAGGCAGCGGGCATCAACGAGTTCGTGCACGTGCGCTGCAACGTGCTCGACACGCTCAAGGCGTTCAACGACCGTCTGCTCAAGAAGTAAATCCATTCTTCACACCCCACATAGAAAAAGATAGCTATGAAACCCAATTTCAAGGATATTGACATCATAAAAGACGCTTTCGGCGAGGCTCACGCCCCCGAGGCAAAGGGCGAAGAATGGCTCACACCCGAGCTTATCCCCGTCAAGCCCGTATATACAAAGGAGGACCTCGAGGGTCTCGAACACCTCGAATACGTCTCCGGCATTCCCCCCTTCCTGCGTGGCCCGTACAGCGCCATGTACCCCCTGCGTCCGTGGACCATCCGCCAGTATGCAGGCTTCTCGACCGCCGCAGAGTCCAACGCCTTCTACCGCCGCAACCTCGCGTCGGGCCAGAAGGGTCTGTCCGTGGCATTCGACCTCGCCACGCACCGCGGCTATGACGCCGACCACGAGCGCGTGGTGGGCGACGTCGGCAAGGCCGGCGTGTCCATCTGCTCGATCGAGGACATGAAGGTGCTCTTCGAGGGCATCCCCTTGAACAAGATGTCCGTGTCGATGACCATGAACGGTGCCGTGCTCCCCGTGCTGGCATTCTACATCAACGCAGGTCTCGAACAGGGCGCCAAGCTCGAGGAGATGGCAGGTACCATCCAGAACGACATCCTCAAGGAGTTCATGGTGCGCAACACCTATATCTATCCCCCCGAGTTCTCGATGCGCATCATCGCCGACATCTTCGAGTACACCTCGCAGAACATGCCCAAGTTCAACTCGATCTCGATCTCGGGCTATCACATGCAGGAGGCCGGTGCAACAGCCGACATCGAGCTGGCATACACTCTGGCCGACGGTCTCGAGTATCTCCGCGCGGGCATCAACGCCGGCATCGACATCGACGCCTTCGCACCCCGTCTCTCGTTCTTCTGGGCCATCGGCATGAACTACTTCATGGAGGTAGCCAAGATGAGGGCCGCACGTCTGCTCTGGGCCAAGATCGTCAAGCAGTTCAACCCCAAGAACCCCAAGTCGCTGGCACTGCGCACCCACTCGCAGACATCGGGCTGGTCGCTCACCGAGCAGGACCCCTTCAACAACGTGGGCCGTACCTGCATCGAGGCCATGGGCGCCGCTCTGGGCCACACCCAGTCGCTCCACACCAACGCCCTCGACGAGGCCATCGCACTCCCCACCGACTTCTCGGCACGCATCGCCCGCAACACCCAGATCTACATTCAGGAAGAGACCATGGTGACAAAGCAGGTCGACCCGTGGGGCGGCTCGTACTATGTCGAGGCCCTCACCAACGAGATCGCACACAAGGCTTGGGAGCACATTCAGGAGATCGAGAAGCTCGGCGGCATGGCCAAGGCCATCGAGAGCGGTCTGCCCAAGATGCGCATCGAGGAGGCTTCGGCCCGCACTCAGGCCCGCATTGACTCGGGCCGTCAGACCATCGTCGGCATCAACAAATATCGTCTTGACCACGAAGACCCCATCGACATCCTCGAGATCGACAACACCGAGGTGCGCAAGGATCAGGTGGCCCGTCTGGTAGACCTGCGCGAGCACCGCGACGAGGAGGCCGTCAAGAAGGCCCTCGCCGACATCACCGAGTGCGTGCGCACCAAGCAGGGCAACCTGCTCGACCTCGCCGTCAAGGCCGCCGGCCTGCGCGCGACGCTGGGCGAGATCTCGGATGCCTGCGAGGAGGTCGTGGGACGTTACAAGGCAGTAATCAGAACAATTTCAGGCGTGTATTCATCAGAAACCAAACAGGATCCCGACTTCATCAAGGCACAGCAGATGTGCGAGGACTTTGCCAAGCGCGAAGGCCGTCAGCCCCGCATCATGATAGCCAAGATGGGTCAGGACGGCCACGACCGTGGCGCAAAGGTAGTCGCTACGGGCTATGCCGACTGCGGCTTTGACGTTGACATGGGTCCCCTCTTCCAGACACCCGCCGAGGCTGCCCGCATGGCCGTCGAGAACGACGTGCACGTGATGGGCGTCAGCTCGCTGGCAGCAGGTCACAAGACCCTCGTGCCTCAGGTAATCGAGGAACTCAAGAAGCTCGGCCGCGAGGACATCATGGTCATCGCCGGCGGCGTCATCCCCGCTCAGGACTACGACTTCCTCTACAAGGCCGGCGTAGCGGCCATCTTCGGCCCCGGCACTCGCATCCCCGTTGCCGCAATCAAGATACTCGAACTTCTCGGCGAGGAATAATCCTCAGCCCGACAACATCAATAAGGCCGTGCGGAATTGCCCTCCGCACGGCTTTTTTGTGTAATTTTGCGGCATGAAAAGCCTGTCAACCATCAACCGCAAGATCTTGGCGCTGGCCCTGCCCGCCATTGCCAGCAACATCACAGTGCCCCTGCTTGGGCTGTGCGACACCGCCGTCACGGGCCATCTCGGCTCCGAGGCATACATCGCAGCCATCGCCGCGGGCGGCATGATGCTCAACGTGGTCTTCTGGGTGTTCGGATTCCTGCGCATGGGCACCACGGGGCTCACGGCCGAGGCCCACGGCGCGGCAGACCCCAAGAGGATAAGCTGTGTCTTCTCGCGTGCCGTCATCCTCGCCCTCGTCGCCGGACTCCTCATCGTGGCCGTGCGCCAGCCCATGTCGCGTCTGCTGCTCGGTGTCATCGGTGCCGATGCCGACGTCACCCCGCTCGCGGCACGCTACTTCGCCATCTGCATCTGGGGTGCCCCGGCGCTGCTCGTCACCCTCACCATCAACGGCTGGTTCATAGGCATGCAGAACACCGTGTGGCCCATGGCGGTCTCCATTGCCGTCAATGTGGTCAACGTGGCGTGCAGTCTCACGGCGGTCTATGCGCTCGGCATGGGCTTCGAGGGCGTGGCCTACGGCACCCTCACGGCCAACTGGACGGGGCTCTGCCTCGCGGTCGTGGCCGTGTTGCGATATAGCCGCGGCATGAGGCTATGGAGCGGATGGCGCATGTTGTGGCGCGGAGACGAGCTGCGCAAGTTCTTCGGCGTCAGCACCGACCTCTTCTTCCGCTCGAGCTGCATCATGCTCGTCACCCTTGCCGTGACCTCATACGGAGCCCGTCTCGGCGCACTCACACTCGCGGTCAATGCCGTGATGATGCAGTTCTTCGTCATGTTCTCATACTTCATGGACGGTCTTGCCTTCAGTGGCGAGGTCCTCTGCGGCAACGGCTCGGGCGCCTCCGATCGTGCGGCGACCCTGCTGGCCGTCAAGGCCCTGATACGCTGGGGTGCGGGCGTGGTCGTTGTGTTCACCGCGCTCTACTGGCTCTTCCTCCCGGCGGTGGTCTCGCTGTTGACCGATGTCGCCGAGGTGCGCGACGGAGTCTCAAACATGCGTCACTTTGTGAGACTGATACCCGTGATTTCGGTGGCGGCCTTCCTGTTCGACGGCTTCTTCATCGGCCTCACGGCCACGCGGCGCATGCTCGTCACCACCTTTGCCGCGGCCATCGTCTTCTTCGGCATAATATGGCTCGGCCCGTCAGCCAACTCGACGCTCTGGACGGCCTTCCTTGCCTACCTCCTCACCCGCGGCCTCGGCCTCGCCGCCCAGATGAAGACCATCCTCGACAAACGATTCGCATAAAAAAGTTTCATATAACTGCTCAATGCGTCCGCAATGTGTTGAGTTATCGGTAACAAGATATGTCGAGGCTTTATACTGATGTTAAGCCTGTGTAGAAATCCTCTATGATATGAGGTCGGAAGTCGGTTTATGAGTCTGTGTAGAATGGAGGATGATCATAAAATTATTGTATGAGATTTAAATCCTGCCATTTGTTTGCCAATTCTCCAGATATGGTTATAGAGGGTGTCTGTGATATACCCATCTCGATAGCTGAGATTCTTCTGACGTTGGTTTTTACATGTTCAGCCAGTTCCTTGAGTGTAACCTTGCCCTTAGTTTCATTTAGTTTTTTGAGCAAACAATAAGTAAAGAGGCCATGTTTTTGATCTTCAAGTGGAAATGCAGCCTCATCTTCGGATGATGCGGAGAGTATCATCATATTGCCCTTGGGCGACATTTCTTTTGGTTTCAGCCTAACTCCGCGTGCTGACCTTAACATGCCATTGCCTCTGTTGGCCCCACTGAAACAGGCATCAAGAAATACTATGACTGATTTTGCCTCTGTTAATGCCAACTCTGAAAATAATTCATCAGTTGCCATACAGAATTCGGCATCATTGCCTTCTGCATCAATAGGCATAAGGTAAGAATGCCCGGACTTATCTGATGGAATGCCATGTCCTGCATAATAGAACAATATATTAATATCTCCATCAAATGCATCAGCTATAGTTTGTATGTTTTTCAATGCCTTACGCAATATCAAAGAGCTGGCATTTTTATATAGTTTAATCTGATTCTGTGGAATGCCGAGAGTTTGCGAACAATAATCCGCAAAGACAGAGGCATCATTCGATGCATATTTTACCGGTTGTGCAAATGCATAATCTTCATTACCTATGATAACAGCAAAAGTGTTATTTGCTTTGAGATCAGTTTGCGGAGCTATGTCTATGATCTCATAGCTTTTATCTTTTTTATTGATGGAGACTGGTTTAGTAGGCTTTTGGCCTTGTTGGTCCGCAATATTCTCAACAACTGGTTTTGTTTCGTGTTCTTTTATTTTCGTCCTTTTTTTCGTGGCAGGAATATTGGATGACTTCCCATCAAATGTGACACGACTGATGTTTTTCCCTTGCCTACGAATATATACACCTTTTGTTGGATTGGCTACTTTATTGCCGGACAAATCATAGTATTCTACAGCTTCTTCATCATCATTACTGGTATTTTCAGTATGATTTAATGCATATACATTTAAAGAGGCTATGATAAATATGACCGTGCTTATTAAATAAGATTTAAGGGTAGTATTCATAACTGTGTCTTTTCTGAAGCAAAAGTAATACATTTGTGATTAATATGCAATAATATTAAAGAGAATCCCGGATGCCTCCGGGATTCTCTTTAATATCTTATTCCTTGGGTCCCTTGAACGGGGGAGGGGTCGGGGTTGAGGGCGGTGTGTCGCCTGTCTGCTGCGACTCGGGCTCCTTGGACTTGACCGGCTCGTCGTCTGAGGGAACTTCGGTGTGCTCGATGTCCTCGACTGGCTTTTCCTCGCCCTGCTCCTTCTGGCGGCGGGCATCGCGCTCGGCCTGAAGCTGCATTATCTCCTCGGTGCGCGACTTCCATTTGCGCGGGCCGAATATCTCCTTGAGGTCCTCGGAGTACATCACCTCCTTGGTCAGCAGCGTCTCGGCCAGCTTGCCGTGTCCCTCTGCGTGCTCGCGTATGATGTCCTTGGCACGCTCGTATTGCTCGTTGATGATGCGCGACACCTCGGCGTCTATTGCCGTGGCACGCTCGCCGCCGTATGGCTTGGAGAAGCCGTAGGCCTGACCTGTCGAGTCATAGTAGCTCACGTTGGGTATCTTGTCGCTCATGCCATAGTAGACCACGATTGCGTATGCCATCTTGGTCACCTTCTCGAGGTCGTTGAGGGCGCCTGTCGACACCTGACCCAGCACGATCTCCTCGGCGGCACGTCCGCCCAGCGTCATGCACATCTGGTCGAGCAGGGCCTGCAGGGGGGTAATCTGACGCTCCTCGGGCATGTACCAAGCTGCGCCGAGGGCCATGCCGCGGGGCACGATGGAGACCTTGACCATCTCGTTTGAGTATTCGAGGAACCACGACACGGTGGCGTGGCCGGCCTCGTGTATCGCTATGGCGCGCTTCTCGTCTGCCGAGATTATCTTGGACGAGTGCTCGAGTCCGCAGATGATGCGGTCTATGGCGTTCATGAACGAGTCGCGGTCAACGGCCTTCTTGTTGTTGCGGGCGGCTATCAGGGCAGCCTCGTTGCAGACGTTGGCGATGTCTGCGCCCGAGAATCCGGCCGTCTGGCGGGCCATAACCTCGACGTCCACGTCGTCGGCCTGCTTGATGCGGCGCAGGTGGACGTTGAATATCTCGATGCGGTCGCGCAGCTCGGGCAGGTCTACCTGAATCTGACGGTCGAAACGTCCGGCGCGCAGCAGGGCCTTGTCGAGTATGTCGGCACGGTTGGTGGCCGCGAGCACGATGACGCCGCTGTTGGTGGCAAAGCCGTCCATCTCGGTCAGGAGCTGGTTGAGGGTGTTCTCGCGCTCGTCGTTCGAGCCCATGTTGGGATTCTTGCCACGGGCACGTCCCACGGCGTCGATCTCGTCGATGAAGATGATGCAGGGAGCCTTCTCCTGAGCCTGACGGAACAGGTCGCGCACGCGCGAGGCACCTACGCCCACGAACATCTCGACGAAGTCCGAACCGGCCATCGAGAAGAACGGCACGCCGGCCTCGCCGGCCACGGCCTTGGCCAGAAGGGTCTTGCCAGTTCCGGGAGGGCCCACGAGCAGCGCGCCCTTGGGTATCTTGGCACCTATCTCGGTATATCTCTGCGGGTTGCGCAGGAATTCCACGATCTCGCGAATCTCGGTCTTGGCTTCGTGCAGGCCCGCCACGTCCTTGAAGGTGACATTGGTGCTCTCGCCTTTCTCGAACACCTTTGCCTTTGACTTGCCCACGTTGAAGACGCCGCCGGGACCACCCCCGCCGGGACCGCCGCTCATGCGGCGCATCATTATGAACCAGAAGGCCACGAGCAGTATGATGGGGCCGAAGGTCCAGATGATCGACGAGTAGTCTGACGACTTCTCATAGTTGACCTCGCCCTTGAACTTGCCGTCCGTGCGCCAAGCGTCGATCTGGTCCTGCATCTTGTCTGCCGACGGGATGTCGGTGACGATGTGGGCCACGATGCCCTTGCCGGGCTGGTACTGGCTCTCGTGGAAGATCTTTTGGGCAAGCGAGTCGCTCACCACTGCCTCGGCACGGCTGGTGTTGGTGAAGACCGTGATCTTTTCGACGCCTCCCGAGTTGACATACTGCTCGAACTTGGTGAAGCTGACCTCCTTGGTCAGCGAATTGTCGTCGATATAGAGCATGCCGAGCAGAAAGACTACGATGATGGCATAGGCCCAGTACATGCTGAACCTGATGCCGCCTTTCTTGGGCCCGGGAGCGTTGGGGTTGGGATTGCTCATAGTGCGTGCGGGTGGTTTGTATTAGTCGAGATCGGGGATCTCGGTGATCACGGCATCGTTCCAGAGACCTTCGAGGTCATAGAGCGAGCGTGTCTCGGGTAAGAAAACGTGTACCATCGTGTCGCCGTAGTCTATCACGATCCACTGCGAGTTGGCATATCCGTCATAGTTATAGGGCTTTACCCTCGAGTGCTCGAGCAGATACTCGCGTATGCTGTCGGCCACTGCGGCCACGTGCTGCGACGAGGTGCCCTCGCATATCACGAAACGGCGTGCCGCCGCGCTCTCGATCTCGCTGAGGTCTACGACTGTGATCTTGCGGCCTTTGCGGTCACGTATGCCCTCGATGATGAGGGGTAGCAGGTCTGTGTTGTTTTCAGTCATGCGTTGTTTGTCGGGAAGATAGTGCTTTGTTGTAATGGCTGAGAAGAGGAGGATGAATGATGCGTGCTTATATCAGCGCAAAGGTAAACATTTTTGTGAGATAATTGCCCTTTGCGGTCAAATCTCATTCAAAAGATTAACAAAGATTGACAAATAATAGTTTTCGTCAATCTTCGACAATCGAGGTCCCCGATACCGCTCCGAGTCTGCCCGAAATCTCGTCGAGGAGGTCGAGGGGCAACGACAGCGTCATCGAGCACGTATTGTCGAAGCTCTGGCTCTGTATCGTCACCGGCGCCTGTGCCCCGTAGGTCTTGACAAGGGTCATCACTGGATTCATGGCCAGATAGGGGAATGTCAGCGACAGCGTCGTCATCTCGCGTCCTTCGACAGTCCCGGCGTCCTCGAGGGCCAGCCTCGCGGCCTCGCGATAGGCGGCGATGAGCCCCGAGGTGCCCAGCTTGATGCCGCCGAAGTACCTCACCACTATCACCACCACGTCGGTGAGCCCCAGCGAGTTGATCTGGCCCAGTATCGGCTTGCCCGCAGTGCCCGAGGGCTCGCCGTTGTCCGACGACAGGAACGTGAGCCTGTCAGCCCCGACCATGTATGCCCAGCAGACGTGGCGGGCGTCGTGATACTCGTTGGCATAGAGCGCGATGGCATCGCGCGCCTCCCCGGCAGAGGTGACGGGGAGCGCGAACGCCAGAAAGCGGCTCATCTTCTCGCGGACGATGGCCTCGCCTTGCTTCGGTATGGTCAGGAACCGGGCCAAGCAATCAGATTATCAGCATCGAGTCGCCATAGACACCGAACTTGTAACCCTCCTTGACGGCTTTCTTGTAGCCCTCCATGACGATGTCATATCCGCCGAACGCGGCTACCATCATCAGCATGGTCGAGTAGGGGAGGTGGAAGTTGGTGAGCAGCGAGTCGGTGACGGTGAAGTCGTAGGGAGGGAAGATGAACTTGTTGGTCCATCCGGTATATGTCTTCATGTGTCCGCCCATGCTGACGGCGCTTGCGATGGCGCGGAGCACCGACGTGCCGACGGCGCAGACCCTGTGGCCGGCATCCTTGGTGGCGTTGACGGTGTCGACGAGTACGTCCGAAGCCACCATCTCCTCAGAGTCCATGCGGTGTTTGGTCAGGTCCTCGACGTCGATCTCGCGATAGTTGCCGAGACCGCTGTGTATGGTGATGAATGCCTGTCCCACGCCCTTGATCTCGAGGCGCTTGAGCAGCTCGCGCGAGAAGTGCAGGCCTACGCCCGATGCCACGACGGCACCTTCGCGCGAGGCATAGATGGTCTGATAGCGGTCGTTGTCCTCGGGGGTCGACTCGCGCTTGATATAGTAGGGCAGAGGTGTCGAGCCCAGACGGAACAGCTCGGCTTTGAACTCGTCGTGCGGTCCGTCATAGAGGAATCTCAGCGTGCGGCCGCGCGAGGTGGTGTTGTCTATCACCTCGGCCACCATCGACTCGTCGTCGCCGAAATAGAGTTTGTTGCCGATGCGAATCTTGCGGGCGGGCTCCACCAGCACGTCCCACAGCTTGTTCTCGGCGCTCAGTTCGCGCAGCAGGAACACCTCGATCTTGGCGCCTGTCTTCTCCTTGTTGCCGTAGAGCAGGGCCGGGAAGACCATCGAGTCGTTGTAGACAAAGAGGTCGCCGTCGTCAAAGAAGTCGATGACCTCCTTGAACTCATGGTTTTCTATCGTCCCCTCCTTGCGGTTTATCACCATCAGTCTGGCGTCGTCGCGCTCGGCGTTGGGGTGCTGTGCTATCAGCTCTTCGGGGAGCTTGAATTTAAATTGCGAAAGTTTCATCCTCTGTAATTACTTTTGCGGTGTTTTGTTCAATTTTCCAGATTTTCGTCGGGCATCACCACGTCCGATGCCCTGATGATCTCGACGGCCTTGTCTACATCCAGACAATCGCCGATAGTCACATCGCCGACGCGGGTGCGACGCAGTGCCGTGAGGTGCGCGCCCGATTCGAGGGCCTCGCCGATGTCGCGGGCCAGAGCGCGGATGTATGTTCCCTTGCTGCAGACAATCCTGAGCCTCAGTGACATCGTGTCGGGGTCGAACTCCTCGAGCTCGATCTCGTCTATCACCAGCACCTTGGGCTTCAGCTCGACGTCGCGTCCCTTGCGGGCCATGACGTATGCACGGTGGCCGTCGACCTTGCAGGCCGAGAATGCCGGGGGCACCTGCTCGATGCGTCCCACGAACCGCGGCAGCACGCTATTGATCAGGTCGAGCGTGATGTGCTCCGTGGGATAGTGGCCGTCTATCTCTGTCTCGAGATCGTGCGACGGGGTCGTGGCGCCGAGCTGCATCGTGGCCACATACTCCTTGACGCCGGCCTGCAGCTGTTCTATCAGCTTGGTCGAGCGCCCGGTCACGACGATCATCACGCCCGTGGCGAGGGGGTCGAGCGTGCCCGCATGTCCCACCTTGAGCTTCTTGACGTGAAGACGGTGCTGTATCACTCCTCTCAGTCGCTTGACTACGTCAAACGATGTCCACTCGAGGGGCTTGTCAATGTATAGGGTTTCTCCTTTTAAGAAATCGAATGTCATGTTCTGTCAATGGTACGTTTGTCGGCAGATGTCTCACCAAGCGAGGCAGAGGAAGCCCACGGCCAAGCAATAGAAGGCGAACCACACGAGTTTGCCTTTCTTGACGATCTTGAGCATCCACGAGCAAGCCAAGCAACCCACCACGAACGACGAGATGAATCCTACAGCGAGGGGCAGCAGGCCCACGCTCTCGCCCACGCCTTCGCCGGCAATTATGTCCTTGACGCCCAGCAGCGCCTCGCCAAGAATGGGGATGATGACCATGAAGAACGAGAACTGTGCTATCTTCTCGCGCTTGTCGCCCAGCATGAGGCCGGTGGCGATGGTGGTGCCCGAACGGCTCAGGCCCGGCAGCACGGCCACTGCCTGTGCGCAACCGATGATGAAGGCGTCGAGCCATGTGATGTCGTGGCCTGTCTCGTGGAATATCTGCTCGCGCTCGGGGTTGCGGAACAGGTATGCGAACATCAGCAGCATGGCAGTGCAGACGAGGCAGATGCCGACAACGGTGAGGCCGCCGCCGAAGAAGCTCTCGACGAAGTCCTTGAAACAGAGGCCAACGATGGCCACGGGTATGCACGAGAGGAGAATCTTGCAGACATAATAGAAGTTGTCGTCTCTCGCAAATGTGAAGAACGACTTGCAAAGGGGCAGGAATTCCTTCCAGAGCACTACGATCGTGCTGAGTACGGTGGCTACGTGAAGCACTACGTCAAACTCGAGCGCGTCGGCACCGGAAATATGGAGTCCGAGGATGTCACGGAAAATTTCGAGATGGCCGCTCGAGCTGATGGGGAGATATTCAGCGAGGCCTTGTACTATGCCGAGAATCAGGGCGTCTAACCAATCCATGATGTGATGAGGATAATTTTAGGTTGTTGGATAATGAGGTTGAATGGTTTTATTTCTTTCCTCTGAACATTATGGCATAGCCCATGAAGATGAATCCGAGGAAGGATATGCACGGTCCGACGACGATGCGTCTTGTCGAGAAGATGTCGGGGTTGAAGGTGTCGAGCCCGGTCGAGCCTCCGGCCATAAGGAGGAAACCGATCACGATCATTGCGCCCGAAATGGCCATGAGCCTGAAATTGCCTTTCTGGAGAGGCATGCGGTCTTGGGGCTCGCGTATCAGTTTGTCTTGTGGCGATGTCTTTTGATTTGCCATATTATAAAAATGTATAGACTTGTCAGAATTGACGGATTATTTGAACAGCTGGTCGTAGGAGAGCGAGAGGTATCTGTTGCAGGCCACCCACGACGCGGCAAGGCAGATGATGATGCCGGTGATGGTCATGGCCAGCATCACCATGACGGCGTCCTCGACGCGCACGGCTTCGGCGATGGCCGCGTCGACGCGACAGGCGCCATAGAGTATTCCTGCGAGTGCCGCCGAGGCTATGATGCCGGCCACGAATCCGTTGACCATGTTCTCTGTCAGGAACGGCCTGCGCACGAACGCCGGCGTCGCTCCCACGAGCTGCATGGTGTGTATGAGGAAGCGGCGCGAGTAGACGGTCAGTCGCACGGTGTTGAATATCAGCACGAACGACACCACGAGCAGCGCCACGGCAACGATGAGGAGTGTTAGGGTGATACTGTCCATTGTCGAGCTGACCTTCTCTATCAGGTCGGCGGTGACGCGGACCTCGTTGACCTGAGGCAGCAGTTCGAGCGGCGCGCTCATCAGCGCTATCGAGTCGGGATGGGCGTGCGTGGCGTCGACATGCACCTCGAGTTCGGGCGAGAAGGGATTGACACCCGCCAGACGCATTATGTCCTCGTCCTCGCCGACAAGTTTCTGCCAGCGTTCCAGTATTACTTCGGGCGAGGAGTAGGTGACGCTGCGCGTCCCGCCATACGATTTGATGCGTTCGGTGACGGCGTCGATGTCAGATGCCGAGACATCCTCGGCCAGCACCACGACGAATCCCATGTTCTCCTTGACGGATTCGGTGACGCGCCCGGTGACTATGCCGACCATCGCGGCCAGACCGAGTATGACGAGCACGAGGGCCACGGACAGGGTCGCGGTGGCACGGGTGCTGAATATTGGTATGCGTAAATGCAGCTTTTTAGCCATTTTACTGAAAATTAGCGCAAAATTACAACCTGACAAACCCTTTGTCAAGAGTTTTAATATTCCTTAACTTTGTTTGCGCGATTTCGACAGCCACATTATCAGCACGGCGGTGCATATCACCGAGGCCAGTCCCAGCCAGATGTCACCGAGTCCGAATGTGTCGGTGTTGATGTCGGGATGCCTGTAGGTGACGACATATATGGTGTTGTTGAGGGCGTGGATTATGACGGGAAGCCATATCGACCCCGACCACCACAGCAGGTATCCGAAGTAGGCTCCGAGCAATATGCGTGGGAAGAAGCCGTAGAACTGCATGTGGAACAGGCTGAAGATCACTGCCGTTATCCAGATGGTGGCGTGCGTGCCCAACGGGCCGCTACCTATGAGCCTCTGCAGGGTGCCACGAAAGAACAGTTCCTCGCTCAACCCCGCCAGCACTCCTACTATCAGTATGGATACGATGAGATTGCCTGTCCCCTCTCCGCCCAGCATCAGGTCGACCGACCCGGCGGCACGGGCCTCGGCCTCCTTGAGATATGTCTCTATTCCGGCGGCCCACTCGGGCAGCGAGATGTTGGCGTTCCAGTCTATCAGTATGTTCATTGCTGGGATCGAGACTATCATCACCCCAATGGCCGTCAGCAGCTGCGGCAGGCTGAACATGCGGTCGGCACCGAGCATCGTTGCCGGCAGCGGTGTCACGATGATGGCGGTGACGAGGGCGGGCAGTATGAACGCCACGATGTCCTGAACTATGGTGGCCAGTCTGAGCTGACGCGCCGACGCGGCACCGTCCGTGCCCATGATGACAGACATGACTATCCCTGCGAAAAACAGGCAGACAAGACTGATGACAAGAAAGTAAAGCAGTCGTCTGGGATAGTCGAAACGCATTGGTATCCTGTTTGCTGACATTATTTATCGAGATAAAAATCTGAAGTGAGTTTGATGTATTCTTCTGTGAGGGCGTTCTGCTCGTCCCTTATGTCGAGATTCGACTTAAGGCAGGGCAGCTCGGCACGGACCGCTTCCCACAACGTGCGCACGGGCTTGCGTCCGCGCCGTGACCGGACGGTGCATTTGCGCAACACGTTCAGGCGGTTCAGCGCAAGCTCGTATTCTATCTCGTCATCGCGGTCCGCCGGGGCTATGAACGCGAGTCGGTCATCGTCGTGCCGCATCAATCCGGCGCTCCAAGCTATCAGTTCCCGCACGCCGAACGTCTCGCCATGACGTGCCAGAGCCCTCTCACCTGACGGTGAGCGTAGCGTTTCGTTGAAGAATGGCGGATTCGAGATTACAAGCACCGGGTGCTCCGGCTCGGGAGACCACTCCATGACATCCGCCTCGGCTATGTCAATATTATGTGGCCACGGCGATCGTGCCACATTCAGCCTTGCGTCAGAGACAGCGCCGGGGTCTATGTCTATACCCTTGACGTGTGCCTCGGGTGCGCGTTGTGCCATCATCAGGGCTATCAGGCCGCACCCGCACCCGGCGTCGATGACGGTCCCGACCTCGGGGGGTATTGAGGCCCAGCAACCCAGCAGCACGCCGTCCGTGCCGACTTTCATGGCGGTATTGCCGTCTTCGACCGAAAATTTTTTGAATTGAAAATTACTCACATATAACTAACGTGGACGATGTGTTAAAAATTATTTTGTGCATTTGATAAATTTCGTTATATTTGCCGATAGAAAAACTGCCTTCATGGAACTTGTACTTTTGTCTGATACCATCGAGCGCCCCCTCGCATTCTATCTGGCCGAGGAGGAATGGCTGGCCACGCGGTGGCCCGACAGGGAGTTTTTCTTCGTCTGGCAGGTGGCGCCGAGCGTGATAATAGGTCGCAACCAGCTGATGGAAAAAGAGATAGACACCCGATTCTGCAAGGATAACGGCATCGGCGTCTTCAGGCGCAAGAGCGGTGGCGGGGCGGTCTATGCCGACGGCAACAACCTCATGCTCTCGTTCGTCACATCGTCCTGCTCTTCGGTGGCCTCGACCTTCGCGCGATATACCGCCGCCGTGGCCGGGTCGCTGAGACAGCTCGGCCTTGACGCGCACGACAATTCGCGCAACGACATCCTCATCGGCGACCGCAAGGTCTCGGGCAACTCATATTATCATCTGCAATGTGGCCGGAGCATAGTCCACGGCACCATGCTCCATGACTGCGATGCCGATGCCATGGCCGGGGCGCTGACTCCCTCGGTGTCCAAGCTGCAGAGTCACGCCGTCGGCTCGGTGCGCTCGAGGGTGACGACCATACGCGAGCATCTCCCGAACCTCTCTCTCGCCGACTTTCGCGCTCACCTCCTCGCGACCATCCCCGACGGACCGACCATAGTCCTGTCGGAGGACGAGATTGCCGAAATAGAGCGCATGGCCGAGGATTATTACCGGCCCGAATGGCTTTATGGCAAGAATCCCCCCGGCACGCTCAAGTCAACGGGTCGCATCGAGGGGGTGGGAGAGATCTCGGTCTTTATCCGTGTCGACGACGGACTCATATCCGACGTCACCCTACGCGGTGACTATCTCGAGACCACCGATGCCTCGGCAGCAGTCTCTGCCGCCCTGAGAGGTCTGAGACTTGACCGGACAACAGTGACCGACGCACTTAAACGAATCAACCTGTCCGCGATGATACCGGGTCTCGATCCCGAGACATTCGCGGAACGACTGTTATAAAAATCCATACCAATTTAAAACCATGAAAGATATAAAAGAGACCCCGCTGCATTCGCGCCACGTGGCGCTCGGGGCACAGATGAGCCCCTTTGCCGGCTATGACATGCCTATACAGTACAAGGGCATTGTCGAAGAGCACAACGCCGTGCGCAATGCCTGCGGCGTATTTGACGTCTCGCACATGGGCGAGGTGTTCGTGCGCGGTGCCGAGGCCGAGATGTTTGTCAACCGCATCTTCACCAATGATGTCTCGGCCATACCCGACGGCAAGATTCTCTACGGCATGATGTGTCATCCGCACGGCGGCGTGGTCGACGACCTGCTGGTCTACAAATACTCGCACAACGAATACCTGCTTGTCATCAACGCCGCCAACATAGCCAAGGATGTCACTTGGATCAAGGCCAATGCGGCCGGATTTGCCGTCGTGGTCGAGGATGTGAGCGACAGATACGCCCAGATTGCCATACAGGGCCCCGAGGCGGAGAAGGTGATGGCCGAAGTGCTCGGCCTTGACTATCCCGACATGGCTTTCTATACATTCGAGGAGACCGAGGTTGACGGCGAGAAGCTGATAGTGAGCCGCACGGGCTATACCGGCGAGGACGGCTTCGAGCTTTACGGCTCGCCCGAGCTCATCTGTCGCCTGTGGGACAAGCTGATCGAATCAGGCAAGGCCGAACCCTGCGGTCTCGGCTGTCGTGACACCCTGAGATTCGAGGTCGGACTGCCCCTCTATGGCGACGAGCTTGCCGACGACATCACTCCGCTCGAGGCCGGCCTCGGCATCTTCGTCAAGTTTGACAAGAAGGGCGGATTCCTCGGACGCAAGGCCCTCGAGAAGATGAAGGAGGAAGGCATAGCCCGCAAGCTCGTTGGCCTCGAGATTGCCGACCGTGCCATAGCCCGCCACGGCTATGAGGTGCTCGACGACAAGGAGCGCGTCATCGGCCATGTCACGACAGGCTATCGCGGCATTTCGGTCGACAAGAGCATCGCGCTGGCGCTGATCGAGACTCCATACTCGGCCAAGGACACCGAAGTTCAGGTCAAGATACGCCGCAAGACCTTCCCCGCCAAGGTCACAGCAAAGAAATTCTATAAAAAATCATACAAAGCATAACACTAATACCCCACGAATATGAAGACTTACTATTCACCCTCGCACGAATATATCCGCACTGACGGCAACAAAGGTTTCATCGGCATCACCGACTATGCCCAGAAGGCACTCGGCAACATCGTCTATGTCGACATGCCCGAGCAGGGCGACGACATCGCCGCCGGCGAGGAGTTTGGCGCCGTCGAGAGCGTCAAGGCCGCCAGCGACCTCTATGCACCTGTCAGCGGTGCTGTCCTCAACATCAACGAGGCGCTCATCGACAATCCCCGTCTGCTCAACGAGGACCCCGTCAACAACTGGATAATCGAGGTCGAGCTCACCGATCCCGCCGAACTCGACAAGCTGATGGACGAGGAGGCATATCTCGCGTCGCTGAAATAACGCCTCGTTCTGTCTGAGAAAGGATTGATGCAGAATCCCGATTATCAACCGATTTAATTGATTCAGATTTGATTCCCTATTTTCCACATACCCCCGCCGACATCGCCAAGATGCTCGAGCGGTGCGGCGCGGGGAGCCTTTCGGATCTCTATGCCGACGTGCCCGAGTCGCTGAGGCTCGGACGTGATTACGACCTTCCGGACTCGATGAGCGAGGATGAGGTGAGGGAGTATTTCGAGAATCTCGCCTCGCGTAACACCCCGATGGTGTGTTTTGCCGGTGCTGGCTTCTACGACCACTACGCCCCCGCGGTGATTCCCTACATCATCTCGCGTTCCGAGTTCCTTACGGCTTATACCCCCTATCAGCCCGAGATTTCGCAGGGCACGCTCAGATACATCTTCGAGTATCAGACCATGATGTGCTCGCTCACGGGGCTCGATGTCTCGAACGCCTCGATGTACGACGGCTCTACTGCTCTCGCCGAGGCCATGATGATGTCCGTGGCCCATGCGCGCAAGCGCAACCGCGTGCTGGTCAGCGCGACTGTCAACCCGATATATCGCGAGGTCATGGCCACCTATGCCCGCTATCACGGCATCAGGCTCGATGTCATTCCCGAGAAGGATGGAGTCACCGACCTCGAGGCCATGCGCGCCATGTTGGCCGAGGGGGATGTGGCCGGGGTCGCACTCGCCACTCCGAACTTCAATGGTATTCTCGAAGACCTCTCGGGTGTCGCCGACAGCATCCATGCCTCCAAGGCATTGTTCATCCTCACGGCTCCCGCATCGGCTCTCGCTGTGCTGAAGACTCCGGGAGAATGGGGTGCCGACATTGCCGCGGGCGAGGCCCAGAGCCTCGGAATGCCTCTCGGCTACGGAGGACCCGGGCTGGGATACATGTGCTGCACGCAGGCTCTGTTGCGCAAGCTGCCGGGCCGAATCGTAGGCGAGACCAAGGACGCCGAGGGGCGCACGGCATACGTGCTGACCCTTCAGGCGCGCGAGCAGCATATCAGACGCGACAAGGCGACATCCAACATCTGCTCCAATCAGGGACTGATGTCGCTCTATGCCGCGGTATATCTCTCGCTGATGGGCCCCGAGGGCATGGCCGAGGTCAACAGGCTCGGTTGCGACGGTGCCCATTACCTTGCCAAGAGCCTGTGCGAGACCGGGCTTTTTGAAATGAAGTATCCCGACGCTCCCTATCTCAACGAATTTGCCCTGAGATACCGCGACGAGAAGAAGTTCGAGGCTTTCAGCCGCCTCTGCGCGCAGAAGAATATCCTGCCCGGTGTCCGCATCGGCGATGACACTCTGCTCGTGGCCGTGACCGAGCGCCGCACTCTGGCCGAGCTGAACCTGATGACATATTACGCCACCCTTGCCGCCGAAGGCAAGACCCAAACTCCGGAATCATGAACGCGACACATTACGACAAACTGATTTTCGACCTCTCGGCCAAAGGCCGCAGGGGCACAATGCTCAGAAAGAACCGTTATGCCGACTCGTTCTCGTCGCTTCCGGCGGGTCTGATGCGCGGCGAGGCTCCGAAGCTCCCCGAAGTCGACGAGCCGACAGTGGTGCGACACTATACCAACCTGTCGATGGGCAATTTTGGCGTCGACACCGGATTTTACCCCCTCGGGTCGTGTACGATGAAGTACAATCCCAAGATCAACGAAGAGATTGCCGCCATGCCGTCGTTCAACAGACTGCACCCCATGCAGCCTGTCGAGACCGTGCAGGGTGCGCTCGAGGCTTACTATGACCTCGAGAGGTCGCTGTCCGAGATAGGAGGCATGGCCGAGTTCACGCTCAATCCATACGCCGGCGCCCACGGAGAGCTGACCGGCCTCATGGTGATAAGGGCTTATCACATGAGCCGCGGCGATGTGGTGAGGACCAAGGTGATAGTACCCGACTCGGTTCACGGCACCAACCCGGCGTCGGCAGCCGTGGCCGGACTCAAGGTGGTCGAGGTGAAGTCGCTTGCCGACGGCACAGTAGATGTCGAGGCCCTTCGTCCTCTGCTCGACGAGACCGTGGCGGCGGTGATGATGACCAATCCCAACACGCTCGGCCTGTTCGAGAGGTCCATCCCCGAGATAGCCGGACTGGTACACGACTGTGGCGCGCTGCTCTATTATGACGGTGCAAACCTCAACCCGATGCTCGGCGTGGCGCGTCCCGGCGACATGGGCTTTGACGTGATGCACATAAACCTGCACAAGACATTCTCGACACCCCACGGCGGCGGCGGTCCCGGCTCGGGTCCTGTCGGCGTCAGGGCGGGCCTCGAGCAGTTCCTGCCCAATCCGAGGGTCGTGAAGATAGCCACGGACGAGGTTGACGGATATGGTGCCGTCAGATTCCGCGTCGAGAATCGCGACGGGTCGCTGGGACGCATCTCTTCGTTCCTCGGCAATTTCACCGTCGAGCTCAAGGCGCTCGCCTATATCCTCACGCTCGGGCGTCAGGGCCTCGCTCTGGCCGGACCGCTGGCAACCCTCGCCGCGAACTATATCAAGGAGTCGCTCAAGGAGGACTACCTGCTGCCCATCGAGGGTGTATGCAAGCACGAATTTGTCTTTGACGGACTCAAGGACAAGTCTACGGGCGTCACCACGCTCGATGTCGCCAAGCGGCTACTCGATTACGGCTATCACGCTCCGACCATCTACTTCCCGTTGCTCTTCCACGAGTCGCTGATGATCGAGCCCACCGAGAGCGAGAGCCTCGAGACCCTTGACGGATTCATAGCCGTGATGCGTGAGATCGCACGCGAGGCGCGCGAGAATCCCGACGTCGTCAAGACCGCGCCCCACAACACTCCCATAGGGCGCCCCGACGACACGGAGGCCGCGCTGAATCCCAAACTGAAATATTATTGATTCACAAAAGCAGGGATTAACGGCCGCGACTTTGGTCAGGTGGTTGGTCCCTGCCTTATCTCATCACGTTGCACAAAACACCTTACAGCCATGTCTGACATCATCATAATCGGAGCCGGACCGGGAGGATATGAGACTGCCGCCCGTGCCGCGGCGACCGGAAAGAAAGTCACCCTAATAGAGCGCGGCCATCTCGGCGGCACATGCCTCAACCGTGGATGCATACCCACCAAGGCCCTCTGCCGGTCGGCCGAGGTTGCCGATACGATCGCCTCTGCCGCAGAATACGGCATCGGTGCGCAGGCCCCGGCGGTGGACTATGCTGCTGTTGCCGCCCGCAAGGATGCCGTCGTCTCGTCGTTGCGCGAGGGGGTGGCTCAGGTGCTCAGGGATGTCGAGGTGGTGAACGGCGATGCGAGATTCATCTCGCCGACCGAGGTTGCAGTGGGTGATGCCGTATATAGTGCGCCCGTCATCATCGTGGCCACGGGATCGAAACCTGCTCGCATCAATATTCCCGGCGCGGAGTATGCCCTGACCAGCGACGAGTTTCTCGAACTGACATCGCTGCCCGAGTCAGTGACCGTTATCGGCGGCGGCGTCATCGGCCTCGAATTCGCTTCGGTGCTCAAGAGCTTCGGCGTGGATGTCACTGTCATCGAGGGCACTCCCGAGATTCTGCCACCTTTTGACGCAGAGATCGCAAAACGTCTGCGCATGGCCCTGAAACGCCGCAAGATCAATGTCATCACCGATGCCGTTGTCAAGGAGATAACTCCCGACGGCGGTGTCGTCTATACCGCCAAGGGCAAGGAGAAGACCGTGCAGTCCGCGATGGTGCTGATGTCGGTAGGGCGCAGGCCCGTAATACCCGACGGCCTTGTCGAGGCGGGTGCCCCGCTCACCGACCGCGGATTCCTCAAAGTGGATTCCGATATGGTCCTGATGCGCCACGGCGATGTCACCGTCTATGCCATCGGCGATGTCAACGGGCTCTGTATGCTTGCCCATGCGGCGACGGCACAAGGGGAGATTGCTCTGGGTCTTCGACGGACTCTCGGACCTGTTCCGTCGGCGGTCTTCACACGTCCCGAGTGCGCGATGGTCGGACTCACCGAACGCGAGTGCGAGCAGCAGGGACTGAACGTAAAAATAGGCCGCTCGACATTTCAGGCCAACGGCAAGGCCCGCGCGATGGGCGAGCCCGACGGCATGGTCAAGACTATCGTGTCGGCCGAAGACGGCAGGTTGCTCGGATGTCATATCGTTGGGCCGCATGCCTCCGACCTGATTGCCGAGGCCACGCTCGCCATCACCGCCCGACTTGGTGCCGATTCTATCCGTGAGGCCATACATACGCACCCCACGTTGTCCGAGGTATTGCCGGCCGCCATACCCTGACTCAGCGCAACGGCCCGTCCATCTGTGTGGTTTTATGACTTGGGTTTTCAAATTATTCGTCCTCACGTTGCTTGCCGGTCTCTTGGGCACGGGGTGCAGCGCCCGGAAAGATGACGCCGTTGCCGACCGGCTTGACCGTTTGAAGGCCGAACTGGCTGAATATATCGAAGGCAAGGATGCGAGGATAGGGGTCGCGGTCATATACGACGGCACCGACACGGTGTCTGTCAATGGCGGCAGGGATTTCCCGATGCTTAGTGTCTACAAGTTCCCGCAGGCGCTGGCGGTGGCAGATTACTGCCTTAAAAACGGCATCGACGTTAAGGATACCATCTCCATCAAGGCGGATTCGATAAGGACGAACACATGGAGCCCGATGCGAGAGAAACATGGCGTGCGGAATCTGGGTCTGCCGCTGTCCGAGTTGCTCGAATATTCGGTAGGGCAGAGCGACAACAATGCCTGTGACATACTTTTCGCCCTGATAGGCGGTCCGAACAAGGCCGACTCGCTGATGAAGGCCATGGGCCATGATGACATCAGCATCCGTTCGACCGAAGACGAGATGCATCGCGACCCGATGCTCTGCAATCTCAATACATCCACCCCCGTTGCAATGGCGGCACTGTTCGATGAGTTCTATCGTCAGGATATGTTTCACCAAAGCTCGATACACGAGGCCATAGGAGCCATAATGCTATCGTGCAGCACGGGTGTCAACAGGCTCCCGGCGCCTCTTGCGGCGACCAATGCCGTGATAGGGCACAAGACCGGCACGGGCGATGTCGACGGCCGTGGCAGAATCATGGCCGTCAATGATGCCGGTATGGTCTTCCTGCCAAATCGCCACGGCTATGCCATTGCCGTGTTCGTGGCCGATTCGGCCTATGACATGGAATCGACCGAGAAAATCATAGCCGACATCTCTGACATCGTCTTCCGCAGTCTCGCCGAGAGCTAAATATTTGTTTTTGGTCAAGTTTCGGGCAACATTTAACAAGTCCGGGATGATGGATTTTCCCTAATTTTGCATTGACTGTAAGTCGGCGAAACATGAATGCAATACCCTGAACATTAAACACTGCAAGATGACTGTATTCCGATACATACAATTAGTAATGATGTTGCTGGTCCTCGGAGCTTGTTCTACGGGGCCCGGCAACCGTCTGAATGACCGTGAGTCGTTCAACGAGGGCTGGAGCTTCAGCCTCAGACAATCAGACGACACCACTGACTGTTCCGCCCCCGGCTTCGACGTTGCAGGATGGCGCAACCTCGACCTGCCGCACGACTGGGCCATAGAGGGCCGGTTCAGCAAGGACAATCCCTCGGGCACCGGCGGTGGCGCGCTGCCGGGCGGCATAGGCTGGTATCGCAAGACTTTCGACACGCCCGCCGGCCTTGAAAAGGGGGACAGGGTCTTCATTGACTTTGACGGGGCCTACATGAACAGCTCGGTCTATGTCAACGGTCATCTGCTCGGCACACGTCCCTATGGATATGCGTCGTTCAGCTATGACATAACGGACCATCTGAACGCTTCGGGCCCGAATGTTATCGCCGTAAAGGTCGACAATGCCGAACAGCCCAACTCGCGCTGGTATTCGGGTTGCGGCATCTATCGAAACGTCTGGCTCAGGCACACTCACGGTGTCTTTGTCCCGTTGTGGGGTCAGCACATAGTCCCGGTCGTTACGGACGGCGACGCGACGGTTGATATTGCGACCGAGGTGGAGAATACCACCGACAAAGCCGCCGACATCAAGGTCGTCACCGTCCTGCTCAATCCCGAGGGCAGGGAGGTTGCTAAAGTCGAGACGCCGCTATCGGTTTCAGTAAATGGCAAAAGTGTATGCCAACAAAAGATGTCGGTTGAAAAGCCCCTGCTTTGGTCGCCCGACTCGCCGTCGTTGTATACGGTCCGGACCCGACTTGAGGCTGACGGTAAGACGACCGGAGTATACGAGACCAAGACCGGTTTCAGGACGCTTGCCATTGACGCTGACAAAGGCTTTTCGCTCAACGGCGAGCGGATGAAGATACGCGGCGTCTGCCTGCACCACGATGCCGGCGCGCTTGGGGCGGTCGTTAACCGTCGTGCCATAGAACGCCAGCTCGAAATAATGAAGGAAATGGGCGCAAACGCGATTCGCGTCTCTCATAATCCTCCCGCGCCCGAATTGCTGGAGCTGTGCGATTCGATGGGCCTTCTCGTGATGGACGAGGCGTTTGACATGTGGCGCAAGAAAAAGACAGAGCATGACTATGCCCGCTATTTCGGCGAGTGGCACGAGCGAGACCTCACTGACCTTATCCGACGGGACCGCAACCATCCGTCGGTGTTCATGTGGAGCATCGGCAACGAGGTGCTCGAGCAGTGGAGCCATGCCGATGCCGACACGCTGTCGCTCGAGCAGGCCAACCTGATTCTCAACTTCGGCCACGGCAAGGAGATGCTGGCCGCCGAGAATGCCGAGATGTCCGTCAACTCGTTGCTCACGATGAAACTCGCCGACATGGTGAGAAATCTTGACTCGACCCGCACGGTCACGGCCGGATGCAACGAGCCCAATCCCGGCAATCACCTGTTCCGCTCTAACGCCCTCGACGTGATAGGCTATAATTACCACGACGAGTGGTTCGGCAAGGTGCCCCTTAACTTCCCCCTCATGCCTTTCATCGTCACCGAGAGTGTCTCGGGCCTGATGACGCGCGGATATTACCGAATGCCGTCAGACAGCATGTATGTATGGCCCGAGAGGTGGGACAAGCCGTTCCATGACGAGTCGTTCTCATGTTCGTCTTACGACAACTGCCATGTGCCGTGGGGCTCAAGCCACGAGAAGTCAATGGCCGAGGTCGAGAACAACGATTTCATCTCCGGACAGTTCGTGTGGACCGGATTCGACTACCTCGGCGAGCCCACGCCCTATGGCTGGCCCGCCCGAAGCTCATACTTCGGCATTGTCGATCTGGCCGGCATCCCTAAGGATGTTTATTATATGTATCAGAGCCAATGGAGGCCTGACATCAACGTGCTTCATCTCTTCCCCCACTGGAACTGGCAGCCGGGACAGGAGGTTGACCTTTGGGCATACTATAACAACGCCGACGAGGTCGAGCTCTTTGTCAACGGAGAGTCGCAGGGCGTGAGAAAGCCCGAGGTGGGCAAATACCATTCGGCTTGGAGAGTCAAGTTCGCCCCGGGCACGATCGAGGCCGTCTCGCGCAAGGAGGGCAGGGAGGTTGCCCGCCGCACCATAAAGACGGCAGGCGAGCCTTATGCCGTGAGGCTCACCCCCGACCGTAGCGTAATCCATGCCGACGGCAAGGACCTGAGCTACGTGACGGTCGAGATAGTGGACAAGGATGGCAACCTCTGCCCGTGGGCCGAGAATACGGTATCATTTGCCGTATCAGGAGCCGGAAGTAATGTCGGCGTCGACAACGGATCCCCCATATCGCTTGAGCCGTTCAAGGCCGACAGCCGCAAGGCTTTTTACGGCAAGGCCATGCTGATTGTCCGGTCTTCGGGCAAGCCGGGCGACATAGAGATAAAGGCATCGTCCGACGGCCTGAAAGATGGTGTCGTGACAGTCAAGGCGAAATAATCATTATCACACTATATGCAGATCAAACATTTTCTTTTATCAGCCTCTTTGGTGACGACTGTTGCCGCCGTGGCCAAAACCGATACTCCGGTCTATCTGGACAAGACCAGACCGATAGAGGAGCGTGTCGAGGATGCACTCTCGCGCATGACCCTCGAGGAGAAAGTAGCCCTCTGTCATGCCCAGAGCAAGTTCTCGTCGCCGGGCGTGCCTCGCCTCGGCATTCCCGAGATATGGATGAGCGACGGCCCTCACGGCGTCCGCGCCGAGATAAACTGGAATGACTGGGGATATTCCAATTGGACCAACGACGCCATAACGGCATTCCCCGCCCTCACGGCCCTCGCCGCGACATGGAATCCCGAGATGTCGGCGATCTATGGCAAGAACGTGGGCGAGGAGGCGCGCTATCGCGAGAAGGACGTGTTGCTCGGCCCCGGCGTCAATATCTATCGCACGCCCCTCAACGGCCGCAACTTCGAGTACATGGGCGAGGATCCCTATCTCGCGGGCGAGATGGTGGTGCCCTATGTGCAGGAATTGCAGAAAAACGGCGTGGCTGCATGCGTGAAGCACTTTGCCCTGAACAATCAGGAGAAGTGGCGCGGCAGCATCAATGTCAAGCTCTCTGACCGCGCCCTCTACGAGATATATCTCCCTGCGTTCAAGCGTGCCGTCGAGGATGGCAAGGCTTGGAGCATCATGGGGGCCTACAATCAGGTGTGGGACGAGCACTGCTGCCACAACCAAAGGCTGCTCAACGACATACTGCGAGGCGAGTGGGGCTTTGACGGCGCCGTCATCACCGACTGGGGCGGTGCCCACGACACCAAGCAGGCCGCCCTCAACGGTCTCGACATCGAGATGGGTTCCTATACCAATGGCCTGACATCCGAGTCTGAATTCGGATACAATGACTATTATCTCGCAGACCCGTTCATCGAGATGATCAGGAAGGGCGAGGTGCCCGAATCGGTGGCCGACGACAAGGCCCGTAACATATTGCGCCTCATCTTCCGCACCGCGATGAATACCGACAAGCCTTTCGGTTCGATCGTGTCTGAGGAGCACTATGCCGCCGCCAAGCAGATTGGCGACGAGGCCATAGTCCTGCTAAAGAACAACGGAATACTCCCCCTCGAGCCCGGCAAATACAAGAACATCCTCGTGGTGGGCGAGAATGCCGTGAGGCCCCTCAATCTGGGCGGCGGTTCGTCCGAGCTCAAGACCAAGGACATGTTCTCGCCGCTCGATGCAATCCGCAAGGTCTATGGCGATGGCGTGAGGTATGCCGAGGGCTATCGCACGGGCCGTTCGCTCTATGACAAGGAGGAGCTAATACCTGCCGAAATTCTTGACTCGCTGCGCCGCGAGGCTGTCGCCATGGCCAAGGATGCCGACGTGGTCATCTACATCGGCGGCCTCAACAAGAACGGTTTTCAGGACTGCGAGTCGACAGACCGCCGCGAGTATAACCTGCCGTGGGGTCAGGACACCATAATCGAGGAGCTTGTGGCCGCCAATCCCAACCTGATCGTGGCCAACGTCACCGGCAATGCCTATGCCATGCCGTGGCTCGACAAGGTCCCGGCTGTGATGCAGAGCTGGTATCTGGGTACGATGATTGGCCCGTCAATGGCAGATGTCATTTCGGGCAAGGTGAATCCCAGCGGCAAGCTCCCGTTCTCGTTCCCCAAGAGGCTCGAGGACAACGGTGCACACCATTACGGCGAGGTCTCGTATCCCGGCGTCAAGACCGGCAAGTATCCGCAGCAGGAATATCTCGAGGACATCCTCGTGGGCTATCGCTGGCATGACACCAAGAAGATTCCGGCACTCTTCCCCTTCGGTCATGGCCTCAGCTATACGACTTTCGAATATGGCAAGGCAACGGCCTCGGCCACCGAGATGTCGGCCGACGGCAAGATAACCGTCACGGTACCCGTCACCAATACCGGCAAGGTTGAGGGCAAGGAGATTGTCCAGCTCTATATTCAGGACGAGAAGTCATCACTGCCCCGTCCGCTCAAGGAGCTCAAGGGATTCCGCAAGATCAGCCTCGCACCCGGTGAGACTGCCGACGTGACATTCACCATCACCCCCGACGACCTCAAGTTCTTTGACGACAGCAAGCACGAGTGGATAGCCGAGCCCGGCAAGTTCAAGGCTCTTGTCGGAGCATCGTCGACCGACATCCGCTCATCACTCGGTTTCCGATATAACTGATAATCAACTTTCGACAACATGCAAGGGTGACGGCGCTGCCTTCCGCGGCAGACCGTCACCCTTGTCGTTTTTACAATAGGTTTTATTTTCCCGTGCCGAAACGGGATGTGTCGATATTGGTGTCCTTGGGCTTGAAGCCGTTGAATCGCCAGATGAATGTCAGCTTGAGGTTGCGGGCCATGTCGCGCACTTTCATCCGATAGTCCTGTCCGGCGTGGTTTATGGTCATTGTCGGCGACCATTTGTTGAATATGTCATCGGCTTTCAGATCCAGTTCACAGCAGCGTTTCTTTCCGAACTGCCATTTGACTCCGGCATCGACTCGCCATATCCCCGAAAGGTTGGCGATTCCCTGCAATGATGGCGAGATGTAGCTGAAATCCACAGAAACGGAAAGAGGACTATTCTGACTGAACTTGAAGGTATTGTTAATCGAGCCATAGAAAATCCATTTGCTGTTGTCGAAGCTGATGTCATGGAAGTGATTGGCCTTGGCCCGCCTGTTCATCACGTTGGCCGTGGCCGTGGCATTCCAGATGTAGCTGACGCCGAAAGGAGCATGGAGATTGAGGCCAACCACGCGCTCATGGTTCATGTTGATGGTCTGATAGATGAGGTTGAGGGCGTCGGGAGACTGGTATGGCAGTTGCACCGACGTCTTGTCTCCATATTGGAAATAGAGCGTGGCCACGTATTTCTGCCTCAGGATATAGTTGAACTGGGCATCGTATTGGATATATGGCTGTAAAAGAGGATTGCCGATGATCGTCGAGTAGTCGTTGATGTGTCTTATCCCGCCGTGCAGTTCCCAGTATGACGGATAGATGCGTTGGGTACTGAGATTGAGCTGGAATATGCTTTTAGGAGTCTTGTAGTATGTGGCTCCGAGCTGGGGGATGAAGTTCCAGTTGTGCTGATATTCATTGTGATAATACTCACCCTTAGCCGAGACGTTGAACGACAGGCCCCAATCGAACGACCGCTGCGTGCCGACATAAAGACTCGCCACGTCCTCGTTGAGAATATCGTCGAAGTCAGGATTGTCTGATGCTTCGTAAAGTTGCGAGCTATGGTCTTTTGAGTGCTGGTATTCCGCGCCATAGTTCAGTTGCCACTTGCCGATCTGATGCTGTTGGTCTATGTAAACATGCCAGCGGTCTATCGACTGACGGTTTTCAGATCCGAGCAGATAGTCGGTGTCCTTGAACAATGACTGTGAGCGGTTCTCGGAGTAGCGGGTATAGTCACCGCCGACAGTCATGCCGAATGGTGCGGCATAACGCAGGGCTATGTTGTGATAGCCGACCGGCGACAGCATGTCATATACGTTCGTATAGTTGCCGAGCGTGCCCGAAGAATGGTTCCAACTTTTTGAATCTGATATTATCTGACCGTTGTATGTGAGCTTGAGCGTCTTCCATGCGGCAGATGCAAAGATGGTATTGCTCCAATTCTGACCGATGCGACGCATGTCGTCCTCAACCATGGTCCGCGTGCCGTCATATAGATGATTCGACCATGTTTCCTCGCGGCTCCACGATTTACTGCGCGTCAGTCCGTAGTTGAGGTCAAAAGTCCAGTCCTTTATGGCGTATGTGGCTGCAAGTACACCGCCATACGAGCCATAGTGTGCCTGATTGTATCCGGCCCTGACCTGTCCCTGCAATCCGTCGAGCGGAGTGGGCGTTTTCAGCACCACGTTGATTACCGCGCCATTGACGTGATACTTGGCCGGGGCGGAATACATAATCTCCACGTTTTTCAGTCTGTCTACAGGCGTGGTGTAGAGGAGCTGATACAGATTCTGGAGCGGCATGTTGGTCAGCTCGCCATTGAGGATGATGGTGACGTTCGAGGCTCCCGTTAGCCATATCATGCCGTTGTTGTTCGTGACGCCGGGCAGATAGCCGAGGGCCTCGAGGATGTTTGTCACAGGCTTGTCCCTGACTATTCCGGGGAGGTCGACTACCATAATCCCGTCCTCGCCCCTCACCTGCGGTTTCTCTCCCTTGACTACAACTTCATTTAGCTGTTGTGTAGAGATTGTATCGGGTGATTCCGATTGAGCATAGGTGGTGATGCCGTGTAGGATTGTCAGGAAAAATAATGCTTTTTTCATTGCAGTAATATTTTTACGAGGCAAAATTATCGCTTTTTACGTTCAGCATCACCATGGTCATCCTTTTTTAGTCTTAAGGCTACCTTATTTAGTCTTAAATCGAGTGCCCTCCAACCTGTTGTCTGACGGATTATTAGTAACTTCGCATCATGAAACGCTTCAAGACCATATCCGCCACATTAATAGTTGTCATCGCGGTCATTTTCGGCTGCAATGTCTTTTATCTTGTAACCCTTTACAATTCAATAAGGGCAAATGTGGAACGCGAGGTGATGACTGCTTTAGCCGATGCAGACATTGATGACCTTATGTATCGGGCAGGAAGGGCGCAGGCATTGGCATCAAATGTACAGGCACAGGAAGAAATAAAGGAAGCACAAGCTCCAAAACAAGCTGAGGCGACAACATATCGAGATGAAAACGGTCAACTTATCTCGATTAGGACCGAAGCAGACGGGAAGGTTGTTGAGGAACGGGCGGTGCTAACAGAAAACTCTTCTTATTCCAATCAGATGGTTGACGCTATGAGCAGGCAATTTCATAAGATAATGGATAAATACATACCTTTAGATATGGCAGTGATGGATAGCGTTTTATACATTCAGCTTTCCAATAGGTTCATATATCCTGATTTTTTATGTGTGGAAGTTGTCAACAGCAACGATTCCGTTATTTGCGGCAATCCCAAACTCAACGAAGAATCAGGACTGGATTCATTCAGCTTCAATATCAATCCTGACGAGGGAATATATTACAAGGCATATATGACGCCACTGACCCGCCATATTCTTTCGCAGATGCTTGGAATTATCGTTACGATTTTTCTTCTGATGATTGCCTTTTCTCTGGCGTTCTGGTATTTGTTCCATACGGTGTCACGACTACGCTCCATTGAGGAAATGAAGGATGATTTTGTAAGCAACATGACCCATGAGCTGAAAACGCCGATAGCCATCGCATATTCGGCCAACGACGCCCTGCTGAATTTCGATACCGAAAACGATCCTGCCAAGAAGACCGCATATCTACAAATCGCCAACAAGCAACTGAAACGTCTCGGCGAGCTTGTCGAAAACATCCTCGCCATGAGCATGGAGCGCCGCAAGACAATGAGACTAAAGCCCGAGGATATTAGGCTCAAGCCTTTTGTCGAGGAAATAGCCGACGCCCATCGCATGAGGGGCGACAAGGACATCACGATCAACACCGATGTCGATGCCGGCGCAGTGGTCAGTGCCGACAGGACCTGCCTGACCAATGTGTTGAACAACCTGCTCGACAACGCCGTGAAATACTCAGACGACGCGGTCGCGATAACGCTGTCGGGCGACAGTGGCGGCATCAGTGTCGCAGACAATGGCATAGGCATTCCTCCGAAAGCCATTCCGCATATATTCGACAAATTCTATCGCGTGCCCCACGGCAACCGTCAGGATGTCCGCGGTTACGGAATCGGCCTCTATTATGTCCGGAGCATACTCGACAAAATGGGGTGTTCAATCTCCGTGAGCAGCCGCGAGGGCGAGGGATCTGTATTCACAATTAAATTCTCGAGAGATGAAAACCAAAATACTGTTTGTTGAGGACGAGGCCGACCTCACGCTGATTGTCGCCGACACCCTATGGGGGCAGGGCTATGACGTGACGACGGCCGCCGACGGCATTGACGGTCTTGAGAAATTCAAGACCGAAGGGGCTGACATAGTGGTTGCGGACGTGATGATGCCCAAGCTGGACGGATTCTCGATGGCGAGGGAGATAAGGAAGTTGTCATTGACAGTCCCGTTACTGTTCCTCACCGCCAAAAGCACCATCGACGATGTCGAGCGCGGTTTTGAGATCGGTGCCAACGACTATCTGAAAAAGCCGTTCGAGCTCCGCGAACTCATAGTGAGAATCAAGTCCCTGCTGCGTCGATATGGCGACAACCGGTCCGAGGATGTCGGATTCAAGATTGGTGCCTTTTATTTCAATGTCACCACGCAGACGCTTATACTGGATGGCCGCGCCATGGAGCTGTCACATTTCGAGGCCAAGATACTCGAACACCTCGCCGCAAACATCGGCAGGACAGTCGACGCCACTGACCTCATGCTTGCCGTCTGGCAACGCGACGAGCCCAGCAACCGCAACTCGCTACACGGCTACATACACAAACTCCGCCGCATGCTCAGGCACGACCCCTCAATATCCATCATCAACCGCCGCGGATTCGGGTACATGCTCACCGTGAGGCAGGAATAATCAACACAAAAGAAAGTGGAAACAGGACGGGCTTATTTGTGATAGAAAAACTTGATTCGCTTCATGATGTGTCCCGACGAGAGAAGAATCATCAGGAATCCCAACTTCCCATGCACTCCTCCTATTGGTGCGTGTCTAAATGTAGCCAACCAATGCACTGAGGCGATAATGCCGGTGAGTAGGGTAATCAATGAAACCCACCAGAGTATGCGTGTCAGCTGATTCTTCTGATTGTGAATTTTAGAGAACCAGTTGCTGTAACCGAAATGCAAGTATATATGATATGTGACTAAACACGCAAACAACAATCCGGTTATGATGTGGATCCAAACTGACGTCAGACCACTACTATGAGTGGCCTCCAATTGTATGCCGGATGTCAATATCGCGATTGTGAAAAACAGCGTACACCAATCGCATATTTTTAATTTTGTAATCTTCTTCATGTCGCAAAGTTAGCGATTTTCAGTGAGTTTCCAGTGCCTAATCGCTTTAGCGCTTTGCCAAAGCAAAGAATATGCCGCCATGCGTTTTCACAGTCGCGGAAATATTTATTAATTTCTTCCAAGGTTTTATGTCGGGAGTAGAGCCCAGACCGGCGTACAGTTTTCCACCACCACAGGTCAGGCTCGAGGCATCGAGCGTAACCGTTTCGCCGTTGTTGGCGCGGTGGAGTTGCTTGAACATGCAGCCGGGCATGGTTTTCATCTCGCCCATCGGCTTGTCGGAATAAACCACGGCAATAGGGAGCGGGGCCTCCTCGCCGAAGTATTCCGTGTATCTTGTCATGAATTCTATTGGTGTCATTTTATATTGTCATATATTTTATTAAGCAGATGTGTCAATAAGTCTTTCTGATCTCGGGACATTCCTGACGTAGCCTTGTCCGTTACCAGATCTGCCACAGACTCTATTTCCTCTTTGCGCGAATTGGCATATTCGGTCAGAAAGATTCCATTGGTTTTGCCGTTTGTCCCTCGGCGTTCGATATATCCCTTGGATTCAAGATAGTTCAACGCACGGCTGATGGCAGCCGGGTCCTTGCCAAGCAGTCTCGAAAGCCTCGACTGACTGACCCCCTCGCGGCACCATAGCACTTTAAGTACGGTATATTGAGCGTGCTGCAGGTCTATGTCTTTCTCGGCAAACGTCTTGTTGAGAAGCCTAACCATGACATTCAGCGCACGGTCAAGATAATAACCGAGCGTGTCGATCTCCAAAGGTTCGACGATATATTCCTGTTTCATCTTGCAAAGCTACGAAATATTATTGATTAATCAATGATTGTGAGCTGTAAAAAACACCCGACTTTGACAGTTTTCGTACAAAGTCGGGTGTATCAATTACATGAACTAATGCAACTTTACTTCCGGGCTCGCATACCCTTGCTATTTCACCGTGAGGCAACAGTGAACAACATGCAACTTGATAAGGACGTTCGGCTATTTCAGGATGCCTGAAGATGCGCCGTGTTGTTCGCCAACTTCATTGCCGCGCTGGACCTTTTTGCCATAGTTAAATGTATAAGTGACCGATATGTTCAGGCGGGGATGGAAATATGTTCCGTAATTTATACGATCTTCCGAGTAATATTGACTACTCATGTGCAGAGTCCCGCCAACCCAGCCTTCATTGAACAAATTGGCGGCAGTAAACCTTACATTCCAATTATCATTGGACCATCCGCCCTCCACGCTATGGAAGTTCCGGCTGCGGTAGATGGTGTTGGTGTCATGCCATAACTGTCGCGCGGGGGTGGAGTAGTATCCTTTGACATAGAAATGACCGAAATACAACACAGCTTGTGCCGTAAAGATGAAAGGGTTATAGCTTGTCTTATATATTCCCGTACTCCGATAAAAGTACTGCTCGGGACACGCATACAGCTGCAATTTTCCATCGAATAGCGCGAGATTGGTGGCAAGCCCGAGATGTACCTGATTATAATCTCCATTGTTCTGATAATCGCGTATCACTCCCTGTCCGTCTTTGTAGGGAGAGTAAACCGTTATGAGGCGATTATAAATTCCATAATATTCTCCAAATACGCTTAGACTAAACTTGTTGGCCGGTAGCCATGTATAAGCGAGATTGTATGTTATGTGTCTTGAGTTCTTGACAAATGGATTGCCGGTTATGTATAGATATTCATTATCCTGAAGAATATCCGAGGCCTTCGAAGAAATTGTCGGTGAATTTGTCGCATACTGAAAATAGGTTGAGAACAGATGCTTCTTGGTCAGCGAATACTGGACATTAATATGTGTCCAAGGATACACGTCGTTTTGAGTCTTGCCGTTAATGTCGCTACCTTCCCAGCACACGCCCAGATCTGCGCCTACGGATATTTTAGATGACTTATAAGCATATCCGACAAGACCGGAGGCAAAGCTGAGGCGAAATTTGTCGGCATATTGAATTGTGCCATCGTAGTGAAGGTTATTACTCCATTGGCCTCCATCGACTCCTGCAATGATTGAATGATTGCGGCCTATTGTTTTTCTGGTCCTTGCATTTATTCTGAAATTAAAGGCATCCTCTTCCGCATTTCGGACTATTGATTGATTGTCCATGGCATTGTAAAGGAACCGGTCGTCGGTGTGAGTGTAGTTGAAAGTCGGCGTAATGTCCAACGAATACCCTTTTTGCATCACATAATAGAATGAGCCTGAATATATGGCAGAGTTCTTTCGTGTCGTGTTGGATCGGATGAACTGTGAATTGTTCTCGTCATGTTCGCTGAACACCACTCTGCCTTCTATGTCTGATACGGGAGTGTTGTCATGGATAAAACCGACGGTATTCCGTATCTGTAATTTGTCGCTGTTATAGGTGGCACGGAAAGTAACAGGTATCTGGTCCTCCCGGAAATGAGTCTTGTCGAGCAATTCATCACGTCTTGCATTGGTGTAGCCGCCTTGATCCGATTTCAAACGATAATTCTCGGAGACCGTGCTCCCGATGTGATGGTTGTCCCAGTTATTCGAACCGACATACAGATCATAATTCATTTTCTTGTAAGAAAATTTACTGAATATGTTTGCCCTGCTTGACAATCCGACAAGAAAGTTTTCGCTGACCGATGCCTTGGTATATCCGCCATAGATATACTCCTGCACTACAAAATTGACGGCTCGCGGGACTCCCTTGTAACGAGGATCAGTGGGAAATTCAAGATATTCCACGCGGCGCACATCTGCCGTGAGCAACCCTTCGAGTTCTTCGGCAGAGGCAGCCATGCCATTTATGAACATGGCAACCTCATTGCCGAAATTATCGGTAACGGCATTGTCCAACGCATTGATTTTTATCTGTGGGATAGCCATGAATCTCAGGAGGTCCGTTGCATTTTGCGACGCGCTTTTCTGCCGTTGCGTGGGCAGATATACAGTTCTGTCCGAATATGCGGTTGCATTACTTCCCTCGACATTTACTGTGGCAAGACTTATGGCATTTTCCTGCATGGTTATGGTGCCGACGTTGAATGAGCCAAGATTGCAATAAGTAGTCTTATATCCGAGACAACTTATTTTGGCCAATACATTCCTTTTGTCGCAAGGGATTGAAAAGAGGCCATCTTTGTCCGAAATTCCATAGGTAATGACAGTAGAATCGGTCGGATTTATTATTAATACGGTTGCGGCGACGACAGACTCTTTGTCGGAACCGACCAACTTGCCGTGATATTTATACTTGCCACGTTGCAATGCCTCGACATAAAAGGAGCCATTCTTCGTCGTTATGGTTATCGGATTGAGCCCGATTGTCTGTCTCAAGGCATCGTATGCATCGTCGGATTGTATTCTCGCCGATGTCCTGTAGTTGTCGAGCTCCTTGTAGATGAATGAAATGTTTACATCGGGATGGTCTTTGCTGATTCTGACAATCGCCTCTGATATAGGGGTATTGTTGAACGAATAGGAGTATTTATGAGCATCGGCCGAGATGCAGGTCAGCACAGCCAATATTAGGGTCAGTACAGTTCTCATCGTCAGTCAATGGTTAGGATATTGCCGTTTTGCCGGATGTTGATTTGGTCGAATGTGTTGAGCTGTTCCACGACCTCGTCGAGCGGTAACGACGGGTCCAGCTTGTAGTAAAGATGCAGCGAGGCAGTTTCAGGGTCATTGAACCTGATTTCTTCTATGCCGTAAGCGTCAGCCACCTCTTTCATTATGTTTTCAAGAGGCTCGTTCTCAAACATTATCGGTGTCAGGTCAGCCTTGACGGTAGCGTTCCCGGTCGTTGATGCATCAGTCGACACGGCTGCCACAGACGGAGCAACAGCCACATTATCGGCAATCTGTTTCGGCTTGTGGTCGATTAAGGCCACCGTGAAGGCTATCCCGGCTGCGACAGCCACGATTGACGTGCCGACTATGGCGACCAATGAAGCGGCACGGCTCCCCGGCCAAAAGAATGATTTGATGGAACGGGCCGGATGTTTCTCCGAGAAAGCTTCCCATTCGGCGTCGACATCTATCTCCTTTTCGGTTTCCATTGCAGAAATTGTCTTGCAAAGCAGATTGTATATCTCCTTGGTCTCCGGGTCAGACAACACTTCTGCCAGCTGGTCGGATGTATATTTCTCGGGATGCTCGACAATATCAAGCACAAGTTCATGTTTGTCCATTTTCGTTGAGTTTTTTGCGGATGATTGTCAGTGCATGACTCAGATGACGGTAAACGGCTGTCTCGCTTATGTCCATTGATGCGGCAATGCTGGCAAACGTCAAGCCCTCGGAGAATCGTAATTCCATGACGCGCCTCGCCTGTGGCGATATTTCAGACGTGATAAAATTGTATATCAGGACAATGGTTTCTTCGTCAGGCCAATCCTCGCTGTCATACTCCTCGTTTTCGAGGAAATAGTGATTGGCAATCCTGCGGTGGATCTCGCAGTCGCGGATATGGTTCAGGCAGCGGTTTCTGACAGCTTTGATCAGATAACCGCCTGCGGCAGCAGTCACAGGTGGCGCTTCGAGAAGCGATGCAAACACATCATGGACGATGTCGCGCGCAAGATCATCGTCGTGCAGAAGTGCCACGGCCAACCGGTACATCTGCGCATAATGTGCTTTGAATAGTTTCTCTATGTCGTTTCTCTTTGTCATACACTATAAAGACACACAACATCCGCAAAACTCAACCCCAAACGAAGAAAAATTTTGAGAAAAAAGACATACCCTCCCGCAAAGATAGCCATATAAATTCTGTCCTTGTCCCCTCTGACAAGCAACCCCGACCACGATACCGACCAATTCTACCCACGTCATCCAAATAATCGTTTGTCCGTCATAATCGTATTTCGGTATGTTTCATTATTCTTCAAAGATAGTTTTTAATGATGGATCAGCAATTACAAAAGTCCACTTATATTCATGCGAATCCACAAAGACTATTGTGTCGTTATTGGCTTTCTTTTGCAGAGTTACAATATTCTTCTTTTTCTGTATCACGTTTTCCAAATCAATGACTTCGGTAAGCGGAGATATGTATACTCCAAATGATTCTCCATTTGTCAGATTTATCTTATTGCCCATCTTGCCCCAACGGTCTATGCCGGCTACAGTATCATTTATTTCAGTTTCAAAGCATCGTCGGTATTCTTTTGCACTATTATGATACCCGATGGAATTAACTGCTGCCAATAAGACAAGCAAAACAGATACACCAAAATAGGGCCAACTGTATTTATTCAGAAATTCTACGAAGTTGAGTTTTAGATGTTTCCTATTTAAAGTAATGATAAATGCCCCGGTGACCCATCCATAAACCAGAATCGGCACCAAAATAAAATTATAGAGGGCGTATACGCTGATTATTACGACGCATATTGCCAATATGACGATGGTTCGGAGTTTCATGTCATAAAGGTTTTTTACTTAAAAACGTATTGTATTTCTATTCTCCTTTGCCGACAAAGCATCCGACTTTTCAACAACGAGCATTCCAGATTGAAGCCCATCTGAGAAATGTACTACACCATCAGTAGAGTTAATTCTAACAGTCGGCAGCGTATCCCCTTTTTGATACTCGTTATGAGTCTGTCTATTATATATGGGTGATTGGATGTATGCTTTATTACGTATGCTGTCATATACTCCGAGAAATGGCATGCCAATCCTTAAATCATTTTTATAGATTTCAAAAGAATCAACATCTATTTCCAGAACATAAACATCACGATACATAGTGCCATAATCGTAAAGTAAGTCTTTTGAAATTACCTGACCGGAAAGAAAATATTCAGAATTGGCATGGTAGATGTCAAAAATCCTCCGTATTTCATTATTGTCTGAGATTTGCCTGTGACAGCCGACAGCCCACAATAGCATACCCAATATAGAGAATGCTAACGTAACAATAATGTAAGTGCCTGTCTTATACTTCATATACTTTGGATTGTTATTAAGCAAAGTTACAACTAATATTTGACATTTGATGTGACAAATGTCCCATTATGGCATAATCGAAGTAGTATTATTATCATCATAGACCCAATAGGATATTACGGGTAACAGTAAGAACTATGACATCAAGCATACTACAGATTACAAACGGCAATATGTATTGTCGTTTATCCACTTTGCATCGAAACACTGCAGTATGCTTTGGGAAATATGGTGACGGAACCCTTGATTTATCCATTGTTGTATTTGTCATCTTACAAAAATACCTTCAAGTTGGTATGGATGTATCACATAACGCAACATCAACCAATACATAAGAACAACCCATATAAAACCAATCGGAATAATCATAAACAGACACCATGTCGGAACAGAGTATTTGCCGCGATAAGAGGAGCTCATGGCTTTCAATTGTTGGATTCTTTTTTCATTATATGTGCCAAAAGCCCATGCCAAAATGGATATGGCGTATAATGACAGTATGATGGCATCAATATTCCCTTCGCCTGCACGGAATAATTCCGCACAAAAGATAGGGATAGGGGACAACAACAGCCCCATTGTTAAACCGACATTTAGACATGCTACAAAGCGGGCCGGGTCCTTTTTGCTCAAATACGCAAGGTAGATACGCATATAATATCGGTCGATTATCCCTACTCGTTTATCGGTCAGTTTCATTACCACCACGGATTTTTGTATGATGCACGGCTGTCACCGCTTTCGGGTTCGACAATATCAAGGTCTTTCCATTGCATGATTCTATCCCATTCGGGTGAGGCATATTTTGGATTAACGCGGATTTCACCGGCTCCTATATCGAAATCAAAGCGGAATGGCAGACGGTTATCTCCCCACATACAGCGTTTTACTGTCGCAGGATTCTTGTAGCTCTGCCATGTGCCGACATAGGAGCGGTTCATATATCCGTCGCCTTCCTGATCAATGTTGTCTACATTAATGACATCCGGCGCATCACCCGTAATATATCCGTACGCGCCGAATATACCGCGAAATACTCCGCTTCCATTTTTTGTAGAATCTTCCTTGAGCAAATAATCGGCGATGATTTTATAGCAGTCAGGAGAATCCGCGTCACGCTCAAAAACATGGTAGATTTTCTTGATTTTGACTTCTCCCGAAAAATCGCAGACATTCTTCTTCACCTTTGTCCGGCCTCTTACGGAGTATGTCACGGAATCGGTTTTTACCGCATCAGGATAGAAATAGACCTCGATCCGTCTGAAATCATTGCCAAGCACACCGTTGACGGGAGCATCAAAAGTATGGCTGCCCCAATAATTGTATGTTTTTAGAAAGGTCGGCTCCAAATGAAGTTTCCCCTCAATGAATAGCTGAGTACAGTCCTCAAACAACTGCCCTTCAATAGGTGTCAGATAAGTTTCATATAAACCGCTGTAATCCACTTGGCCAAGATCAAGCTCATTATTATCTATCCAATAATACACTGCACCAAGAGCGTCGCGCTCAATTTTGAGCGGACTTGTGTCTGTTGGCATAGAATTCCCATGACTTTGCGCCCACAGGTTACAGGCGAGAGCAAAGCCAGCACACAGAATATATATCTTGTGGAGTGCAGCCATACGCAAAGTTACAACAAAATTTCGTAACTCCGTGATAATGGGCCAATAAAAACACCCAACTTTGACCGTTTTGGGTGCAAAATTGGGTGCATATACAACAAAAGCCTGATAATCAGGCTTTATTGCGGAGAGAGGTTGATGAGCCTTTCGGTTATATATCTGACTCTGAATATTGTAAGTCTGTTATCTGAAGATCATTAGTTTCGATTCTATCTGAGAATTGAACTTAATGATTGTAGTAGGCCATTTTCAAGCGCCATACAGCCGACTCGACATCCACTCTATTTGCGCCCGATATGCCAGTTTCATGTTGCTGGGAAGGAACGATTCTTCGATAAAGCCGTACCATTTCGGAATGGCTTTGTAGAACTTGTTGAAGAGATTTGAAATAGCCTTTTCATCCATGCCGCTATCGCGCATTGCCGTATCGAAGTCACTTCTCTTAATACGCTTTTTCTTCCCGTTCAGAGTCAGTGCCAATTCCTCGTCATCATCCGGCATAACTATCGAAGTCGAGAGCAAATCATACGCGGGGGTCAGCATATAGTTCTCGGAAGGTCGGAACAGCGAGAAGTTCTTCAGGTGCATATCGGCATTGCCGGTCAGCCATGAGAACAGTACCACTTCCCAGAAGTTGACCACATCCAAAAGCGGAGCCGCCGAGTATTGCTTTATCAGTTTGGCTATGCGCTCATACGAGCCCTTATATTTGTCCTCCGTGAGGCGTTCCGACAACTGGCACATATCCTCCATGGCAATCTTCTCGCCTTTCTTGGTGCGGTCAACTCGGCGGGTAATGTAGCAGAGTTCGCCGTCAACGAAACGTATCAGCGAATGAGGCACGGTCTTGATTCCGACGGCCTCTGCCAAGTGCATTGTCAAGTCCTCGTTTTCAGGTAGATTGGCAAAGCGATCGGTCTGTGGTTTGAGTATGAAGCGTCCCCACAATCCGACAATCGTGAATCGTTGCGGTTCTCCCTTATGGCCTCTCGCAATATCGAGAGATAGTTTTGCCTGTACTCCGGTCACGGTGGTACTTGCTGTAACAATCTCACGTGCCAGTTCCTTTATATTGGTTCTGGTGTATGGAAGAACAGGTGCCGTTGTCGATTCAAATATCTTGCGGGCGCACGCCTTATGGTAATCCACCTCGCCATCAGCAAGGGGCTTATAACAAAAAAGACATTTATTCATCAGCAGCCTCCCTTCCATCAACCGGGATCACGCTTACATTGCCGATGCAGTCCTTGCAACAGGCAAGAAGCAGTGAAAATCTATCGCGGGCAGATATTTTCCAACTCTGTTCTGCAATGTCCAGAAGCCATCCTTCGGGTATCAGACCATCGAAGAATGGGAACAATACCTTGTCGCGGTATGGCTTTACTGATAAAGGCAGTGTCAGGCTCACAGCTTCGGCTCCTTCCGATTTTAGATAATCGGAATCATATCTGAACTCATAGCCCAAGTCGTCCTCTGTCAGGACCCCGGCAAGGTTTTTGCCTACATACACATTTGCCTGTTTCATGATTCAGATATTTTTCCGGGTGTCATAACAGCCCCGAACAGCGCCAGCACCTGATTTACCTTGTCAAGACGTAGAGTTTCCTTTCCCTGTTCAAGCTCACGCACAAAACGCAACCCCACCCCGGATTTCTGGGACAGGTCAACTTGCGTAAGCCCGAACTGCTTGCGCATCTCCTTCACATATTTTGCTAATTGAGTCATACGAATATACCCTTTTGGGTGCAAATATAATGAATTTACCCCAAACTACACCATAAAGGGTATAAAATATTATATTTCCGTCATAATTATACCCTTTAGGTTATATTATTAACATCCCAATAGGGATTTGCTACTGCCCACCGGGAAAATCCGCTGACCCCCGTTTTGGGTGCAAGGTTGGGTGTAGATACAACAAAAGCCTGAAAAATCAGGCTTTATTGCGGAGAGAGAGGGATTCGAACCCCC
>LUJS01000024.1:0-160 GCA_001689495.1 Bacteroidales bacterium M8 | reverse complement strand
CCGCAATCGACCACTCTGCCATCTCTCCTAAGGATGAGGTTTAATCTCTTCCGGATTGCGAGTGCAAAGTTAGGCGTTTTTGTTCTAATGGGCAATAGTGTTAATGTTATTTAACACTCGTGGGCGGCTTTAGTAACTATTCAGCCAATCGAATACAATA